>NZ_JBHXSG010000016.1:0-157598 GCF_042714835.1 Streptomyces sp. NPDC058678 | reverse complement strand
GCGTCAACACGAGCACCTCGAAAGGCAACCGATTCCGCGCCGTTCCGAGGACGGACACCCCCCGACACGGCCCCGACCCCAACCCACCCGCACCGGCGCCGCAGGCACCCGCACAGGCCGCCGCAGGCATCCACACAGGCCGCCGCAGGCACACCACGCCCGCCCTATGCCCCGGTCAGCTCCACCTGGACCTCGACCTCCACCGGCGCGTCCAACGGCAGCACCGTCACGCCCACCGCGCTCCGCGCGTGCACGCCCTTGTCGCCCAGCACCTCGCCCAGCAGCTCACTCGCGCCGTTGACGACACCCGGCTGCCCCGTGAAGTCGGAGGCGGACGCCACGAAGCCGACCACCTTCACCACACGCGCCACCCGGTCCAGGTCACCCGCGACGGACTTCACGGCGGCCAGGGCGTTCAGCGCGCAGATCCGCGCCAGCTCCTTGGCCTCCTCGGCCGTGACCTCCGCACCCACCTTGCCGGTGACCGGAAGCTTGCCCTCCACCATCGGCAGCTGGCCGGAGGTGTAGACGTACACACCGGACTGCACAGCCGGCTGATACGCGGCGAGCGGCGGCACGACCTCCGGAAGCGTCAGCCCCAGCTCGGCCAGCCGCGCCTCGACCGAGCTCACGCCTTCGCCCGCTTGAGGTAGGCGACGAGCTGCTCGGGGTTGTTCGGCCCGGGCACGACCTGGACAAGCTCCCAGCCGTCCTCGCCCCAGGTGTCCAGAATCTGCTTCGTGGCGTGGACGAGCAGAGGCACGGTTGCGTATTCCCACTTGGTCATGCGGCCGACTTTAGCCGCTGCGACACACCGGTCAGGCGGCCGACCTCACCCAGGTTGTCCACAGCCTCCCGCTTAGCCCGCGCACGGACTGGTTACGCTCGAATACGTGAGCAGGCTCCAGGTCGTCAGCGGCAAGGGCGGGACCGGCAAGACGACGGTCGCCGCCGCCCTCGCGTTGGCCCTCGCGACCGAGGGGAAGCGGACGCTTCTCGTCGAGGTCGAGGGCCGGCAGGGCATCGCGCAGCTCTTCGAAACGGAAGCGTTGCCTTATGAGGAGCGAAAGATCGCCGTCGCTCCAGGGGGCGGGGAGGTGTTCGCCCTCGCCATCGACCCCGAACTGGCCCTTCTGGACTACCTCCAGATGTTCTACAAACTGGGCAGCGCCGGCCGGGCCCTGAAGAAACTCGGCGCGATCGACTTCGCCACCACCGTCGCGCCCGGCCTCAGGGACGTACTTCTGACCGGCAAGGCGTGCGAGGCGGTGCGCCGGAAGGACAGGAACGGCCGGTTCGCGTACGACTACGTCGTCATGGACGCCCCGCCCACCGGCCGCATCACCCGCTTCCTGAACGTCAACGACGAGGTCGCGGGCCTCGCCAAGATCGGCCCGATACACAACCAGGCGCAGGCCGTGATGCGGGTGCTGAAGTCTCCGGAGACGTCCGTGCACCTGGTGACGCTGCTCGAGGAGATGCCCGTCCAGGAGACCGCGGACGGCATCACCGAGCTGCGGTCGGCGCGGCTGCCGGTGGGGCGGATCATCGTGAACATGGTGCGGCCCGAGGTGTTGGACGCGGCCGAACTGGAACTCGTACGGACTGTGCCGCGGACGGCCGTGGCCCAGTCACTGTCGGCCGCAGGACTCGGCGGTGCGCGCCGCGGCGGGCACGCCGAGCGGCTGGTGGACCCGCTGTTGCAGCAGGCCGCGGAGTACGGCGAGCGGTACGCGCTGGAGCACGAACAGCGGGCCGTACTGGGCGAGCTGGGCCTGCCGCTGCACGAACTGCCGCTGCTCGCCGAGGGCATGGATCTGGCGGGCCTGTACCAACTGGCGGCCGAGCTGCGCGAACAGGGACTGTCATGAGCCGGAAGCAGGGGATGTCATGAGCAAGGGGATGTCATGAGCAAGGATCCGGCCCTCGCCAAGGAGGGCGCCCGTCACCAGCTCTCCCCCGCACGCGTACTCGACCTCGACCCCCTGCTCGACGACCCGAAGACCCGCATCGTCGTGTGCTGCGGCTCGGGCGGCGTCGGCAAGACGACCACCGCGGCGGCCCTCGGCCTGCGCGCGGCCGAGCGCGGCCGCAAGGTGGTCGTCCTCACCATCGACCCGGCCCGCCGGCTCGCCCAGTCGATGGGCATCGACTCGCTCGACAACACCCCGCGCCGGGTGAAGGGCGTGGAGGGCGACGGCGAACTGCACGCAATGATGCTCGACATGAAGCGCACCTTCGACGAGATCGTCGAGGCGCACGCGGACGCGGACCGAGCGTCGGCGATCCTGACCAACCCGTTCTACCAGTCGCTTTCGGCGGGCTTCGCGGGCACGCAGGAGTACATGGCGATGGAGAAGCTGGGGCAGCTGCGGGCGAGGGACGAGTGGGACCTGATCGTCGTGGACACGCCCCCGTCCCGCTCCGCGCTCGACTTCCTGGACGCGCCGAAGCGGCTCGGGTCGTTCCTCGACGGCAAGTTGATCCGTGTCCTGCTGGCGCCGGCGAAGGTCGGCGGCCGCGCGGGGATGAAGTTCCTGAACGTCGGCATGTCGATGATGACCGGTGCCTTGGGCAAGCTGCTGGGCGGCCAACTGCTGAAGGACGTACAGACCTTCGTGGCGGCGATGGACTCGATGTTCGGCGGGTTCCGCACGCGCGCGGACGCGACGTACAAGCTGCTCCAGGCGCCCGGGACGGCGTTCCTCGTGGTCGCGGCCCCGGAGCGGGACGCCCTGCGCGAGGCCGCGTACTTCGTGGAGCGGCTGGCGGCCGAGGACATGCCGCTCGCCGGCCTGGTGCTCAACCGGGTCCACGGCAGCGGCGCCGACCGGCTGTCGGCCGAGCGCGCGCTCGGCGCCGCCGAAAATCTTGAAGAGCCCCGCATTGTGGATCAGGGGGACGGGAAAGCTGGTCTTCGTAACTCTCCCGACACATACGGCAGTTCAGGGTCTCCCACCGCGGAGTCTCCCGCCACCGACCCTCCCGCCACGGAACCTCCCGCTTCCGAAACTCCGGCTCCTGACGAAGGCTCCCCCGCCGCCACCCAGGACACGGACGTCACGCAGGACACGGAACCCACGCAGGAGATGTCCGTCCAACAACTCACCGCAGGCCTGCTGAGGCTGCACGCCGAACGCATGCGGCTGCTCTTCCGCGAGCAGCGCACGCGTGACCGCTTCACCGCGCTCCACCCCGAGGTGGCGGTGACCGAAGTGGCCGCGCTGCCCGGCGACGTGCACGACCTCGCGGGGCTGCGGGACATCGGAAACCGGCTCGCGGCCGCCCACCAGGAGCTGCCCGAGTCAGATGCCGGTGTCTGAGACACCGGCGCGTGCGATACCGATGCCGAGGATGCCCGAGGGCGGTGCCCTCAGCTCACTGCCGCGTAGCTCTCGTACACCTCGTCGTCGTCGAGCGGCAGGATGCCGACCCCCCGCTCGTATTCCGTACGCGCGGTCTCAAGGAGCCGGCGCCATGAAGTGACTGTGGGCCGCCTGCGCAGCAGTGCGCGGCGCTCCCGCTCCGTCATTCCTCCCCACACGCCGAACTCGACGCGGTTGTCGAGCGCGTCGGCGAGGCACTCCGTGCGCACCGGACATCCGGTGCACACCGCCTTGGCCCTGTTCTGCGCTGCTCCTTGAACGAACAGTTCATCCGGATCGGTAGTGCGGCAGGCCGCCTGCGCACTCCAGTCGACTACCCAGCCCATACCGGCGCCGTCCTCTCCCGAATCGAGGCTCCCCCACGGCGGCAGCGGCATATTCACCGCCGCCAGTTGAGGACGTTACGGAAGGTGGGCACAGCGCAACACCCCCTTCGGGCCCAATCTTGAATGGCCCGAACGGACTATGCGTAAGCGGCAGATCACCCGGGGGAGTGAGCCCGCGACATACGTGACTGTTCCGGCAAAGCGGGACAGTTGTATTGCGTCACAACGGGCACCAGGTGACACACGAGGTGGATTCGGACACGTCCCCGTCGAAAAAAGTTGGGGAACCTCCGGAACGATTCGGGGTCGCCGGACGTATTGATACGTAGCCCTACGGCTGTGACAGTTGAGAGCAGCTTAGGCCAAGGCATATACGCGTGTCCGGCGAATGAGAACGTAGGCTGCCCCTATGCCAAACAAGCGCTCGGGCGGTGGTCTGTCCTCCACGCAGCAGGCCGCCAAATTCCTCGGTGTCAGTGTGCTCGCGGGAGCCGTCATGGCCGGCATCGCGCTGCCCGCGGCCGGTGCGCTGGGTCTCGCGGCCAAGGGGTCGGTGGAGAGCTTCGACGAGCTCCCGGCCAATTTGAAGACGCCGCCGCTGAGCCAGCGCACGACCATCCTCGACGCCGACGGCGGCCAACTCGCCACCGTCTACTCGCGCGACCGCACGGTGGTCGGCCTGAAGAACGTCTCGCCGTACATGCAGAAGGCGATCGTCGCGATCGAGGACTCGCGCTTCTACCAGCATGGCGCGATCGACCTGAAGGGCGTCCTGCGCGCCCTCAACAAGAACGCGCAGACCGGCGGAGTCTCGGAGGGCGCCTCGACGCTCACCCAGCAGTACGTGAAGAACGTCTTCGTCGAGGAGGCCGGCGACGACCCGACGAAGGTCGCGCAGGCCACGCAGCAGACCCTCGGCCGCAAGATCAAGGAACTGAAGTACGCGATCCAGGTCGAAGAGGAACTCGGCAAGAAGAAGATCCTCGAGAACTACCTGAACATCACGTTCTTCGGCCAGCAGGCCTACGGCGTCGAGGCCGCCGCCCAGCGCTACTTCTCGAAGTCCGCGAAGAGCCTCAACCTCCAGGAGTCGGCCCTCCTCGCCGGCATCGTCCAGTCGCCCAGCCGGTACGACCCGATCAACGACGAGACCGAGGCCACCAAGCGCCGCAACACCGTGCTGCGGCGCATGGCCGAGGTCGGCGACGTCTCCCAGGCCGAGGCCTCCAAGGCCATGGAGCAGCCGCTCGGCCTCAAGATCAGCCAGCCCAAGAACGGCTGCATCACGGCCGTCCAGGGCGCCAGCTTCTTCTGCAAGTACGTGGAGCGGGTCTTCCTCAGCGACCCGGTCTTCGGCAAGTCCCGCGAGGAGCGGGCGAAGACCTGGAACCAGGGTGGCCTGACGATCCGTACGACTCTCGACCCGCAGGCGCAGAACTCGGTCGAGGAGTCGCTCAAGGACCACATAAACCAGAGCGACAAGGTCGCCGCGGCGGCCACTCTCGTCCAGCCCGGCACCGGCAAGATCGTCGCGATGGGCCAGTCGAAGCCGTACGGCTACGGCAAGAACGAGACCGAGTACAACTACTCGGTCGACGCGGCCTACGGCGGCTCCAACTTCGGCTTCCCGACCGGTTCGACGTTCAAGCCGTTCGTGGCGGCGGCCGCTCTGGAGGAGGGCCGGCCGGCGACGCAGGAGTACTCGTCGCCGTACGAGATGCAGTACCCGAGCCCGGTCCAGACGTGCGACAGCAGTCCGTGGACCAACAGGCGCGGCGAGAAGCTCGAGAACGAGACCGAGTCGGAGGTCGGCCCGTACCGGCTGAAGGAGGCCATGGCGAAGTCGGTCAACACCTACTTCGTGCAGATGATCTCCGACATCGGCCTGTGCCCGGTGGTCAACGTGACCGACAAGCTGCACGTCCGGCAGGGCAACGGCGACAAGATCCCCGAGACGCCCTCGATCGCCCTCGGCTCGATCGGCCTCTCCCCGCTGACGATGGCGAACGCGTACGCCGCCTTCGCCTCCCGCGGCATGTACTGCACCCCGATCGCCATCGAGTCGATCACGCAGAAGGTCGGCGACCAGCAGAAGTCGATGGAGGTGCCGAAGTCGACGTGCTCGCGTGCGATGAGCGAGAAGACCGCGGACACGGTCAACACGCTCCTGCGCGGCGTGGTCGACTCCGGTACGGGCCAGCAGGCCGGCCTCACCGACCGCGAGAGCGCCGGTAAGACGGGTACGACCGACGAGCGGAGGAACGCCTGGTTCGTCGGCTACACGCCGAACATGTCGGGCGCCGTCTGGGTCGGCAGTGCCACCCAGAAGGTCAAGATGAAGAACATCACCATCGGCGGCGTCTACCGCCCGCTCGTCTACGGCGGCGAGGTCCCGGGCCCGATCTGGAAGGACGCCATGACCGGCGCCCTGGAGGGCAAGACCACGGAGTCCTTCAACCTCGTCAACATCCCGGACCCCGCCAAGGACCGCGGTGACGGCGACGGAAACGGGAATGGCAACGGGAACGGCAACGGCAACAACGACGGGGACAACGGCGACAACAACGGCGGCACCACCGACGGCGGCACGGGAGGCGGCACCTTCCCGACGCCTTCCTTCTCCATCCCGGAGGGCTTCTTCCAGGGCAACGGGAACGGCAACGGCGGCCGCGACTGACGCGGTGACCTGAGAACGGGCGCGGCCCCTTCCTCCCGTACGGACTCATGTCGTACGAGGAGAAAGGGGCCGTTCGTGTGTTGTAGGGCCCGTGTCTCAGCGGCCCGGGGGCCCGTGTCTCACCGGCGCGCGGGCCGCCGTTCGTGCTGTAGGCCCGTGTCTCACCGGCGCGCGGGCCCGTGTCTCACCGGCGCGGGGGCCCTGTCTCACCGGCGCGGGGACGTTCAGCCTGCCAGGAGCTTCTTGACCGCGGCGGCGACGCGCCCGCCCTCGGCCTGGCCCGCGACCTTCGGGTTCACGATCTTCATGACGGCGCCCATGGCTCGCGGCCCCTCGGCACCGGCCGCCTTCGCCTCCTCGACGGCCTGGGCGACGATGGCGTTCAGCTCCTCGTCGCCGAGCTGCTGGGGCAGGTACGCGGCGAGCACCTCGCCCTCCGCCTTCTCGCGCTCGGCCGACTCGGCACGACCACCCTGCGCGAACGCGTCCGCGGCCTCGCGGCGCTTCTTCGCCTCGCGAGTGATCACCTTCTGCACCTCGTCGTCGGAGAGCTCGCGCTTGGTCTTGCCCGCGACCTCCTCCTTGGTGATCGCGGTGAGCGTCAGCCGGAGCGTCGAGGAGCGGAGCTCGTCGCGCCCCTTGATCGCGGCGTTGAGGTCTTCCTGCAACTTCGACTTGAGCGTGGTCATGGGTTGATTGTCGCAGGTGTCGCATCCCGTACGCCCGTTCATTTAACGGGCGTAGGGGCACGGGGCACTCGCCGGGTCTGACACGATGGACGTATGCGCTCGCGATATGGAGTACCCCTGGGAATCGTGGCGGCAGGCACCGCCGGTCTGGTGTACGCGGCGGGCTTCGAGGCCCGCTCCTTCCGCCTCCGACGGGTGACCGTCCCCGTCCTCCCCACCGGGATGCGCCCGCTGCGCGTGCTCCAGGTCTCCGACATCCACATGGTCGGCGGCCAGCGAAAGAAACAGCGCTGGCTGCGCTCGCTGGCAGGGCTGCGCCCGGACTTCGTGATCAACACGGGTGACAACCTCTCCGACCCGGAGGGCGTGCCGGAGGTACTGGACGCGCTCGGCCCGCTGCTGGAGTTCCCGGGCGCGTACGTCTTCGGCTCCAACGACTACTACGGCCCCAAACTCCGCAACCCCGCCCGGTACTTGTTCGAGAAGGCCCAGGGCCGCCACGGCCTGAACGGCAACGCACCCGCCGTGAACGCGATCCACAACCCGTGGGAGGACCTGCGGGACGCCTTCGACGGCGCGGGCTGGCTGAACCTCACCAACACCAGGGGCACGCTGAAGATCGAGGGTGCCTCGATCGAGCTGACCGGCCTGGACGACCCGCACATCAAGCGAGACCGCTACGCGCAGGTGGCGGGCGGCCCGTCCGGCGGCGCCGACTTCTCGATGGGCGTGGTGCACGCGCCGTACCTCCGCGTGCTCGACTCCTTCACGGCCGACGACTACCCCCTGATCCTGGCCGGCCACACCCACGGCGGCCAGCTCTGCCTCCCCTTCTACGGCGCGTTCGTCACCAACTGCGACCTGGACACGGACCGCGTGAAGGGCCTGTCCACGCACACGGCGGAGGGCCGTACGTCGTACCTCCACGTCTCAGCGGGCTGCGGCACGAACCGCTACACGCCGGTGCGGTTCGCGTGCCCGCCGGAGGCGACGTTGTTGACGTTGGTGGGACGGGAGTAGGCGAAAGCAGGCGGGAAAGCGGGCGTGGTGATGCCGGCGGGGCGGGCGTGGTGGTGCTGCGGATGCCGGTGGGGCAGGCGGGGTGGTTCTGCGGATGCGCGTGGGGTGTGTGGAGCACGGGGTACGGGTGGAGCGGGAGTAGCCCGCTGTTGGCGATGAGGGCGCGGCGGTGGTCCTCCTACTGACGCGGGCCGACGGCGGTTAACCCACACGGACTGCCCGTATCGCCCCTTTTGTCGGCCCTGCCTAGCGTGAGGGCATGACCGCCCCGATACCCAGGGACATCCCGGACCTGCCCGCACTCCCGGGTATGCCCGCGCTGCTGCCCTCGCTCGTACCCGCCACGGCGGTGGTGCCCCGCGTACGCCGCCCGCTCGCCGCCGTCTACCGCCTGCTCGTCGCCCTGGCGGCGACCACGGCCGTGACGATCGATCTCCTCCTCGGCAGCCCGGTCCGGATCCTGAGCCACTTCACGATCCAGAGCAGCATCCTGCTGGCACTGGTCATGGTGTTCTCGGCCCGCCGGGCGTGGTCGGCCCGCCACCCCCTGCCATCCGTCCTGACGGGCGCGGCCCTCCTCTACGTCACGACGACGGGCCTGGTGTACCACCTGCTCCTGGCGAACCAGGCGAGCCCGTTCCCCCTGACAGGCGCGGCGGCCACCCCGACGGGCTGGCACGCGATCACCAACCAGGTCCTGCACACGCTGATCCCCCTCGCAGCCCTCCTGGACTGGCTCCTCCTGACCCCACCCGGCCGCCTGCACCTGCGCCAGGCCACCACCTGGCTCCTCTACCCCCTCGCCTACCTGGTCTTCTCCCTGACCCGCGGCGAACTGATCCCACCGGGCACCCCGGGCCGCTACCTCTACCCGTTCCTGGACGTCGACCTCCACGGCTACCGGAGCGTCCTGGGCAACGCCCTCCTCCTCGGCCTCTCCTTCTTCGCCCTCGCCGTCCTCCTCGTGGCCCTCGACCACGCCCGCCCGAACATCGTCCGCCACCACACGAAAACCGGATTTCGTCTCCAGCCACCGGTGGGCTAAAGTGAACGACGTCGCCGCGACGAGCAGCGACAATCGGGGTGTAGCGCAGCTTGGCAGCGCGCTTCGTTCGGGACGAAGAGGTCGTGGGTTCAAATCCCGCCACCCCGACAGCTGAAATACCAGGTCAGGGGCCTGATCCGCGAAAGCGGATCAGGCCCCTGAGTGGTTTCCCGGGCCTCCTGGGAGAAATCTGGGAGAAGATCTTGAAATTCCGCCCCCAGACAGCACCTACTGGCGCGCCCTCAGACGCTCCCGCAAGAGGTCGTTGAGCACAGCAACCGGCGACGTCGGGCACATCGCGATACGAGCATCGAGGGACGCCTCCCATTCGACGGTGAGGTCTGCCAAGAGCTCCTGACGCATCTCGCGGGTGATGTGCGAGTAGCGCGCCTGCACGGAGCCGTCGATGTGCCCCATGCGCTCATCCATCAGCTTCGGCGGAGTGCGGAATCCTTCCATGCGCGTCTTGTGGGTGTGGCGCAGCCCGTGTGGAGTAAGCCCCTTCGCGATCGGCACCCAGCAGGTGTCCGCTCGCGCTTGGGCGCCTCTCCCCCGCGCCGGCACACCGGGCCAGGGATCGGCCATGACCGGCACGGGCCGTGCCTCCTGGGGAGCCTTCTTGGGGTACCAGCCGGAGACGGCCGGCGTGAACAGCCACGTGGCGAACCCGTTCCGTCTCCAGTGCTCGGCCTGGTCGATGGCGCCGCCGCCGCGCGTAAATCCGAGAGCGTCGATGGCCTCCCGTACCCGCTCCCTGGCGGCTTGGGTTACGGCATCGGGCCGGTTGAGAACGTTGGAGACGGTGCCGGTGGAGACGCCGGCTCGTCTCGCCACGTCGACCACCTTCGCGCCGGTCTCCCCAGTGCGGGAAACTCCCTGCCCGCGGAACATGTAGGTGTTGCCATGACAAGCGCAGGGCTTTGGCTGGGTACGGGCTACGTGGCTGGCCCACAAGCGAGTGAGCCATGCCGGGGCATCGATGGTGCGGTAGCTGTCGTCTTTGGGAGGGCAGCGTTCGAACTCCCCCGAGTCGAGTTCGTAGAGCTGCCATTCCACGCGCACGGCCCCTCTGCGAACGAACTCGGTCTCCAATCCCACAATTTCGCCCCACCGCATGCCTGTGTAGCCCTTGGTCACGACGGCAACGAACTCGTCATCGCGCCCGGAGAGCAGAGAGGCGCGCTCAGCACACAGCAGGATGCCAAGGGGCTCGGTGACGACTTTCTCGGGTCCTCGGTCGCGCGAGCGTCCGGCGCGTTTTCCCCTACCGCGGCGTTTGGTGGCGGGGTTGGCGCTGATGAGTTCGTCGTCCATCGCGTCTTCGAGGACCAGGTGGAGAGTGCCGCGCCACGTCTTCACGCTCGATAAGGCGTAGAGCGCCTTCTCCTTCTTCTCCCACACATCCACGTCCACGCGCTGGATTGAGGCGAGCGGGCGATCCTCGAACTCTGGGAGCAGGTGCTCTTCCAGGTGACGGCGGTAGTTCTGCATCGTGGACGCAGCTAGATCTTGCGCCGCGTACCACCGCGAGGCGTACTCGCCGAATGTGATCTGTCCGGCCGCTGGGTCCTTCCAGCCGCCCGAACGAACCTTCGCTTCTTCGGCATCAGCGGCTTGCTTGGCTTCGCGCTTAGTGCGGAAGCGGACAGTCTCGCCACTCTCGGCAGCAACGGTGCCGTACTTGCCTGTTGAGATCTTGTAGCGGCCACGCCAGTACGTGCCGCGATCCTCCGCAAACCCCATGCTCCCTCTCACGACAAAGCGGTGGGTGGGAGCCTGTCGACTCCCACCCACCGCGATCATCCGTTCTGTCAGGCGGCGTTTCGTGTCCGTCGCGGACGGCGCGCTCGGAGCTGCACCACGGGTCCGCCTGCTTGCGTCTTAGCGCGACGGCGAGGGGTGGGCGCGTTGCCCTCGGAAGGGCTGTCCTCGCTGGGGCGCTCCTCAAGAATGTGGAAGATCTCCTTTACGTGATCGTTCGTGAAGCGGTAGCCACTTCCGCTCCGCATGAAGGGGATTCGTCGGCGTCGGGCCTGCTCTTTGACCCACCACTCCGAGCACCCCAGGGCTGCCGCCACGTCGGCAGCCGAGTAGCTCTTGGGGAGTCCGATCTCCTTCTGCACCTTCACGGCTCCTCACCACACGTCGTCTTGGCCTTCTGGGGAATCCGCAACATCCGCCACGCCGCAACATTGCTGGTCAGCGGCTTGAGTCTGTGGCGGATGCCGTTTCTGTTGCGGATAGGTCCCGCCGCGCGGGGCGGCGCGGCGGGACCTTCGGGCGTAGCTGGTCAGCCAGCGATGCGGAGTTGGCGTGTGTCGGTTTCCTCGAACATGTGGCGGGCCTCAGAAGGGGTATCCGCCACAGATTCACCCCCGTTGACCTGCGGTGTTGCGGACGTTGCGGATGTTGCGGATTTCTCAGGGTGCGGGGGGCAGTAGCGGGTCCACGCGTCGCTGAGGTCCTCCGCGTAGTAGCCCTTCGGAGTGCCGCTGCCCACCCGGATGCCGCGGGGCTTGATTGGGGTGTTGTCGGGGCGCACGTACTGGCTCAGGAGCTTGGACAGACCGCGCGCGGTGAGTGGCTTGATGCTCTGTCCGTCGTCGCTCAGGTCGGCCCACGGGGCGTCATCAAGCCCCAGGAGGACTTCGAGGATTGCGGCGGTCGGCATGCGGTCGGCACCACAGAACACCTTGTCGCGCAGGTCCGTCAGCAAGCGCACCCCCTGGGATGCCTCATCGCCCTGCGAAGCGGCCTTGATGAGCGCGACACAGGCGGCACGGGCCCGCTCGGGCCAGTGCCCGCCGGCCGCGTCCGCAACCGCCAGCAGCGGCTCCCACACGTCAGCCGGCCTGTCCGAGACACCCTCGGGCATGTCCGGCCACGCGTCCGCGATCTGCTCGTGGATCGTGGCGGTCCACTCCGCGAGCCGGTCACGCAGGATGTGGCCCTGCTTCTCGTGGACGCGGCGACGGTAGGGCTCGCACTTCTCGTTGGGCGCCTTCTTGCGCATGCGGATGATGACGGAGCGGGTCAGGATCGTGTCGGGCAGCGAGCCGAGTCCGGCCATGGCGACCGCACAGAACGAGTCGAACCAGCCTGCTTTCTGGTCGGATCCCTCTCCGACGCAGCGCAGGGACTTGGCGCCGCGCCGGTAGCCGGAGTTGAGGAACCCGCGGACCTCTTCGTTCCCGCCGGCCTTGGGCCCGAAGACGGTGTCGATCTCGTCGAACAGCAGCGTCGGCGTTCCTGCGTCGGCCGCTACCAGCCGGAACAGGGCGTTGGCGGAGGCATTGACGGTGGTCGCAGCTCGCGGCGTGAGGGTCTCGATGATCTCCAATGCCCGCGACTTCCCGGAGCCCGGTTCAGGGCTCAGGAAGGCGATACGGGCGGTGCCGTCGAGCGCTTCGATCAGGTGGGCGTGCGCGTCCCACAACGTGACGGCGGTGTACGCGTGCTCGGTGGGGAAGACGTTGAAGCGGCGGTGGAAGGCTTCCACCTCGTCGAGCAGCGCGGCTCCGTCGATGGACGGGCCGGGCGTGTTGGTGCTGGTCATGCGGCGGTCCTCCCTTCCTGGGGAGTGCGGAGCGGGCAGGTGTCGCGGTGTGCTTCGTGGTCGGCGATCAGGGCGTGCACCTTGCTGTGGCCGATGGCACTGCGGTCACGGCCGCACAGGCATTTCGAGGTGGCCGTAGGGACGGCGCCACGCGGGGCGACGATGTGCAGCCACGCGACGGGGTACCGGCCGTCGCCCCGGTGCGGGTCAGGGAGAACAGCAGTGGGGACGCCTTCGGCGACGCCCTTCGGCTCGCACACGGCCTGCTCAGGCGTGGCCTGTTCGGCGTCCTGCGGGCCGGTCGTGGCTGTCTGCTGGCCTTCCAAGGGGGGAGGGAGTGGGGTGTTCATGCCGCATCCCGGGGCCGGGCTTTGCGGATGGAGCTGTCCAGAGCGCTGCGGATCGTGGCGCGGCACTCGGCAGCGGTGAGCCCGCGTGCCTCTCCCGCCCCTTGGAAGGCTCCCTCCACCACGTGCCGGGCGATGTCGCCCCACGCGACGAAGCGCCCCACCTTGAAGGCGGACCGGTTGAGCGTGATGTTGCCCTCCCCCTCCGGCGCCGCCAGCACCGTCCGGCATTCGCGCTCCAAAGCGGCGGTGGCTGCGCGGCTGCCGCTGATCGTGGGCCACGCGAAGGGCACGACCGGCCGGGGCTCGGGCTCCTCCAACAGGCGCACCATCCACGCGGGCAGCTCCGCGGGAGCCATGTCGTCGGTGACGGCGTACGGGCCGGCCGGGGTGATGCTGCCTGCTCCGACGACATAGCCACCCCAGCCGCGGGTGTCGACCAGCGGGGCGAGACTGCCCGCGGTGTTGGCCAGCCGGATGCCGGCCGGGGCGGCGAAGTACAGATGCCCTCCGCCGCTCGCGGTCCGGACCCGGCGGGTGGCAGGGACGGGCTGTCCGGTGCGCTCGCAGAGCGCTCCAAAGGTCGCCGCGCCGCAAGGCGCGTCCCCACTGCTGTTGCCCTTCGGCAGGTCGAGATCCACCACCAGGAGCCCGGAAGGGCTGGTGGCAATACCGACGTTGAACGGCGCGCGCTCCCAGGTGCCGCGGATGCGGTCCGGGTCGGTGGTGGCGCGCTGCTCCCACTTGCGGTGCCCGTCCTCGCACACCCCAGTACGCGTGCAGGCAACCTCGCCATGCAGCGCGGGCCGCTTCGTGCCCGGGCGGAGGGGAAAGACGTGCCAGCCACGCTCAGCGGCCTCCAGTGCTGCATTCAGCAGGTGCGCGTTCATGCGGCCACCTCCAACGTGCGGGAGGCGAGGAATGCGCGGCCGATCCACTCGCCGTAGGCGGGCGGGATGCACTCGCGGATGCCGTCCCGGTTCATCCACCGCACTCCGAGGACGCGGCGGGCGAGGGGGACGCCGGAGAAGTTGCCGACGAACTGCCCGTAGTAGCCGGGCGGGACGGGCCGGCCCATCTTGGCCTGCGGTACCAGGTGCGGCGGGTGGTCGGGCTGTTCGAGGCGGAAGCCTGCTCCGGTCTCGAAGAACCGGTGCCGGTACGTCTCCAGCCCGAACATCGGCCCGCAGAGCATCACCGGGTCGTTCAGCTTCGGGGCGGCGCCGCCGACGTTCTCGATCACCCACGGGTTCCCGGTGGTTTCCAGGGCGGCGCGGGTGGGTGCGATCAGGTCGGGGTGGTCGTTGCCCTGGATGCGCTGGCAGTCGGTGTCGTGCTGGCAGGGCGGTGAGGCGTGGATGAAGTCGAACTCCGTCCCGCGGTCGAGGACGAACGCGATGGCGTCCGCTTGCACGAAGCGGTAGGGATAGCGGGGCTGGGGGTCTTTGTCGACGCCGGTCACGTCGAACCCGGCGTCGGCGTAGCCCTTGGCCGCGCCGCCCTGCTTGCAGTACAGGTCCAGTAAGCGCGGGCGCCTGCCGCGCACTCGCCGGATGATGGCGGGTTGCGTCATCCTGGGGTCTCCAGTTCCTTTGATGGATGCTGGCTGGCAAGGGCGGCCCCGCGACTTTGGCGAGACGAGGGGGCCGCCCTTGGCGTAGCTAGGTGCTCTTGGAGCGGGCGAGCTTCAACGTGATGCCGCCGACGCCGATGGGTCCGGCCGCGGCGGCGATGACGGTGAAGGTGTGGGCCGCGGCATCGAGCAGGAAGCAGATGGCGGCGACCAGACCCCAGCCGCCGGCAACGACCGCGCCCGCGATGGCGAACGGGACGACGATGCGCCGCCACTGGAAGGCGGGCGGGGTGTCGTTGACGACGAACACGACCGGCTGTCCGGTCGCCTGCGCGCGCTGGTAGAGGTCGGCCGGGATGTGCGGGGCTATCTGGCCGGGCGGGAGGTGCTGGCTCATTTCTGGCTCCCTCGGGATGTGCCGCGGGCCCGCGCCGACAGGTGGCGCGGGCCCGTGCGGATGGATGCTGTGCTTGTCGCGTTGCTTGTCGTCTCTCTTGTCGTGCGGCTTGTCGTCTGGCTTGTCGCTTGTCTTGTCTTGTCGCTTGTCGCCTCCCAGGTCACAAGCCGTATCCGGGCCCCACGGGCCCCTCAGACGACACGTGGTGAAGCGGGGGCGACAAGCAACAAGTGATCAGGTGCCGGGCGCGTGGGAACGGTGGATGTAGCGGGCTTTGGTGCCCTCACCGACCCGTACGGCGGTGCCGTCCTGCACCCACGTTTTCAGCCAGCCGACGACCGTCTGACGGGTCGTGCCGTACGCGTCTGCGAGCGCGCGGGCGATCGCGGATGCTCCGGTGCCTTCCCGTCCGGCGGCGAGCAGCGCGGCGAGCGCGGCCTGTTGCGCGGGGCTGTCCTGTTCGCCTCGCAGCGCCGACAGGTTCAGTCCGGCCGAATGGTCCGGCCCGTCGCTCTCAGCGGCGGTGTGCGGGTCGGGTGCGGTGCCGAACTGCGCGTCGATCTCCTCACGAAACCGCCGCGCCAACTCCTCCTCCGGCGACTCCGACTGATGGTTCAGCGCGGACAGTCGAAGCGTCGCCCCCGGAACGCTCCGTGCCGAGTCGGCGGCATCGTCCGTTGCCACCTGGTCGCGCATCCATGCGGTGCGCTCGGCGTCCCAGCGCCGCGCGTAGGCGGGGCCGGCTGCCTTGGCGGACACAGCATCCAGCGTGGGGTGGCGGTCGGAGGTGGCGGCGATGATCTCCCGTATCTGGTTTGGCAGGATCCGCCACGCCTTGAACAGCGCGGCCGGGGACTCTGGGGTGCCCATGAACCCGGCGCCCTTGTGCGGGGCCTGGTCGACGCGCAGGCCGCGGGTGCCGGGGAACATCTTGCTCAGGTCCATGCCCTCGGTCTCGCCACCGGTGAGGGCGACGCGGACCTTGGCTTCCCGGCGGATCATCAGGTTGCTCAGCACGCTGCCGGTCGCCCCGAGCGCGGTGAGCACGGTGCGCACGCCCATGGCGCGGGCGATCCGGATCACTTCGAGGATCTTTTCCCCGAGCTTGCGGATCTGCCGGTCGGGGCTGGCCAGGATCTCCGCGCCCTCGTCGATCACGAGCATGATCTGAGGGATCCGCGGGCTGATCGGCAACAGGTCCGTGTTCGCCTTGGACAGCAGATCCTGGTAGCCCATCTTGCGCTGCTTGGCCACGCGCACGGCCGTGTCCAGCATCGTCATGGCCTCGTCGAATGTGCCGGCGAGCCAGTCGATACCGGGCCGCACGGGCTTGCCGTCCTTGCGCACGATCTCCCCGTTCAGCGCGGGCAGCACCCACGGCAGGCCGGCCGAGCCGGCGTTCAGGTCGATCACCCACGTCAGGACGTCGTCGGTGCGGGCGAACCCGGCGAGGATCGCGTGCACCATGTTCGTCTTGCCCGAGCCAGTCGGGCCGACGATCAGGGCGCACTGTTCGCGCAGGTAGGTGAGGATCTGGGAGGCGTTGGTGCGGTAGCCCCACGGGATACCGGTGAGCACGGACAGGGTGCTGTAGTCGGCGGGGTAGGTGCGTTCCTGTTCCAGGACGTTGACCGTGGTCACGTCGATGATGACCCGTCCCTGGTCGATGCCGGGGGAGGCGGTGGCGGTGCAGCCGTGCGGCAGACGGGCGTCCGCCGACAGTCGCGCGGACTCACCCGCGATCTTGGACCAGGTAGCGCCGCCGGGCGGGAGTTCCGCGTCGATGGAGAATCCGGCACCGGTCTCCCACATCTCCACCCCCAGCACCCGCACGGTGATGGAGCACACGCGCTGGATGCGGTCGACCCATTCCGCGGCGATCGCACGGCGTTCCGCGGACAACTCCGCCGCGATCTGCCGCTGCTCGACAGCGATGGCCTCCTCTTCCCGCGCCTCCTCGTACAGCCCGGCGGATCGTGCGGCGGCGCCCATACCGACACCGATCGTGGCCAGCGAGCCGAGCGCAGCCCAGGTGAGCGGTCCGTTCGTCATGGCCCACGTGGTCCAGCCTGCTCCCACGAGCCAGGAGGCGGCGCGGGTGGCCAGGGTGCGGCCGGCGTTGCGTACTCGCAGGCCGACCACGGTGTGTCCCAGGGCGCCAGCGGCGCCCACGGCCAACGTCCAGCCGGGCGGCATGGCGGTGGCCGCTCCAGTGGCGGCGACGGCGAAGGCTCCGGTGGTCGCGGACAGGGCGCCGGTCACGGGTCCGTGACCGGCAGCCCAGTCCAGCACCGGGCCACTGCCCTGCTGCTGTTTGGCGGTGGCGGTGCTCATCTCAGACGTTCCAGCCCTTCTCTGCCTCGGGTCCGTTGCGGGGGTCCTCGTGGCGGGCGATGTCCTGCTCGTGCTGCCGGCGGAAGATCGGGCCCATTTCCTCGGCCACGGAGACCGCGGCCATCACCGCGCCGAAGCAGTCCCGGAAGGTCTCCGCGACCGCCTTCTCCAGCGGGAACTCGTTGTCGGAGCGCTCACCGAGAATCTTCATCACGTTCGCCACGCTGGTCAGCGCCTCCGGAAGACCCTCGATCATGGCGAGGATCTCCATGGCGTTCTCGGGGTCGTACTGATTGGCGGCCTGCTCCATCTCGGCAGCGGCCTCTTCGAACCGGAAACCGGACACGTGCTCTCCTTCAGTGACCTCGGGGATCGTGCTGGTGGGAACCTTCACCGCAGGGCGCTGGACGCTGTCCGCGATGCCCTGCGTACCGTCCTGATTGGCCTGCGCATCGGCGGCGTCCTCCCGCTCGCGCAGGGTCTTACGCGTTGACTCGTCCCGGCCCACGCGCTGCACGCCCGCGGTCTGTGCCATCCGGCGGAACAGACGCCGACCGGGATGGATCAGGGCGGGGATGCCGAACTTGCGGCCGATCGGACTGGTCAGAAAGCCGAGCAGTCCGGCCGGCAGTGCGAGCAGCGCGGCCAGCAGACGGCGGCCGTGGAAGCGGGCCGCGGAACGGCGCAGTGCCTGGCGTGCTGCCTTGCGGGCCGGGGCCTTACGGACCTGCCCGCGCTTGGCTGCGATGGTGCCGCCGGTTTTGGCGTCGCGCCGGGCACGCTGCTTGGCAACCGCAGCGTCCCGCGCGGCACGTGCCTTACGGGCCGCACCGCCCGTCAAACGGCCTGCCAGACCAGGGCGCTTGCCCGACCGTGCGTTGCCGGCCGCGGCCTTAGCGTTGCGCCGGGCGTCAGCGACCGCGCGCCGCGCGGTGGTGGTCTGTGCCCGCTGTCCGCCGCGCGAACCTGCCGCGGCCTTCTGCGCGGCACGCAGCGCCTTGACCTGCCCGACCCGGCCCGCAGCCCTACCCGCGCTCACCGCATGCCTGGCCGCGCCGTGACCACCCTTGCCCTGCGCCTTATTGCTGGTTGCGGCGCTGCGGTGACCTGTGGCCGGGGCGGTGCTACGGCGGTCCTGGCCGGGCACCTTGCCCGACCGGCCACCGGATCGACCAGCACGAGCAGCACCTGAACGGCTTCCGGAGCCGCCGCGGGCGCCCGAACCGGCGCTCCGTAGCCCCGCGGTGCGAGCAGCATTACGACCGGCGGTGCGGGCCGCGGACCGGCGAGTCTCACGGCGGGTGCTGGGCTTGCGGGAGCGGGCGGCGGCGACCGTGCCGAGCACGACCATGCCGGTAGCTGCCACCGCCGCGGCGATCGGGCCACCGGCCAGGGACGCGGCGGCGACCGCACCCACGGTGCTGTTCGCCCCGGACAGGGCGAGCGGCACGATGGGCCACCCGCCGGGCGTGTGCTCAACCTCCTTCACGTCCTTTGCCGTGGCGGGCGGGGTGTCAGGAGGCGGGGGCGGTGTGATCGGGGCAGCCGGTACGGCTACCGGCTCAGTGCTGAGTTCCGTCATGCTGTGAGCACTCCTTCAGGGGAGTAGGGCCCGGCCGGTTGCTGTAGGAGGCGGTGGCCGGGCCCGCCGAATCAGGGCGTATCCGCAGCTCAGTGAGTGCGGTGCGGGTGGTGCGCGGCGATCTCCCGCCAACGCCGGTTGTCCGCACTGTCCGTGCGGGTGAGGCTGACGGTGAAGTCGCAGCCGGGCCGCGTGCAGCGGTGCGTGGTCGTCGACCAGGCGCCGATCACGCGGAACAGCAGACTGGAGAACGTGGCCGTGCAGGACAGGCAGCAGGCCAGCAGCAGCGAGACGGGCACGCCGTAGCCGGACAGCTGCACGCCGATCACGATGGCCAGAGCCGCACTGACGGCGACAGCGCCCGCGGTGAGGCGCGATAACGTGCGTCGTTCACTCGAACTCCTGTGGGGTGTTCAGGCAGCGCGCTGCTCTTCGGGGTAGGCGCAGGGCACGCACATGCCCAGCGAGGTGGGGATGACGTAGCCGGCATCCCGCCCGCACTCGGGGCAGGTGCGCCGCGCGGTGTTGGCCTTTGCCAGGGCCGCCCATTTCGCGGGCGTCATCGGCCGCACGGGCTTGGCCTTGTCGATCTCGTACAGGTAGGCGACCAGCGGGCCGCGGCGATACCGCGGGCGCTCGATCTGCGCGGTGACGTCCTGACCGCCGGGCCGCAGGCCGCGCGCCCGCAATTGTCGGACCGTGGCCAGACCGTCCGGAGCCAGGCGCCAGGAGTAGACCCGGGATGCTGGCCATCAGTTGCTCGCGATGGCCAGCTCAGCCCCACTGGTGGAGGGGTCGCGGTGTTCGGCGTAGCGGGCCGATACCCAACCGACCGACCAGCCGCACAGCTCCGCAGCCGACCGGACCGACAGACCCGTCTCGAACGCGGCTGCCGCAATCCGCCGGGCCTCATCCTCGGGCAGCTTGCCCGCCGCCGGCCCGCGCGCCAGCAACGCCTCACGTTCACGCGTCAACCGCTCCTCGCGCTCCCGCTGTTCACGCTCCGCCCGCTCCGCCCGCTCGCGGCGCTCATTCTCGGCCTGCTCGCGAGCGTGGCGTTCACGGCGTTCGCGCTCGTGCTCACGCTGTTCACGCTCGCGTTCACGCCGTTCACGCTCGGCCCGCTCCGCAGCCTCGCGAGCCGCCAGCAACTCGCGTTCCTCACGCGCCCGGCGCTCCTCACGCTCCGCCTGCTCACGGACCAAGGAGGCTTCATGCTCACGCTGTTCACGAGCCAGCGCCGCGGCGTGCTCGCGCTCTTCGCGCGCCTCCTGACGGGCCCGCTCAGCCCGCTCCCGCTGCTTGTGTTCGGCCTGCTCGCGCTCTGCCTTCTGTGCCGCCTCCAGGGCGCTGACCGCCTTGGCGATGGCGCGCCGGTAGGCGAGTCCGGTCTCCGCGGTGACGATCAGCAGCAGCGGCGCCACCGCGTGGACAGCCATGCCGACCAGGTCGTTCTTCAATGCGGAGTCGGCGGTGTTGAGGGCGAGCGTCATCAGCCCGGTCATCCACCGCAGCACCACCGGCCACCGCCCGCCGTGCCCGCCCAGCCGGGCCAGCACGTCATCGAGCTTGACCACGATGACCACCGCGGCATCCACCACGAGCGGCAGGATCGGAGCCGTCCAGTCCCACCGATCGGCCGTGTGCTTGGCCATCAGTGGAGTGACCGTCAAGACCGAGTAGAGCATCGCCCCGAACACGATCAACCACGTGCCCACCGACAACGCCCGCTCCGCTGAACGGATATGAACAGCGTTCACGCGCCACCCCCGACCGGCTCCGGAGCGGGCATGAACGCCCGGCGGAACCCCTGCGCCGCGGCGTCGCGAATGAACGCCTCAGCCCGCCACTCACACTCGGCTGCCGGGCTTTCACCGGAGGGCACCCACCGGGCGCCGACCGGCGCTCCGTGCGTCGCCGTGTCGGCGTAGGCGTCCTCGCGGGACCGGTAGATGGTGTGCGGCCGGCCGTAGTGCATGAGCAGCGTCAACTCCCGGCCCGGCTGCCGCGCCTCCTCCAGCTCCTGACGCAGCCGGCGAAAGGCGACTTCGTTGAGGAGGAGTTCCTTCTGCGCGGCGGCGAGTTCCTCCATCGCGAGGGACAGGAGTACGCCCACCTCGGACGTGGTCGCCTCCGCTCGCTCCGCGCGGTCGATGACGGCGAACAGCTCCCGCACGTGCTCGCCGAACGCCTCGTTCGCGGCGGCGCTGGCCTGCCGGGCGTGCTCGCGAGCCGCGCTCAGGTCGGCCTCCAGCCGGTCCAGGCGGGCCGCGGTGACCATGCGGATCATGCCGCCTCCCCCGTCGTAACACGGTTGGCGGCCTCACGCCGCGCGGTCAGCACCTTGTTCGCCGCCCGACGCAGCCGCCGCTCACCGAGCACGGACGCCGGCCGGTCCAACAGCGCGATCTGCACGTCCAGCAGCTCCAGCTCCGCGTCCATCAGCGGCGCCTCAGCCTCGATAGCGTCCAGCTCCGCATCCGTAGGCTCCATGAACGGAGCGAATGCGGTAACAGCCTCCTGAACAGTAACGATGTGGTCCATTGGGTCGTGTTCCTCTCATGGGTGAACGGCCCTCAGCGGCTCCCGGGGTGCCACCCGGGAGCCGCGCACCGTTGGAAACCAGGGCTTCCGGCTCCCCTCAGCCCCGCCCGTACGACCATGTGGGCCGGACGGACGGAGGAGGCAACCGACCGCAACGGAGATCCGCGCTGCGGAGGCGGACCGGCTTCACCGGCCTGCTGTTTGCCGCAGCAGGCCCGTCCCGAGCCGGTGGATCGGGCGCGTCATCGTTCACTGCTCTGACGCCAGCAGGGCGGCGTACACCAGGTGGCATCCCAAGGGCTGACCTCCAGAAATGAAGGGTTGATCCGCCGGGATGTTCTCCAGAGCCGGTGCACGGGGAAGTGGCCGCCAATGACGAACTTCACCCGGTCGTCACGGGGACGGGGAATTGCACCCCGTCGATCTAGAACGCTGTTGAGTTGTCAAAGAACCGTCGCTTCTTTCGAGCCCGTTTCACGGAGCCCTCCAGGCGTTCGTGCAGGTCAAGCGCTTTCAGACGCAGCCGGTGAAGCCCTTCCGGGCCTCCCGTCCTGTCTCCACTTCAGATTGACCCATGTCAATCTGAGTGTCAAGCAGATCCGCCGAAGGATCAGAGATTGACCTAGGTCCGGCTACTCTCGAAGCCATGGACCAGAGCCCCGAAGCGCCCAGGCAGACACCCACGGCCAAGGAGATTGCAGCGGAGTACCGCGAGAAGATCACGGGCCCCGAGCGCGAGTACGCCCCTGGAGACCAGCTCCCAGCAGCTCGCAAGCTCGCCAAGGAACTTGGCGTGCAGCTCATGACTGTCCAGAGCGCGTTCGGTCAGCTCCGCGACGAGGGGTTGGTTCTCACTCAGCAGGGCCGCGGGACGTTCGTCCGCGATCCTGCTGTACCCCTCGGCACCGAGCCGGGAAGTAGCCCGGCATTCACTGCCTTGTCGGCAGAGCTCAGCACGATCCATGACGCCCTCGCCTCGCTCGGTGAGCGTCTAGATCGGCTTGAGCGGCTTGTGGGTAGCGAGATTCCACCGTCGCCGTGAGTTCGGTCGCGCGCCTCAGCAGTCGTTCGACCTTGACGCGCGCCTCGCTCAAACTCGCTTCGATCAAAGCGAGTTCAGCAGGAGTCATGCCTTCCAGTTCGCCGCTTCGCTCCTTGATCCCTGACATGCCAATGAGCATGTGGCCGGGAACGGCAGAGGACCCGGACAATGTGTCCGGGTCCTCTTTCCTGCAGGTCAAGGTGGTTGACGATCCGTCATTGAGTGACCTGGTCCACTGCGTTCAGCACTGCTGACCATGGGAGGTCGCGTCCCGCCGGCGCGTCCCGCGGCTCGTACAGCGGCCACACGTCCGGGCCGTAGACGACGTGCACGCCTCCAGCCCTGAGCGTGTCGATGTGGCGCTGCCATGCTGGATGGCGAGCGTGCGCGGCGTTCACCCGCGGGAAGACGACGACGGGCAAACCGAGGGTGCCGATAGCCTCGCCCACCTGCGTCAGTGCCTGGTTGTCCATAACGCCCGCCGCGAGCTTGGCAACCATGTTGGCCGACGCGGGGGCGACCACGTAGCAGTCAACCGGCGGGTGCGGTCGGGCGTCGCCAGGCAACCGCGGCTCGTCCCGTACGGGGAGACCGGTCAGCTTTTCCAGCCTCTCCACCTCGCCGCTCAGCCGCAGCCACTGACCCGCCGTCGGAGTCAGCGTGACGGCCACCTGCCATCCCCGCTCCATCGCAGGCTCAACGAGACCGGTGCGCATTGTCTCTACGCCTCCAGCCGCAGACCCGACGACTCCGAGCACCCCGCGCTTGTTTGACCTCACTGCACCGCCCTGCACCGTTGGGCCATCACGAACACCTCCGACGAACGCGACCCGCCGGTGACCGGTGACTGTTTGATGAGGTCCCGCAGTGTCTCGCGCACCCTGGGATTGTTGCGTACTAGCTGCGGCGATGTGCGCTCAGCCGTTCGCAGTTCCGTGAATGCCTCATCGCCTTGTCCAGCGAGCGACAGTGCGCGAGCGAAGTCGATCCGGTGCGAGACGCTTCGCTCCTGCGGCATGTGTTCCACGTTGATCCGCCCGTGCTCCACCACGTACGACACGTTGTCCAGGTCCAGTTCAACGGACAGGCGGTGAAGCAGGACGTTCGTGGGCCCAAAGCCGGTGTGCCAGTAGTTCTTATCCGACCCGAGGTCATCCGCGAGTTCTTCCGCGCGATCCAACAAGCCCGTCGCGGTGGGCCGGTCCTGGTGGCGTGCCGCCGCGACAGAGGCGCGCAGGTGAATCATCCCCAGCAAGCTCAGCGCTGCCGGGTCGTTCTCAGCGACCCGAGACGACAGCCATGCAGCCGCCGTGTTGCCCAGCTCCAACGCGTCGTCGTACCGGCCGTTTGCCAGTAGGGCGTGTGTACCGGACCGCGCGGCTGACGCCAATACGAGCGGGTCGTCCGACTCGTCCGCAGCGCGCATTGCGCGCTCGGCAGCCAGCCATGAGATGTCTGACTCACCGATCTTCGCGAGCGTTGTTGCTGCGAGGTGGTGCGTACGAGCCGATACCGCCCAGCAGTCGCTGCGGTCCTCGCCACCGCGTGCCGCTCGTTCCTCAAGCTCCTGCGCTGTTTGAAGGAGCGCGGGAAGAGCGGCGATGACGCTGCCGAGTCGACCATCCTGGTAGTCGTCCCATGCCTGCTCCACACGTACAGCCACAGGGGCAGGCGTCGGGAGCTGCACCTCGGCCTCGCGGCCGAAGAGCAAGCGCGACAGCCGGCGCGGACTCATGAGCGCGTCGCGGACGGCCGGCACGTCGTCCTGCTGCCTCTCGTCCTCCATGAGTACGGTCTGGCCGAGCAGGTCCCCGAGGGGCACCCGCAGGATGCGCGACAGCTCCGCGAGCATGTCGATGCGGGGCGGCTTCCGGCGCCCCGTTTCGATCTTCGCCAACCAGTCGGTGCTTCGGCCGACCAGTCCAGCCAGGACCTCTTGGGTGTAGCCGCGGCGCTTGCGATAGAACGCGATCCGCTCGCCGATGCTGAGGTGATCTCCAAGACCACGCATTGCGTGTTGCCTCCTGGCTGGTTGGGGGCCCGTTTCACGGTACAGAGCCGGTGACGAGGTCGGGTAGTTCACCTTGCTCACCATCGGAGCCAGTACGAGCGTGACGGGTCCACAGCAAAGAGACCCGGACAGAGTGTCAGGGTCTCTGATCTCGCCTTTTCGGGACTGGAAGCGCCTGGGAGGGCTAGCCGGCCAGCGGGTGCCCCTTGGCAGACGCAGTGGCAGGAACCCATGGAGGAGCCGCAATGTGCACTCTCAGCGTGGTAAAGCCTTTCCCCACCTCATCAAGGCGGCTCGCTCCGCTCCCCTCGCGCCTGTCTACGCCCCGCCTCCAGCCCGGTCGGGGCAGGGCTGCGCTCATAGCAGTCATCCACCTGATGACAGAGGCGGGCGACATGGCGGGGGCGGTCGACTCGATGGATGCCACATCAAGCGATATTGGATTTTGCGTGACTTCAACTACCAATAGATCGCCACGATTTCAGCGTCAATGAAATTCCCATCAATGTCGCCATCCAGACGACCACTAGAATTTGCAGGCCGAACTGAAAGACTGCCATCCACCATGAGGCCAAACTGAGCTAGCGACTGGCCACGCATTCGGGCTAGATCGTCTGGAGAGAATTGACATGCAATACCGCTCGATACACATTCCGCGACTTCCTGGAACGCGAGGCGATTAGCGGCGACAGAACCCAACTGGGAAGCTCTCGCAGAGGAAATTACTTCAATCTGCGACCGCAGCCCCCCAGGCATAGTCTCTCCCTGGGAATCGACAAGAAGTTCACCGTACCGGTTCAGCGCCGCCTCACGAAGCTGTGACACGTCCTGACCGTCATCCACCCCCCCGGTCATCGCCCTAAGCGCAGAAGGACCAAAGTCATCCATCGCGCTTTCCATGTCGGGAATAACTTCCTTGAGTACATCAACAAGCTTGACCGGACTCCACGAGTCCTGAACCCCGTCGCGCCCCACTCGGCACAGCACCTTTACTGGTGAGCTCGAAAAGAGAACTCGCCTGATGTCTTTCCAGAATAGCGCCTCCTCAACGACACCAACTAGATGAAGGGGTTTTCGGATACGCCGATAAGCTACCGGAAGTTCTGGGAAGAGGTCGCTATGAACGAGAAAGTTCCGACCATTGACATTGGAAATTTCATAGTCAAGAACTCGACATTTAATCGGGATCAGCCCGGCCATCAATTCCTGAATGAAGCCGTTGACTTCAATCGCAGTCCTCATTTCGTGCGTGTCTACCTCAGCTGCAAGGGCAGGCGACTGACCAATAATATTGGTCATGCTCGAGATGATGGTACTCGTCCGAAAAATGGCATCGGCGCGTAGCTCAACTTGCAGTTCCAGAAGCTGCCCCCGCTTCAAGCTCGCTCCATCGACGATCCAGGGGGAAATACCTGAGCTACCGGTCGAGGAATGGCGAATCTTTCGTAGCATTGCCGGTTTCAGTTCTGGCAAGGGGCCGGATCGCAGAACTAGAGATGTCTCAAGCCTTGCATATAGGTCCCTAAAAGTAGCCTGGATTGACGCCTTCCGTAGCACTTGGTAGTCGCTCGTACGAGTGATCTCACGTTTCACCCCGGCATTCACTTTTGCCATACTCGCCTTATACTCCCCACCCCCACTAATCTCTGACCGCGTGGAGTTCGTGAGCTTTTCCGTGATTTCACTGGGGATTGCCCCCAAGATGGATGCCAGCAGGCTCGTAACACTCACTTCGTCAAGATAGATAAACTCGCGAAGGCGTTTCATTTCGCGAACTCCACGACGAAGAATCTTGAGCCTGAACCATACCTTGAAGCGCTGCATCAACTGAGATCATCCCTTCGTGCCCCTGCGCTGCTTAGCAACTCGTTCAAATCCGCCAACATAGTCCTCATCGCGCAGCGAATTGCGCCCTTCAGAGACCGCAAGTAGCGCAGCCTCCGTCCAGATCGCTGCAAGTTCGGCAGGGGTCCACGATTCCGTCTTTTCTGCGACCCAACGATGGGACAAATCCCCCTGAATTTTCAGCTTCCTTCCCGATGTTGAGAGAATTTCCTCTCGGTCTTCTTTATTCGGGATTGGGAAATCAACATGCCAATCGAAGCGTCCCGGTCGACGCAGCGCAGAATCAACGTCTCCCGGGCGGTTAGTGGTGCCAAGGACCATTACGTTAGTGTCCGGCGAAAATCCATCCATGAGCGCCAGCAGCTGCCCGACGACTCGTCGGGACGCCTCATGCGACTCATCGCTGCGCTGGGATGCGAGACTGTCAATCTCATCGAAAAAGATAATGGCACGTTCACGCCGCTTGGCATCCTCAAAAATCCGCCGGATAATTTCCTCACTTTGACCATACCATTTGCTGAGGACCTCCGGCCCGTTGATTGCATAGAAAGTGGCGTCAGCGTGGTTGGCGATAATTCTCGCCAGTAGAGTCTTACCGGTTCCCGACGGGCCAGAGAATAGGACCCCTTTAATTGGTCTCGCACCAATCGCGTTCAGAGCGTCATGAAATTTTAGAGGAAGTTCGATCAACTCACGGGCCCTCGCTACGATTTCTCCATAACCGCCAAAATCATCGAATGACAGCCGTTCATTGGGTGGCACAATAAAACGCTCTGGAAGGGCATCTTCTGTAGGTTCGTCGAGGAACTTGATCGCTTTTTCTGAAAGGACTCCCAAGATTCCATCTGAATCCGTTCCTTCTACGGTGAGGCCTGCACGAAAAGTTTTATCTGATGGGAGCGGAAATAGGCGCAAACGGCCTCCGATCTCGACTACGACCCTATCTCCGGCCACTAGTTTGGTTACGCCGACCCATGTGTCTTCTCTCCAGAGGTCGCGTGGTGCTGAATCGACCGATCCGTCATCGGGATCGACAAATACAATGTCACCGACCTGTGCAAAGGGCTCCACATGATCCGCCGTAGCAGTACGTCCGTCCCTGAGTTCCAGGTATGTTGTTCGTCCGTCCTCACTGATATGGCTAACGCGGGCCACCGTCCGAGGCTTCCCTGCATTTACAGCATGTTGGTTCAAGTTAATTCCTAAGTGGATCCCGAAGTCGGCACCGTTTCCCGGAAAGGTGCAAGAACCCCGAGGCGGGGGAATAGGGAACAGCACTTGCGATTCGAGGAAGCTGTGCCCTGGGCATGACCAGTTCGCAATGCATCAAGAATTTAGACCCGGCAGATTCGACGCTTTCGCGTGGCATAGCTCTCTCTTCGTGGCGGAGGTTATCAGTCCTGAAGTGCCGGGAAATTCGGGTGGAGGAATCGCCAGTCAAGGGCGATGTTGCGCAGAGCCTCCGTGACTGCACTCGGCAGGTCGCCGGTTGCCATGAAGTCCTGTGGCAAGTACTCGCTACCGCGGCGCAAGAGCCCGGCGCCCGTCCGCTGCCCGAGCAAACTGGTGTTGAGCGTTTCCTCCAGCGTCAGCACATCCTGCTCCTTAGCTGAGGCGATGTGCAGCTCGGTGGGCGGCGTGGGCATCGCGGCTGTGCCGAGTAGTTCCCCCGTGAGGGTGGGCAACGCATGCCGGACCAGGGCGCGCACCGCTTCGTAGCATGCCTGCACCCACAAGTCGTTCGCGATCAGTTGGCCACCGGTCCAAAACAGCAGGTCGAAGAGGACGTCAAGGCTGCTGCCACCGTTGGCCAACACGGCAGTGCACTGAAATCGTAGGCGGGCTTGTTGCTCACGGGCCGGGGAGTCATGGCCGGCCGAGAGCCGGACGAACCGGCCGTGCCCGTGCGAAGGGTCGATCGTCCATGGCCGCTGATCCTGCTGGGCGTCCACCCGCCGGACGAACGCATGCAGTCGCTCCGGCAGCTTGTAAGAGCCCGCGTGGCCCGGATCGCTCAGCGACCGCATGAGCGCATCAACTGTCGTGCCATGAAGCCGAAGCCTGGCTGCGTCCCTCCGCAGCGGCCGAGATGCCGCGGCACGGATGACTAGGTCGGGGGCCGGTCGAACGCCGTACATCTGATAGGTGCCTCGCTGGTGCTCAGGGGCGAAGCGTGGGTCACTGGAGTAGGCAGGAACCGGGTCGGCAGCCTGCTGGAAGAGAGCGTGGACTAGGCGGCGGTCGGCGGGAATGTTGCGACCATCCAGCCGGACCCTGACAACGCCTTGGTGAAACAGCGGCTGTGGCACGCTGCCCGGGTCAACTCGCACCACAAGAAGGAGCTTGTCGCTGACAGTCACCGGGATGACGTCCGGCGTCCAACCAGGCGGATCAAACGTGGTGGCCATCTTGCTGACCAGTCGGTCCTTGTCGATCGCCTTCACTCCAACGAGCTCCCCGAGCAGGTTCTTGTCCTTGGGATGGGCGTCGACGCCGATGAGGACGATGCCGCCGTAGGTGTTGGCCATGGCGGCGACGGTGTCGGGCGCGCCGTCGATGTTGCGCTTGTAGTCGAGGGTGAAGCTCTCCTCCAACTCCAGCGCCAGGAAATCACGGACCATCGCGGTGTCGACCCTGTCGACGGGAGCGCTGAAGAGCGGGTGTGCGAGATTCGGCATGACGATCAGCATCCCGCCCTGCTGCCTTCGCCACAGGCTATTTCGCCACTTCCCCCGCCTGGGCGGCTGTCTGGGCTGGTCGCTGGGTTCTCGCGCCAGCTCCAGTCGTAGCCTCAACGCACTCCCTCGTCGATTCCATCAGCGGATGCGCAGCCTCAGCACATACGAACCTGTGGCACACGGGCCCGCTCAGCACCCTGCCCTGGGGGCCAAATGGGGGGCCAAAGGCTGCGAGGAGTCGAAGACGGCCCTGGACGCCCACGGACGAGCACCACGAACAACCCACAGGCCCGCGCGGCGGTTGGGAGGGTCAGGGAGACTAGTGATCGCGTTCGGGACGAAGAGGTCGTGACGGCAAACTCTGACGGCAACGTCGGCGCACTGGATCAGTCTCGGGCGCCTCCCAGGGGACTCGCCAGGCGCGGCCATGAGCTCGGAACCCAGCCGGGGAGCCCAGTCGGTAGAACTCCTAAAGCGGGTGTCGACCCACGCGGCGTCTTCACTTCGTCTCGCCGTACAGAAGGCGCTGGGCCATGTGTGAGCGAGTACGTGCAGTAGCGCGGTCCCCGCATGAGTACCGGTAGCGGGCGGAGGCCGGAACGCGGCGAGCCCTGCCTGCGCCAGCACGCAGTACGCGCAACCGATGCCTGCTGAAGCGGAGTCCGCGTCGTTGTTGCGTCGCAGGTCGTAGCCATACTAGAGTTTTGACATGGCCAAGAATCCGCGAATGACGCTCCAGACGCAACTGGTGCTGCGGACCCTGCTCGAAACTCCCGCGAAGGCTCGGTACGGACTCGAGCTGTCTGACGCAGCAGGGCTGCCGACCGGCACGATCCATCCGATCCTCGCCCGGCTTGAGAGTGCCGGCTGGCTCGAATCCTTCTGGGAAGACCAGAGCGAGATCGAAAAGACCGACCCGCCCCGGCCGCGCCGCCGCTACTACCGCTTTACCCAAGGTGGCGCCGAGTGCGCGCGCGTAGCACTTGCTCAGGCCTACAACGGAGGTCAAACGTCAGCCCGCCTCCGCCCGGCAGCAGAGGGGCGGTGACACCGTGGGTGGTTACGACTCGGGCGACTACTACGACGATGATGATCAAGCGGCAGAAGAACCCCAGCTGGCGGGCCTCTCTGAGCTCCCGAGCCCTCCTAATCCTGACCTCCAATTTCTTCGGGATGACGAGGCGGAGGCCGTAACAGTTGACGCCAAGGAGGAAGAGCTCATCCAACCCCGAGCTGCGGTGCTGGCTACGAAGCTGATCAGCGTCGGGATCGAGGTCACCGTCCGTGCCGAACGGGGTCGGCCAGCCATCAATGCCTTGGGGCTGCTGCTGCCGGCGCAGGACCGCGAGCGCTGGACCGAAGAGTGGATGGCGGAGTGGGTCGACCTAGGATCCCGGCCGCTCCGTACGCAGGTCGCCTTCCTGCTACGTGTCGCGCTGCGCAGTGGCCCACACCTGGCCTGGACCCTGCGCCAAGCGCGACGGCAGCGCGCCGGATAAACGACAGTACGACAGCGCAGCGGAAACCCCGCAAAAGCCGCCCGCCGCTTCCCTCTCGGCCTAGGAACCGTGGAAGCGGCGGGACCACCAGGAACCCCCAGACAGGAGATCACCCGATGTCCCACCAGGATCCCATGCCCAACTCCGGCAGGGAACCCGGACCCGAACCGGGACGTGCCCTGACCATCCCCCTGCGCTACTGGCCCGGCACCGGCTTCGCTCTCTCGGGCGCCATCAGCGCTGGCATTACCTGGCAATACATCCCGCAGGATGCCACCTGGCCTCTGTCCGTCATCGGCATGGTGGCGATGATCTGCGACGCGGCCATCATCATCAGCCGGTCCCGCGCTCGCCCGAGGGGATAGCCACCCGGTGGCCCCACTCAGACAGGGTGTTCTGGCGCACTCCCGAGGGAGCTTCCTGCTTGTTGGCCCTGTCGGTCAGATTCCCCCAGATGTCCTCCGGTGACCACGCTGTTGAGTGAACTCGCTGGTGAGATGGTCGGGCGGTGCCCACTGTAAATCCGCCGGCTTCCCACTCCGCCCCATCTGCGGTGGTGGGTGGTGCGTTCGGATGCATCCGCGGCTGCGTTCGGCTTCGCGGCAGTGGATGTGCCTGGCATGATCGGCAACGAGCCGAGTCGTTAACCAGGGTGGGGGCATGCCTGTAAACCGGTGGTGGAGACGAGATCCGAGCGAACGCTACTGGCTGGAGATCACAAACCGCGACGACATCGGCACCAATCTGCTTGCACCGCAGGTCAACGACCAGGGCGTGGAGTACTGGTCGTACGCCCTCGTCCGTGAGGTGCGGCCAGGTGACCTCGTCCTGCACTGGGACAAGAACCACGGGCCGGGCGTCGTTGGCTACTCCCACGTACTGGGCGAGCCTTTCGCATCCACCATCACCTGGCAGAGTCGGGGCACCTACGGCCGGCAACGGAATGCGTCAGGACCAGAGGCAGCCTGGCAGGCACCGCTCGGCGGGTACCGGCAGTTGAAGCAGCCGGTCACACAGGCACGTCTGCGTGAGATCGAATCGCGTATCCGGTCCCTGCGGGACCACCTCGCAGAGTCAGTCGACGGCCCGGTCTACTTCCCCTTCGCCCTGTCTGAGACTCGGCCTCTTCGGGCAGCACAGGGCTACCTCACCAAACTTCCCCGGGCCTTGGTGGAACACCTTCCTGAGCTTCTGGAACTGCGCCAGACCGCGATCTCTGAACCCCACGAACCAGAAGTACCTGACCGTCCATCCGCTTCCCGGGTCAAGTCGGCGGGATCCACCGGGTACGGCCGCCAGCAAGACGCCCGGCGGCGACGGGCCGTGGAACGGTACGCGATGGATCTGGTGCTCGATCACTATCGCTCGCTGGGCTTCGAGGTCGAGGACGTGGGTGATCGCTCGCCATGGGACATCACCGTCCGAAGAGACGGAACGGAGACGCACATAGAGGTGAAGGGCAGTACCACCAGCCGCGAGGCAATTGACCTCACCGAAGGCGAGGTCCGTCACGCCGAAGGTGTCAGCACCAACCTCATAGTGATAGATCAGGTCGAGCTCGACGACAACCTCCGCTGCCATGGCGGGCGTTGGCGCACGTGGGCGGACTGGACGCCGAGACGTGAGGAGCTTGTGGCTACCGCCTACCGCTATCCCCTGCCGGGGGGCGGACAGGCAGAGCGTCCACAGCGGTAGCCGTCCTGTGTGCTGTCAGAAGAGTGTGGGTGCCGGTTCGTGTTCCTCGCTGGTCCCGGGCAGGGCGTCTTGCCAGACAAGCGCCTCGGACAGGGCCATGTGCTGCATGCTGCCTGCGCACAGAATGAGTGAGCGGCGGTCTTTCTTGTGATCATGAATGGTCCCGTAGCCGGGCCGTCGTGTCGGCATGAGGGCCACTGAGCGGCCGCATATAGGACATTGGGCTCTGGGTGCACGCATATGGCCAGTGTGCCGCAGGGGACTGACAAGACCGCCTGCTTCTCGGGGCAGGCTCCCACGGGCCGGAGTGACTGCGCCTTGCGGCACCGCCTGGCAGGCGGCCGTACTGCTCAACTGCCTGCCAGGCGCGGCGGCCATTAGCTTTCGAGTTCCTTGATGACTTGCTCGGCCAGTGCGGTCATGACCTGCACGCGTTCGGCTCCGGGCAGCCGGGACCACTCCTGAAACACCTTCTCGATGTCAGAGGGGGTACGCCGTCCGGCCTGCATCCAGCCGTAGAGGGTGCGCTTGTCCTTCAGGCTTCCGCGGGTGGCGTGGGTAAGGACCTGCTGGCCCGTGGGCGGGTCCACGGTGATGTCGCGGGACTCGTCGCCGCAGCGCTGGCACTCGGCGCGGAGGTTGTCATCGACGTTCTGGCCGCCGCGGTTGACCGGGACGATGTGGCCGATGGTCATGACGGCGGTGCGGCCGGGGGCGTCCGGGAACTCCTGTCCGGCGCGGATTCCGCAGACCTGGCACATGTGGCCGTCGCGCTCCAGGATGCGCCGGCGCTTGGGTCCGGTGATGTTCTTGCGGATGGTCTTCGGCGGCGTTTCGCCGAGGTCGACCCGCGTTCCCATCTCGCGGACGAGGTACTCGTCCGGCTTGAGGTTCGGGTTGACCTTGTAGTTGTCGATCTTCCAGCCCATCGGCCGGAGGTCCCGCATACGGCGGTCGGCCTGTGAGACGTCCGGGACTGCCTCGAACAGCTCCAACTTGCTGAACTTGCCGCCCACCCCCTTGGAAGCCACGAACTCGGCGACCTTTACCAGGGACGTCCTGCGTACAGCGGTGGTCAATTTATTCATTCCTCCCCTGCCGGTGCCCCCTTGCGAGGCGCCGGACGTGAAGATCTTTGCATCCGGCGCACCCATCGTCAAGCGCTGGCGCATTGTGCGGCAATGTTCGGCGCAGCATCCCGCTTGGGAAGGTGCGTGGGTTGGTTGCCTGCTCTGCGTGCGGGGCGTCAAAAGTTCGGCAGCAGACGCGTCTGTTCGCCAACATTCGCCACCCTTGAACCAGGGGGCTGCGCTACTGGAGTACCCGTTAAGTTGCGATGGGCTCGAAGCATCTCTCTCCATGCACGTCCGCCGCACCGAGCGGGCGCCCAACTCCGTTGGGAACGCTGAGAGATGGGAGATCGGGTCTGATGGAGCGATCGACACGGCGAAGGCGCTGTCGCAGGCGGGGCCAGTTACCGGACTGGATTCAGCTGGCAGCGCTGATCCTCACGGCGATCACTGCCATCGCGGGGTGCGTGGAGCGTTTTACGTGATGCGCCAGGGGCAGTCCGGACGGTTGGTTGGGCGACAAGCGAGCCCGGCCGCTTCCAATCCGGTCGGACTCGCCTGACGCCCCGCAGGTGAGCCTGGCTCCGGGATGCCGCCCGGAGCCAGGCTCTCTGCGCAAAGCTGGAGCTTCTCGGCTCTATGACGAGGAAACCGCAAAGCGCCCCGGGCATCAAGAGTCCGCCACTTTCTCATGATCAAAAAAGGTGGCGGAAGCCGTTGCGGACCCATGGCGTCAGGCATGGCGCGATGCAGTTTCAGCGGTGATCATTTATAACTTTGCTGGTCAGGGCCTCGTGAGGGGTGGCGAATACTGGCGAATCGCGTCTGCTGCCGATGGTCGAGCCGGCGGGAGGGGGCGTGTCAGCGACCTGCAGCGCGGCGCCCCACCCGCCGCCCTCGCGGCGCAGTGTTCTTGCCTCGGATGGGGGAGGCCGCAAGGGCTACAGCGACTGCTTCCCGCGGGGCACGTGTGGGGTACCGGGCGGTGGTCCAGAAGTAAGCCATGGTCAGGCGCTGCAGTGCCCGCGGTCTGTAAATCCGCCGATCTGACCCTGACCCACTCCCTACGGGCTTGGGAGAAATCTGGGAGAAGATCTTCTCCCGTTGCCTCCCAAGCCCCCGGTGAGACCAAGCCATACCAACGGCCTGACCTGCTCAAACACCAACGAGGTCAAGTGCGGATCTTGCCCTGACCTTATTCGGGACGAAGAGGTCGTGGGTTCAAATCCCGCCACCCCGACGCTGGTCAGAGGCCCATTCGCGTGATCGCGAATGGGCCTCTGTCGTGCTCGGGGGGCCGAACAGGGGGCCAGGAGACTGGCACGCCGCCGCGCAGCGCAACCTCGTCCATCGCATGATCGGCCGGCTCTACCACTGCCTGCAGCACAACCGAACCCATGACGGACCGTGGCCTTTCCCGAGGGGAGCGGCGCCTCACAGACGGCAGCGGCCTGAGCCACCAAGGTGCGCTACCGGACAACACAGATGTCTGGCAGCACCGAGGTGTCCACGCCTTCACGGGTCAGAACCTGCTGAGCCAGCCCGCGGGCCTGGCCCCACCCGGCGTCGTTGATCAGAGCCGCTGTCGTCCACCGGTCGGGGGACTCGTCGCGGGTCATCTCATCGAAGATCGAATCGATCATCCGCAGGTCAGGTAGTGCACCACGGCTGAGGAGTCCCTCCTCCACCAGGCGCTCGGCCATGCGGAACGCGTGATCGAAGTCGAGGGCGATCTCGTCCGTCACGACGCCGTGTTTCTCCAGCCATGCCGTCTGGGCCGGCGCAGGCGCCGCCAACACGGTGAGCGCCTCCATCAGGAGGCGACGGCGCGACGCGGGATCCGGACTCTCCACGCCTCGATCGTGCCACGACTTCACAGAACAGGAGCACCCGCCTCTTCGACCGCCCCCGACAACCGACTTGACGCGACAAGCGCCTGAGGTGTCTCTACCGCGTCGACCGCGCCAAGCCCGTCCGGATGATGACGCCCGGCGAGCGGGACGCGCCCGCCGCACCTGCCCGCAGTGCCGCACCGACGCGGGGTACGTCATCCCCACCTCGCTCGGCATGCGCGTGCCCCGCGCCTACCCCGAGGAACCGTGCGCTGCCTGGCCTACAGGATGTCGAAGAACTCCGTGACAGCCTCCAGGATTCGGTTCCTGCGGCGATGTGCCTTGCTGCAGAAACGCCGCCTTCGCCAGCGGCTTTCTGGCTGCTGCACCGGCTTGCCGCACCAATTGCACGGCCGCGTCCTGAACTCGGATTTCCCCATGCCACCCCCGTAGCACCGCCGTGCGGGGGCCGTCCGCCCACCTCCTACATCGACGGCCGGACCCCGCCCTGCCTCCCCTTGAAGGAACCTTCAGTGAAGCACCCCGACGACGAAAACGAACTCTTCCACCGCCTCGAAGCCGAGACATGGCGGCCGACTCCGGCGGCGAGGTGGTCGACCTCGACAAGGCGCGTCGGCTCGCGGTGAGTCGGCCGACCCGACTACCCGACCCGACTCGCAGCCGTACCTGACGTGAACTACCAGTCAGGGGCCTGATCCGCATCGCGGGTCGGGTCCCTGACTGGTTCCTGGAGATCGCTTGGGAGATATCTGACAGAACACCCGTGCCGGCCACCCAACGGTCGTGAGGAACACCGCACATGGCAGGTCATCGCTCAGCGCCTCCCTCCCCTCGGATCAGGTGAGGTCCAGCGTTCGGTGTGGCGCGGGTCCGCTCCGACGAAGATGCCGAGGATGTGGGTGAGGGGATTGAGGAGGGCCGCATGCCGGTGGGGGACCGGTTCGGGGGACGCCTCGGGGTCGGGGCGTGCGGTGTCGTCGGTCCGCGGCAGGTCTGGTGCGGTGCCGGCTTCCGGGTGGGTGGTCGGGCCGCGCATGGGGCTCTCCTGTCTCGTCGGCTGCTGGAGCTGTCGTGGAACGCCGGTGACCGGGCGGCAGGCAGCCCTGGTCACCCGTTCTGCGGGCGGAGTTCGAGCAGGGAGATGTCCGCGGGGGCGCCGACCCGGACCGGTGGGCCGAAGAAGCCGGCGCCGCTCGTGACGTAGAGGGTGGTGTCGTCCACGCTGCCGAGCCCGGCGGTGACCGGACTGGACATCGCCGTCACGGCGGTGAGCGGGAACATCTGACCGCGGTGGGTGTGCCCGGACAACTGGAGGTCGACACCGTGGCGGGCGGCCTCCTCGGCGAACACCGGCTGGTGGGCGAGGAGCACGACGGGGCGCGAGGTGTCACGTCCGCGCAGGGCGCCCTCCAGGTCGGGACCGCGGCCGGTCTCCTCTCCCGAGGGTGTCCTGGTGGTCGTGCCGCTGCCCGGCGGCGGACACCGGATCTTCTTCGACGCATGTCTGGCGTGCTGTTGCGTGAGGTCGGCTTCGAACCCGGAGACGAGTCGCCGTGGCGTTTCCGCCTCTTCGGCACCCTTCAGGTGACACACGCCGAGAACCATCTGGAGCTGGGCCCGCCCAAGCAACGCGCCCTGCTGGCCATGCTGTTGCTGAGGCGGGGTCTCGAAACAGGGATCGATCAGCTGATCGAGGCGCTCTGGGGTGAGGACTATCCGGCCTACGCCAAGAACCTGATCCAGAAGTCCGTCTCCAGCCTCCGTGGCCTGTTCGCGGCGGAAGCCTCCCCCGGGGAGGGCATAGCCCTGGAGTGGTCGGCGGGCGGCTACCGCCTGGACACCGGGAACGCGTACGTCGATCCCTACGTGTACGAAGGGCTGGCGTCGGCCGGGATCAGCGCCGCCCGCGAGGGCGAGATCCTCAAGGCGGCGGAACTGCTGGAGCGAGCCCGCGTCATGTCCACCGGCCCGCTCGCCGAGGGCCTGGAGGGCCCGATGCTCCAGCGCGAACGGCTGTACCGCCAGGAGCGCTTCCTCTCCGACATGGAAGTACGCGCGGAGCTCGAACTGGAGCTGGGCAGACACCGCAACGCCGTCCCGTACCTGCACTACGCGGTGGACAAGTACCCGCTGCGCGAACGCTTCGTCTGGCTGCTGATGCTGGCCCTCTACCGCTCGGACCGAGGCAACGAGGCCCTGAAGCTGTACTCCGACCACCGCGCCCGCAGCATCGCGGAGATGGGCGCCGAACCGGGCCCGAGCCTGCGCGCACTCCACGCCCAACTCCTCCTGCAGGAGCCGGGGCTGATGGTCCTGCCGGCCCTCCAGCAGACAACCCTGCCCCGCGCCGGCACGATCCGGACCACACTGCGCTCCGGTCAGCTCACCTGACCCACCACGGTCCCGCCAAGGGCGTGCCGGCGGAGCGCCGGAACCCCTCCGTCTCCGTCTCCGTCTCCGTCTCCGTCCACGATGCCTTCACCGCGTTCCGGTCGCATGCGTGCGCCCGTCACCTGCGCCTGAGAGGTCCCGTCGTAGGGCGGGACGGCGGGATAGGGTCCGCCGGAGACGGAATCGCCGCCGTCGTGGACGTGGGGGAACCGGACGTGGACGTGGGGGAACCGGACGTGGACGTGGGGGAACCGGACGTGGACGTGGGGGAACCGGGTGACATGCGGGACTCCTCGGCCTGCTTGCGGATGGCGCGGCCGGGGTCACGGGCTGTTTCTGTGAGGACGGGTGACGTGCTGTGGAGGAGCGGGTCGGGTGGACTCGCTCGGAAACGGGAAGACGGTCCGTGACCGGTTCGAGCACTTGCCTACGGGGAGTCCTCGTCTTGTCCACCGCAGTTCCGTGTGCGTTGACACGGGCAGATGTCGGACGTTGACTGGCGACACGGCTCAGAGCCATGCCGCTCCGGAACATCCGGCACGACGAACAGGAAGCGGCACCGATATGTACGACCAGACACGCGCCCAGCAGCCCGCGGACCGCACCTCGGGCCGCTCCGAACGCCGCACCCAGGGCCCGGAACCGCTGGTCCCGTCGGACGAGCGGGACAAGATCGGTGTGCGCCTCGGACATGCCGTCAACGCCTTCGCCGACGCACCGCGGGATGCCCTGGAGGAGGCCGAGGGCGCCTTCGACGAAGCCACCGCCCAGATCGTCAGCGCTCTCGCCGAACAGCGGCGCCTCCTTCGCGAGGGCTGGGAGGGCCGGGACCCGGAGACGGACTCCACCGAACTCCGCCTCGCGCTGAGGCAGTACCGGGAGATCACCCAGCGGCTGCTGCGTCTCTAGGGGACTCCATGTCTCTGGGGGACTCCGTGTCTCTGGGGGACTCCGTTTCGCGGCCGGTGCGGCGGGCGTAGGCGCGGGCCGCGCGGGCTCGGTCGCCGCAGCGGGTCGAGCACCAGTGGCGGCGTCCGTGTTTGAGCAGGTAGCGGCTGCAGGGTGGGGAGCCGCAGGCGGTGAGGCGCTCGGCGTCGGGTCCGGTGAGCAGGTCGGCCGTGTTGGCGGCGAGGGTCGCCAGGGCGTGGTCGACGATCTGCGTGGTGGGATGCGGGGCGGCGCGGTAGGGGCCGTTCTTCTCGTCCCAGTGCAGCAGGGCGGCCGTGGGCACCCGGGTCAGCGCGTCGTTGACGGCGGCGAGGGCCGCGGGCAGGGCGGGGAGCCCGGCGACCCGGGACGCGAGCAGGGCCCGGATGTTCTCGCGCAGTGAGCGCAGTTGTGCCGCGCACATCTCCCGCAGTCCGGCGTCCGCCGGGGCGAGGCCGCGTTCGACCAGCCACTGTTGGGCGGCGGCGGGGGTGCCGAGGAGGTCGAGGAACTGGCCGCCGGGCAGCGCGATGGCGGTGTTGGCGAAGTCGAGGGCGAGGTACTGCTCCGCGCCCGGCGCGGGCGGTGGTACGGGCTCGGCGGTCACGGTCTCCTTCATGGATCTCATGGTACGGCTTGCGGCTATCCGTGAGACAGGGCTACCGTCTCTCACGGATAGACCCATTCCATCCGTGAGGTGTGTTTCCTTCATGACCGCTGCCCGCACGCACGACAAGCAGACCGACCAGCAGATCCCCGTCCGCGTCCTCGGCGGTCCCACCGCCCTTCTCGAGTACGGCGGCCTGCGCTTCCTGACCGACCCCACCTTCGACGCGCCCGGCGACTACCCGGCGCCCGGCCGTCCGCTCCTGACCAAGACCGCGCCCGCGGCCGTCGCCCCCGGCGATCTCGGCCGGGTCGACGTGGTCCTGCTCTCGCACGACGAGCACGCCGACAACCTCGACGGCTCCGGCCGGGCCCTGCTCGCCGACGTCCCGCTCACCCTCACCACACCCGCCGGCGGACAGCGCCTGGGCGGCAACGCCAAGGGTCTCGCGGACTGGGAGTCGGTCGAGCTGGACCGCCCGGGCGGCGGCACGGTCACCGTGACCGGGGTGCCCGCGATCCACGGGCCGGGGACGCACGAGGAGGTCGTGCCGATCACCGGACAGGTGGTCGGCTTCGTCCTGACCGGTGCGGACCTGCCCACCGTCTACGTCAGCGGCGACAACGCCTCGCTCGACGCGGTCCGGCGGATCGCCGAGCGCTTCGGCCCGGTCGACACCGCCGTCCTGTTCGCCGGAGCCCCGCGCTTCCCGGTGCTCTTCGACGGCGAACCGCTCGTCCTCGACAGCGCCCAGGCGGCCGAGGCGGCGAGGATTCTCGACGCGCGCCGGGTGGTTCCCGTGCACTGCGACAGCTGGGCCCACTTCACCGAGAGCCGCGACGACGTCGTGAAGGCGTTCACGACCGCCGGGCTGGCCGACCGTCTCCAGCTGGACTGAGTCGAGATACGGGGTCCACAAAAACAGGCATCACGCGTCGTCCGGCACCGGTCCCTCCCCTCGTGGGGACCGGTGCCGAACCGTGCGGGCGGCGTCGGCCCCCGCCGTGTCGGCGTGGATCGTGGAAAGGCCGGGCCCGTGGTCGGTGTGCGCGCGGTCCGGGTGGGACCGGCTCCACGGGGCTCTGGAGCTCATGGGAGGAGACCGACGCGCCGTGTCGTGATTCCGGCGCAAGTTGACCGAGAACGTACGGCGCCATGGTGGGTCTCTCCGAGCGCTGAGCTGGTGGCCTGTCTGGAAGACATCCGCTTGCCGCGCTGTTGCGTCGTGATCCTGCCAGCAGGGGGCCCCGCTGGGGAGGTTCCGGTACCGGTCCGGATCCTTAACCGCAGGTCAGGCATATAAAGTGAGTTTTCCGGTCCGGACGGTCCAGCGGCCCGGACGGCCGGTATGTAGAGGGCGGCCCGGTGGTCCGAGCGGACGGCTGGGCCGAGCGGACGGCTGGAACGGGACGGTCCGGTGGTCGAGCGGGCCGGTGATACGGATGTCCTGACGCGAAGGAAGTAAGGGGTGGACGCCTTGAGTTCCGACTCAGGGGCACGCACGGCCTTCGCGGAACGCCTCGCGCTGCTGTACCGAGAGGCCGGCAACCCTCCCCTCAAGAGCGTCTCCGAAGCGGTCGTACGGCTTCAGCGGGTCGACGAGCGCGGGCGGGCCGTACGGGTGTCCGCCCAGCGGATCAGCGACTGGCGGCGGGCCAAGAACGTGCCCGCCCAGTTCGCCGCCCTCTCCGCCGTACTGCTGGTCCTGATTCCGCAGGCCCGCCGCGAGCGGCCCGCGCCGGTGGCGCCCGGGCTGTACGACCTGGCCCAGTGGCAGCGGTTGTGGGAGCGGGCGGTGGCCGATCCGGCCGGTGAGCGTCCCGCCGCCGCTCCGGAGGGGGATGACGAGCAGCGGGTCGGCGTCTGCCCCTACCGCGGGCTCGCCTCCTACCGGCAGGAGGACGCCCGGTGGTTCTTCGGCCGGGAGCGGAGCACCGAGGCCCTGGTCGCCCAGCTGCGTGCGGCGGAGAGGACGGGCGGTCTGGTGATGCTCGTCGGTGCCTCGGGGGCCGGAAAGTCCTCCCTGCTCAACGCCGGCCTGGTGCCGGCGCTGGAGGCCGGCGCGCTGGGCGACGAGAGCGACGCCCCGGCGCGTGAGGTGCTCCAGCTGGTGCCGGGCGCCGATCCGCTCGCGGAGCTGACCGGACGGATACCCCGGCTCGCGGAGGTCACGGCCGCCGCGGAGAAGCCCGACGCCGTACGGGACGCCGTGACCGCCTGGTCGACGCGGCGTGGGAACACCGCCCCTCCGGTCGTCATCATCGACCAGTTCGAGGAAACGTTCACTCTCTGCTCCGACGAGGCGGACCGGCGTACGTTCATCCAGTTTCTGCACGCCGCGTGCACGCCCGGCGGCCCGGGCGGGCGGGCCCCCGTGTTCGTGGTCCTCGGGATCCGGGCCGACTTCTACGAGCAGTGCCTCGGGTATCCCGAACTGGCCGACGCGTTGCAGCACCGGCACATGGTGCTCGGGCCGCTGACCACCGCGGAGCTGCGGGAGGCGGTGACGGGGCCCGCCAAGGCCGTCGGGCTGGAGATGGAGCCGGGCCTGGCGGAGCTGATCGTGCGGGAGGTGAGCGCCGACGGGCCGCGCGGGGCGCACGACGCGGGAGTGCTGCCGCTGCTGTCGCACGCCCTGCTCGCCACCTGGCAGCGCCGGAAGTCGGGACGGCTGACGCTGGCCGGATACCGCGCGGCGGGCGGCATCCAGGGTGCGGTGGCGGCGACCGCCGAGCGGGCCTGGTCCGGGCTCGACCCGGCGGCCCGTACGGCCGCGCGACTGCTTCTGTTGCGGCTGGTCCGGCTGGGCGAGGACACCCAGGCGACCCGTCGGCGCGGGACGCGACGGCAGTTGGCGGAGGAGTCGAGGGACCCCGGCAAGACGGAGGAGTCGCTCGAGGCTCTGGTGCGCGCCCGGTTGGTGACGCTCGACGCGGAGACCGTGGAGATCACCCACGAGGCGCTGCTGACCGCCTGGCCCCGGCTGCGCGACTGGATCGACGAGGGCCGGGGCGATCATCTGCTGCGCCAGCGCCTCGAGGAGGACGGCCGGGCCTGGGAGGGCTCGCATCGCGACACGTCCCTGCTCTACCGGGGTTCACGACTGGAGCAGGCCCGCAGTTGGGCGAAGTCCGCCGGCGACACCTTCCTGACCCGGAGCGCGGTGGACTTCCTGGCGGCCTCGGTCAGGCTGCGCAAGCGCACGGTCTGGATCAGCCGCGGCGCGGTGTCGGCGCTGGTGGTGCTGGCCATGGTGGCGGTCGGCGCGGCGGTGATCGCGTGGCAGCAGCGCAACGACGCGGTGTTCGAGCAGGTGCTCGCCGAGGCGGACCGCGTCCAGTACACGGACCCGTCGCTGTCCGCCCAGCTCGACCTGGTGGCCCACGACCTGCGGCCGGGCGACGAGGGGACGAACAACCGGCTGATCTCGATCGTGAACGCGCCACTGGCCACCCCGCTGCTCGGCCACACCGGCGCCGTCTATCTCACCTCGTTCAGCCCGGACGGGCGCACCCTGGCCACCGCCAGCTACGACCGGACCGTACGCCTGTGGAACGTGACGGACCCGACGCGTCCGAAGCCCCTGGGCAAGCCCCTGACCGGGCACACGAGCTGGGTGAGCAGCGCGGTCTTCAGCCCGGACGGGCACACCCTCGCCAGCGCCGCGGACGACGGCACGATCCGCCTGTGGGACGTCCGGGACCCACGCCACCCGAAGCCTCTGGGCAAGCCGTCGACCGGCCATGACGGCACGATCTACCTGGTCGCCTTCAGCCCGGACGGGCGGACGCTGGCCTCGGTCGGCGAGGACCGCACCGTACGGCTGTGGGACGTGGCCGACCCGAGCCGGCCGAAGGCGCTCGACGTGCTGGCCGGCCACTCGGCCGCCGTACGCTCGGTGGCGTTCGGCCCGGACGGGCGGACGCTGGCGACCGGGGGCGACGACGACACGGTCCGGCTGTGGGACGTGGCCGACCCACGGCACGCACGCGCGCTCGGCCCGCCGCTCACCGGGCACACCGACCTGGTGCACTACGTGGCCTTCAGACCCGACGGCCGCACGCTGGCCAGCGGCAGCGCGGACAACACCGTACGGCTGTGGGACGTGGCCGACCCACGGCAGGCACAGGCGCTGGGCTCTCCGCTCACCGGCCACACCGGTGCCGTCTGGTCGGTGGCCTTCAGCCCCGACGGCTCCATGCTCGCCGCCGCCAGCGCGGACAGCACGGCGATCCTGTGGAACGTCAGCGATCCGGCGTACCCCTCGCAGGTCGGCGAGCCGCTCGCCGGGAGCAGTGGCGAGATGTACGCCCTGGGCTTCAGCCCCGACGGGCGCACCCTCGCCACCGGGAGCGGCGACAGCAAGGTCAGGCTGTGGTCGATACCGACGTCGGACATGGTCGGCCGCAGCGGGGCGTTCCGCCCGGACGGCCAGGTGCTGGCCACGGCCGGGCGCGACGGCAGGGTCCGGCTGTGGAACGTGGAGACCCCCGGCCGGCCGGTGTCGCTGAGCGAACCGTTCATGCCCGGGGACGGTGGCCAGCGCTCGCTGGCGTTCTCCCCCGACGGCCGCAGCCTCGCGGTGCTCACCGGGAACCGGGCGGTGCACCTGTGGAACGTCACCGACCCGGCCCGGCCCGTGCCCTACGGGTCGTCGGTCACCCTGCGGACCCGGTTCATGGGCCCGGACGCGCTGGCGTACAGCCCGGACGGGCGCACCCTGGCCACCCCCTACGACGACCGCACCGTCCAGCTGTGGAACGTCAGCGACCCGTCCCGTGTCGTTCCGCTCGGCAAGCCGCTCACCGGTCACAAGGGCTACGTCCTGTCCCTCGTCTTCAGCCCGGACGGCCACACCCTCACCAGCGGCAGCGCGGACGGCACCGTCCGGCTGTGGAACGTGACCGACCCCCGCCGAGCGAAGGCCGTCGGCACACCGCTCACCGGCCACCACGGGCCCGTCAACGTGCTCGCCTTCAGTCCGGACGGCCGGACGCTGGCCAGCGGCAGCGACGACGACTCGGTCCGGCTCTGGAACGTCACCGACCCCTTGGAAGCGGCGCCCCAGGGCTCGCCGCTGACCGGCCACACCGAAGCGGTCGTGTCCCTGACCTTCAACCAGGACGGCGACACCCTGGCGAGCGGCGGCAACGACAACGCGGTCCGGCTCTGGAACGTCGACGACCCCTCCCACGCCTCTCCCATCGGCCAGTCGATGAGTCCCCATGCCAAGACCGGCAACTTCCTGTCCTTCAGCCCCAAGAGCCACATGCTCGGGGTGTCCAGCGGCACCGACACCGTCCGGCTGTGGAACCTCGACGTCGGCGACGCGGTCAGCCACATCTGCTCGACCACCCGGGGCGTTCTGACGCCGGAGAAGTGGCACGAGTACCTGCCGCGTCTGTCGTACGAGCCTCCGTGCGGCCGGTGACCGGACGCCGCTCGGACGCGTGATCCCGCTCACAACTCCTTGCCATGGTTCAGCGGTCGTCTCCCGCGGGACAAGCAGCCTTGTTACTGTTGGCCATAGCCCGATCGCTGGTGCATCCCCCGTCGCCAGCGGTCGGGCCTTTACGTGTCCCCATTCCGGACGTGCCGGACTCACCGGTCGAAGGGCAGCTCCAGCATCCGGATGGCGTTGCCCCGCAGCAGCTTGTACGTGACCTCGTACGAGAGGCCGGCCACGTGCTCCTCGGCGACCTGCTTGGTGTGCGGCCAGGTCGAGTCCACGTGCGGGTAGTCCGTCTCGAAGGTCGCGTTGTCCACACCGACGGTTTCGATCGCCTCGATGCCGTGCCTGTCCCGGAAGAAGCAGCAGAAGATCTGCCGGTAGTAGTACGTCGACGGCGGCTCCGGGACCAGGTCCTTGACGCCGCCCCACGCCCGGTGCTCCTCCCAGACGTCGTCGGCGCGCTCCAGGGCGTACGGGATCCAGCCCATCTGGCCCTCGCTGTAGGCCAGTTTCAGTCGCGGGAACTTCACCAGGACGCCGGAGAAGAGGAAGTCCATCATCGACGCCATGGCGTTGTTGAAGCTCAGCGCGGCCTGGACGGCGGGGGGCGCGTCGGGGGACGCCGCCGGCATCTGCGAGGAGGACCCGATGTGCATGTTCACCACGGTCCCGGTCTCCTCGCAGGCCGCGAAGAAGGGGTCCCAGTAGCCGGAGTGGATCGACGGCAGCCCCAGGTACGTCGGGATCTCGCTGAACGTCACGGCCCGTACGCCCCGTTCGGCGTTGCGCCTGATCTCCGCGACGGCCAGGTCGATGTCCCACAGCGGGATGAGGCACAGCGGGATGAGCCGGCCGCCGCTGTCGCCGCACCACTCCTCCACCATCCAGTCGTTGTACGCCCGCACGCACGCGAGCCCGACCTCCTTGTCCTTGGCCTCCGCGAAGGTCTGCCCGCAGAACCTCGGGAACGTCGGGAAGCACAGCGAGGCCTCGACATGGTTCATCTCCATGTCCTCCAGCCGGGCCTTCGGGTCCCAGCAGCCCCGCCGCATCTGCTCCCGCGTGATCCCGTCGAGCGTCATCTCGTCCCGCGAGAAGCCGACGGCCGCGATGATGCGCTTGTACGGGAAGAGTGCGCCCTCGTACTCCCACCAGTCCGTGATCTGACCGTCCGGGTCCGTGGTGAACCGGTACTTCCCGCCGACGTACTGAAGATCGCCGATGCCGGCGGTGAGCGGCTTCGGTCCCCGGTCCCGGTACTTCGCCGGAAGCCACGTCTCGAACAGATGTGCGGGCTCGATCACGTGATCGTCCACGCTGATGACCTTGGGCAGTTCCCTGGCACTGCCGTTGTCGCCACTGACACTGACCACTGCTTGCCCCCTGCTGCCTGCCGACATCCCGGCGCATATCTGACGATCCATCAGATTCAGCGTAGGGGGAGGCTCCTGCGGCAGCAATACACACCGCCTTGATCGTGCGTCCGTGCGGGTGCCGGCGGGCCATGGGTGAGAAACGGGGACGTCGTCCGCCGGTAAGCTGGGCCGGCTGCGGCACCCCCCACCAACGCCCCCGTCCCTGCGGGGCGTTGAGTCCTGCGGCGGTCGAGACGTCTCTACGGCATGAGGATGAAACACAGGTGCTGATAGCGGGCCGGTACCGGCTGCACGACCCCATCGGACGCGGCGCGATGGGGGAGGTCTGGCGGGCGTTCGACGAGACGCTCGGCAGGACGGTGGCCGTCAAGCTCCTCCTTCCCCACGACTCCGACCCGACGGCGACCTCGCGCTTCCGCCTGGAGGCCCAGACCGCCGGACGGCTCAACCACCCGTACGTGGTGGCGGTCTACGACTTCGGCGAGTACGACGGCCGGCTCTTTCTGGTGATGGAGCTGGTCGAGGGCGACAGCCTCGACCGCCGGCTCAGCACCGCGGGCCCGCTCCCCGTCGAGCAGGTGGCCCGGATCGCCGCCCAGGCCGCCGCCGGGCTCGCCGCCGCCCATCAGCAGGGCATCGTGCACCGCGACATCAAGCCCGCCAACCTGCTCCTGGACGCCGACGGCACCCTGAAGATCGGCGACTTCGGCATCGCCCGCTTCGTGGACGACCCGTCCGGCGCGCTCACCACCACCGGCCAGATCGTCGGCACCAGCCTCTACCTCGCTCCCGAGCGCGCCCTGGGACGGGCCGCCGGTCCGGCCTCGGACGTGTACGCGCTCGGGTGCCTGCTCTACCAACTCCTCACCGGGCGTCCGCCGTTCCGGGCCGACACCGCGGTGGCGATCCTGCACCAGCACCTCGACGCGTCCCCCGTACCGCCCCGACAGAGCCGCCCCGAACTGCCGCCCGCCTTCGAGAACTTCCTCCTCGGGCTCCTCGCCAAGAAGCCCGAGGACCGGCCCACCGCTCCGCAGATCGCCGAGTGGTTCGGCGGCGGGGCGTGGCAGGGACGGTCGGATCCGCTGCCGGAACCGGAACCCGCACCCACACCCGCACGTGTCGCGACGACGTACACACTGCCGTCCGCCGCGGTGCGGTCCTCCCGGTCCCGCGGGGCGGGGCGTGCGTCCCGACCGGGCGGCCGTGGCCTGGTCGCACACCGGCCGATCATGGTGGCGACAGCCGCCGGAGTCCTGGTCTTCCTGGCCGCGATGCTCGCCGGCATGCTCTGGTTCTCGCCGGGCAACAGCTCGGCGGAGAGCCCCGGAAGCGGCACGCCGAGCGGCACGAGCAGTACGAGCGGCACGAGCAGCACCGACGGCACAAGCGGCTCGAGCGGCACCGGCGGCTCCGTCACCGCCCCGGCGGCGGCCACGTCCGGGGAGTCCGGAACCGGCCTGTCCGACCCGCCCCAGCCCTCCCCCACACCCACCTCGCCCCTCCCCACCGTCACCCCGACGACCCCCGTCCTCACCCCCACCCCCATCGCGCCGGAGGACGCGACGAAGGGCAAGGACGGTCAGGACAAGGGCAGGGACGAGGGAGAAGACGAGCTGGACGAGGAGGACTGAGAGGCCGGCTGCCGGTACCGGACCGACAACCGCCACGGCCGACAGGTCAGTTGTTCCAGGACTCGTCGTACGGATCCTTGGGCGCCTTGACCGGAACGGCACCGCTGACCTCGATGAACGGGATCGGCCTGCCGTTGACCGGATCCCTGGTCCGCTTGGCCGTGTAGGTGCCGGTGACCTCCAGCCACGTGTCCGGTTGCAGCACCGGCGGGATCCGGCCGGTCAGGCCGACCTTGACCGGCTGGGCGTCGGCGGCACAGCAGTTGAGGGCCATCCGGACCAGGTACGGGGTCCCCGTGCCGTCCAGCGCGACGAACCCGGTGACCTTGACCTGCCGGTCGCCGAGCGAACGCCCGTGACCGTAGGCCGCGCGGCCCGCGTAGTCGACGAGGTTGAGACGGAGCGGCCCGTCGGCGGGCAAGTCGGCATAGCCGTACGGCTGTTGCAGGGCCGTCCCGGTGCGCAGGGCGCTGTACGAGCCGAGGGCGGGCGGGGCGACGAGGATCAGGGCGAGGAGGGGAAGGACCAGGAGCCAGGAGATGCGGGGTTCGCGGTGTTCCGCGTGCCCGTCGTGGCCGCCGGTGTCCAGCTGCTCTCCCCGCTCTCCCCGCTCTCCCCGCTCTACCTGCTCCGCCTGCCGGTCCTTCCTGTCCTGCTGGTCGTGCTGGTCGTGCTGGTCGTGCTGGTCCTTCTTGGATCGCCACTCGTACCAGACCGTCGCCACCGCCGCCGCGACCAGTACGACGCCGGAGGCCAGCAGCATCGGACGCAGCCCGGCCTTGACGTACCGCAGGTAGAGGTCGGTGACGCCCGCGTGCAGCAGGGCCGCGCCGAGCAGGAACAGTACGGCCGCCTGCGCCTGCCGGTTCACAGCAGCACCGCCCCGGTCAGCACCGACACCGCGATGGCGAGGACGAAGGTCGCGGGCGCGAACCGCACGGCGAAGCCCCGCCCGAACGTCCCCGCCTGCATCGCGAACAGCTTCAGGTCGATCATCGGCCCGACGACCAGGAACGCCAGCCGGGCGGTCAGCGAGAACTGCGTCAGCGAGGCCGCCACGAACGCGTCCGCCTCCGAGCAGATCGACAGCAGTACGGCGAGAATCGCCAGCGCCAGCACCGAGACGACCGGATGCTCGGCCGCGAGCCGCAGCCACTGCTCCGGCACCACCGCCTTGAGCGTCGCGGCGGCCATCGCGCCCACCACCAGGAACCCGCCCGCGTGCATCACGTCGTGCCGGACCGAGCCCCAGAACGCGGCGCCCCTGCCCTGACCCTCGTACGCCTCCCGGGCGGGCGGGCGCAGCCAGTCGGCGCGGCCGAGCCTGAGCCACAGCCAGCCCATCGCGCACGCCACCAGCAGGCTCGCGACGAAGCGGGCGAGCACCATCTCGGGGTCGTTGGGGAAGGCCACAGCCGTGGCCGTCAGCACGATCGGGTTGATCGCCGGCGCGGACAGCAGGAACGCCAGCGCCGCGGCCGGTGTGACCCCTCGCCGTACCAGCGCCCCCGCCACAGGCACGGACGCACACTCACACCCCGGGAGCACCGCCCCCGCCATTCCGGCCACCGGAACCGCCAGAGCGGGTCTTCCCGGCAGCGCCCGCGCGAAGAACGACGCCGGCACGAACACCGCGATCGCCGCCGACAGCAGCACACCCAGCACGAGGAAGGGCAGCGCCTGCACCATCACGGCGACGAAGACGGTCATCCAGCTCTGCATGACGGGTACGGAGAGCGCGCGGCGCACGGGGCCCTGGGCGAGCACCATGAGGACGAGCAGCAGGGTGAGGGTGAGCTGGGAGTTGAGCCGCCACCCGTCTCTCCCGCGCGGCGGAGGGCTCGGGGCGTCGCCCGTCTGCCGCGGAGCGGCTTTGGTGATGGCCACGGGCGAGGTACCTCCGGGCTTCGGGGTCGATCCCTTTATTGCTGTACGGGGATTCTGCCTCTGTTGTTCAACTCCGCGCGGGATCATGTCCCGGTCCGCCCGGACCCGGCCGGGTGACCACCCGTACCAGTGAGGCAGGCTGTTCCCTTGTGGTGAGCGTTCCGAATCAGAGTCCGCCGGGTGGCGCGGCCGCCGCGCACATGGTGGTGTGCGGCGACGACGGCCTCGCGCACCGGCTGGCCGCCGAACTGCGCGGTGTGTACGGCGAACAGGTCACCCTCGTCGTCCCGCCCGCCGAGCGCACCGTACGGACGCCGGTCGTCGGACGCGCCCGCACGGCCTCGGCGCTGCTGGACCGGATGGTGAACGCGGCCGTCAACCGGGCCGGGGTGAGCGGGACTCCGACGGACTCCCCCGGGCTCGACCCGGTGGTCGTGGAGGCCGGCGAGGTGACCGAGGCCGTGCTCGCCGAGGCCGGTGTGGAGCGGGCCGCCGCGCTCGCCCTCGTGTACGACGACGACGAGACCAACATCCGCGCCGCCCTCACCGCGCGCCGTCTCCATCCCACCCTGCGGCTGGTCCTGCGGCTGTACAACCGGCGGTTGGGTCAGCACATCGAGGAACTCCTCGACCAGGCCGCCGCGTTGGCGACGGGCGGCACGACGGGGCCCGCCGCGGTCTTCGACGCCTCCACGACGGTCATGTCCGACGCCGACACGGCCGCACCCGCGCTGGCCGCGAGCGCCGTCGTCGGCACCAGCAAGGTCGTACAGACCGACGGGCTGATGCTGCGCGCGGTGGAGCGTCCGGTGCCGAGGCCCGGCGAGACGGCCGATCCGGGGCTGGCCACGCTCGCACTGCTGTCCGCGACGCCCAACGACTCGACCGGCGACCCGGCCGGCGACCCGAACGGTCCGGAGAGCGGCGAGCAGGGGCCGCTGCTGCTGCCCGACGCGGCGACGGTACGGGCCGCCGTCGGGCGCGGAACCGTCGTACTGGAGCAGGTGTCGTACTCCGGGCCCGCCCTGCCCTCCGGGCGCGGGATCGTGCCGCCGTTCGCCTCGCTGTTCTCGCGGCGGCTGCGGTGGTCGCTGGCCGGGCTGGTGGGGTGCGTGGTCGCGCTCGCGGTCGCGCTGACCCTGGTCACCGGCGACCATCCGCTGCACGCGACCTACCTGACCCTGCTCGACCTCTTCGCCATCAACGACCCCGCGCTCGGCGCGTCCACCGGCCGTCAGATCCTCCAACTTTTCTCCGGTCTGGTGGGGTTGCTGCTCCTGCCGGTGCTGCTGGCCGCGGTGCTCGAAGCGCTGGGCACCTTCCGGAGCGCGTCCGCGCTGCGCAAGCCGCCGCGCGGGCTCGGCGGACACGTCGTGCTGCTCGGCCTCGGCAAGATCGGTACACGGGTGCTGACCCGGTTGCGCGAACTGCACATCCCCGTGGTGTGCGTCGAGTCCGATCCCGACGCGCGCGGACTCGCCACGGCGCGGCGGCTGCGGGTGCCGGTCGTGCTCGGTGACGTCACCCAGGAGGGCGTCCTGGAGGCCGCCAAGATCCACCGTGCGAACGCGCTGCTCGCAGTGACCAGCGCGGACACGACCAACCTGGAGGCCGTGCTGTACGCGCGGTCCGTACGGCCCGACCTGCGGGTCGTCCTGCGGCTGTACGACGACGACTTCGCGACCGCCGTGTACCGCACCCTCCGGGCCGCGCACCCCGGGGCGTCCACACGGAGCCGGAGTGTGTCCCATCTGGCCGCGCCCGCGTTCGCCGGGGCGATGATGGGACGGCAGATCCTGGGGGCGATCCCGGTCGAGCGGCGGGTGTTGCTGTTCGCTGCCGTGGAGGTGGGCGGGCATCCGCAGTTGGAGGGGAAGACGGTCGGGGAAGCGTTTCGGGCGGGGGCGTGGCGGGTGCTCGCGCTGGACACGGCAGCGTCCGGGGGTGGGCGGGAGGAGCCGGCCACGGAGGAGGCCTACGAGGACGCGCGGTCGTCGGGAGCGTCGTCCGGGTTGGTGTGGGATCTGCCCGACACGTATGTCCTGCGGGCGTCGGACCGGGTGGTGTTGGCGGCGACGCGTCGAGGGCTGGCGGAGTTGTTGGGCAGGCGGGCGCGGTGGGAGCGGGCGGGGGCGTAGGCGGTAGCCGGTGGGAGCGGACGGTGGCGTAGGCGGTAGCCGGTGGTGCGGGTGGGCGGGGTGTGGCGGCACCCGGCAGCTGCCGCTGGGGCTGGGCCGGCGTGGAGACGGCACCCGGTGCTCGGGCTGCGCGGGGGTGGGTCGCGCAGCCCGGCGCTACGGGGTGCCGCCTGCGCCCACCCGTGCCGCCCTAGGCGGCACGATTGCCCGCAGGCTGACGCCCCTGACTAAACGGGCAAGTGCCTTGCCGCGAAGTCCAGTTCGAGTTGGACCTGCTTGATGCGTTCGTCGACGACCAGGGAGCCGTGGCCCGCGTCGTAGCGGTATACCTCGTGGATCGCGCCCCTCGTCTCCAGGCGTTTTACGTAGTTGTCGATCTGGCGGATCGGGCAGCGTGGGTCGTTGACGCCGGCGGAGATGTAGACCGGGGCCTTGACCTGGTCGACGTACGTGAGGGGTGAGGACGCCTCGAAGCGTTCCGGGACCTCTTCCGGGGTACCGCCCAGCAGGGTGCGGTCCATGGCCTTCAGGGCTTCCATCTCGTCGTGGTAGGCCGTGACGTAGTCGGCGACCGGGACCGCCGCGATGCCGAGGGACCATGCGCCGGGCTGGGTGCCGAGGCCGAGGAGGGTGAGGTAGCCGCCCCAGGAGCCGCCGGTGAGGATGAGGCGGGAGGGGTCGGCGAGGCCGGAGGTGATCGCCCACTCGCGGACCGCCGCGATGTCCTCCAGCTCGATGAGACCGACCCGGTGCTTCAGGGCGTCGGTCCAGGCGCGGCCGTAGCCCGTGGAGCCGCGGTAGTTGACGCGGACCACCGCGTACCCGTGGTCCACCCATGCCGCCGGGCCCGCGGCGAAGGAGTCGCTGTCGTGCCAGGTCGGGCCGCCGTGGATGTCGAAGACGGTGGGGAGCGGGCCGGTCGCGCCCGCCGGCTTCTGGACCAGGGCGTGGATGCGGCCGCCCGGGCCCTCCACCCACACGTCCTGCACGGGGACGGACCCCGGGGACTTCATGCCGGGCGGGTCGAGGACGACCTTGCCGGTCGTCGAGCGGACGGCCGAGGGCTCGGCGGCCGAGGACCAGAGGTACTCCACGCTGCCGTCGGGGCGGGCCGTCGCCCCGGAGACCGTGCCGGCCGGGGTCGGGATGCTGACCAGGTCGCGGGTCGCGGGGTCGTAGCGGAAGAGCTCGCTGCGGGCCTCGAAGCTGTGCGCGATGAGCAGCCCGGTGCCGTCCGGGTACCACTCCGCGCTCACGTCGCCGGGCAGGTCCAGGGCGAGGTCGTTCTCCACGCCGGTCGCCACGTCCCACACCAGGGGCTCCCAGCGGCCCCGCCGCTGATGCCCGATCAACAGCCGGGTGTCCCCCGCCACCGGCGCGAAGCCGAGCACCTCGAGGCCCAGCTCCTTGCTGCCGCCCTTGGTGTCGTCGAGTTCGGCGACCGGCGTGCCGTCGGGGCGCAGGACGCGCAGTGCCGAGTGCATCGCGTCGCCGTGCTCGGTGTGCTCGATCGCGATCAGCGAGCCGTCGTGGGAGAGGTCGCCGACGCCCGCCGACTCGCGGTGGCGGTAGATCTCCACCGGGGCCTCGCCGGTGCGGGCGACATGAATCGTCGTACCGTCCTCGTCGGTCGACCGGCCCACGACCGCCGTACGACCGTCGCGTCCGAGCGCCAGGCCCGCCGGGTACGACGCCTCCAGCCCGGGCGTGGCGAGCTCGTCCTCGCCGCCCTCGAACGGCTGGCGGCGCCAGACGCCGAACTCGTCGCCGTCCTTGTCGTCGAACCACCACACCCAGGTGCCGTCCGGGGAGAGCACACCGTCCGTCGTGCCGTTCGGCCGGTCGGTCACCTGGCGTTGCCGGCCCGTCGTGCGGTCCCAGGCATACAGCTCGTACGTCCCCGTCGCGTTCGACACGAACAGGGAGCGGTCCGGTGCGTCCTCCGCCCAGTCCGGCAGCGACACCCGGGGCGCCCGGAAGCGCTTCTCCCAGTCCGGCATCTCCTCATTGCGCTCGGCCGCGGCGGACCCGTTGCTCTCAGTCATGGCCCCATACTGCCCGCACCGACCGACAACGCGCCGACCAGGGTCCCCAGCCTGTGGATAACTTTCCGCCCCTGTGGCCTCCCCTCGGCCGGCGCTCGGCCGGAGCTCCGGTCAACCCTCGGCGCTCCCGGTCCGTTGTCAGTGGCGGGGTGCAGACTCTTCGGCATGACGGATCTGCGCAGGACAGTCGAGACCTTGTGGGCCTCCGCCGAGGCCCGGGACTGGGACACGTTCGCGGACACCCTGGCCGAGGACGTGGTGTACACGCTGCCGCAGACTGGCGAGCGGATCAGCGGACGGGAGAAGTACGTCCGGTTCAACCGGGAGTATCCGGGCGACTGGCACCTGCGCGTCGAGCGGATCGTCGCCGAGCCGGAACAGGTGGTCACCTGGCTCCACTTCACGGTGGGGCCGGAGAAGATGCACGCCATCTCGTTCTTCGCGGCGGACGACAGCGGCCGGATATCCGCCGTCACCGACTTCTGGCCGGAGCCCTACGAGCCACCGGCCGGCCGGGAGCACCTCGTCGAGCGGTACGACCCCCGAGGGCCGGCCCCCGCGGGAGCCCCGTACCTTTGATGGCGTGTACCGGTTTCTGCTGACGCCCCGTTGGTGGGGGATCAACGTCTTCGTGCTGCTCGCCATCCCCTTCTGCGTCTTCATGGGGTCGTGGCAGCTGAGCCGCTTCGAGGACCGGATGCAGGACCACCGGACCGCGAGCGCCGAGGCCGGGTCCGCCGAGCGGGAGACCGCCCGGCCGCTGACCGAGCTGCTTCCCGTGGACAAGGTGACCTCCGGCAAGCCGGTCACCGCGACCGGCAGGTACGACCGGCAGCTCCTCGTCCCGGACCGTGAGCTGGACGGCAAGAAGGGCTACTACGTCCTGACGCTGCTGCGCACCGACGGCGGCAAGGCCCTGCCCGTCGTCCGGGGCTGGCTGCCCGGCGCCCCCGACCCGGCGAAGGCCCCGGCCGCGCCCACCGGCGAGGTCACCGTCACCGGTGCCCTCCAGGCGTCCGAGTCGCCGGGGAGCAACGGCGTCAGTGCCGAGGGCGGGCTGCCGACCGGGCAGACCGCGGCGATCAGCGCAGCGTCGCTGGTGAACCTCGTGCCGTACGACGTGTACGACGCGTGGGTCACGCTCACCAAGGCGGACTCGGGGATGACGGCCGTGCCGGCGGCGGCGCCGCCGGACACGGGGCTGGACCTGAAGGCGTTCCAGAACCTCGGGTACACCGGCGAGTGGTTCGTGTTCGCCGGGTTCGTGGTGTTCATGTGGTTCCGGCTGCTGCGCCGGGAGGTCGAGTTCCTCCGGGACGCGGAGCTGGGGCTCGTGCCGGACGAGGACCAGGAAGAGCAGGCGGGCCGGGTGACGGTCTGAGACCGGCACCCACACGCGGCGCCCTCAGGACCCCGCCAGCACGCCCGTCCAGTACACGGTCCCCGCGCACGCGTTGGAGACCACCGCCGAGATCGACGGCGCCCCGCCCTCCGCGGTGTTCGTGACGACCACGCTGCCGTCGGCCGTGCCGTCCTCGGTGAGGAGCTGGGTCGAGGTGCCGGTGTCGCCACCCGTGGTCGTGCCGCCGTCGGTGGCGGTGTCGTCCGTGGGCGTGGGGTCGGGCGTCGGGTTGCCCGTGTCGCCGCCCGTGGTGTCGCCGGTCGTGGGGCAGGTCTCCGAGGGCACCCAGGCGAACTTGACGTCGTAGGCGGCGCCCGGCTTCAGCACCAGCGAGGCGGCTTCCAGGGCCGGGTCGGGCAGCGAGGCCGCCGCGTCCCCGGCGACATGCCGGGCCGTGGTGATCTTGGCGGCGTCCGCCGCGCCCTGCGGGGTCGGCGTGACCGTGCCGGGGCCGTTGACGGAACAGCTGATGGCGGAGGTGTTGGTGATGTGGAAGGTGCCGTAGACCGCGCCGACGGAGTCGGGGGCGTCGACGGTCTGGGTGGTCGAGCCGAGCTCGGCGGTCGTACAGACGGGGACGCCTGCCGCGCTGGTGGCGGAGGGGTCGGCGCCGCTGCTCGCCCCGGTGCTGCTGCCGGTGCCCTTGCCCTTGTCCTGTTCCTTCTGCTCGCCCTTGCCCTTGTCCTCGGTCTTGCCGGCGGAGCCGCCTGAGGTGCTCTCACCGCCGTCGGGGCCCTTGCCCTCGCCGGCACCGCCCTGTGCCTGGGAGTAGTGCCCGGCCATGGACGGGTCGGCGTCGGCGCCGGTGGAGTTGGAGACGTGCACGAGAGCCGGGATGGCGGTGCCGATGAAGAGGGCCGCGGCCGCCATGCCGACGACGGCCTGCCGCTTGCGCGCCCGCCGGGCGGGTACCGCCTTGCGCAGATGGTCCAGCGTGCCGTCGCTCGGCTCGATCTCCTGCACCGCCTGATGCAGCAGGCTGCGCAGTGCCAGCTCGTCCGAGTCGAGCCCCGTGGAGCTCTGGTCGTCGGGGCCGTGGTTCACAGTTCCGTTCCCAGCGTGCGATTGCTTCGGCGCCTGATTGCCCGACGACTCTGTCGGCTCGCGCCATTCATAGGGCTCGTGGGGGACGTGCAGATGACGCCTCCCGTCGTTGTCCGCGTTCATGCCGGGGCCTCCATGGCGACCCGCAGAGCGGCGATGCCGCGCGAGCCGTACGCCTTGACGGAACCCAGCGATATCCCGAGGGTCTCGGCGACCTGGGCCTCGGTCATGTCCGCGAAGTAGCGCAGGACCAGGACCTCGCGCTGGCGGCGCTGCAGGCCCTTCATCGCCTTGATCAGGGAGTCGCGCTCCAGCTGGTCGTACGCACCCTCCTCGGCGCTCGCCATGTCCGGCATCGGCTTGGAGAGCAGCTTGAGGCCGAGGATGCGGCGGCGCAGGGCCGAGCGGGAGAGGTTGACGACCGTCTGACGCAGGTACGCGAGGGTCTTCTCCGGGTCACGGACGCGTTTGCGCGCGGAGTGGACGCGGATGAAGGCCTCCTGGACGACGTCCTCGCAGGAGGCGGTGTCGTCGAGGAGGAGGGCGGCGAGACCCAGCAGCGAGCGGTAGTGCGCCCGGTAGGTCTCGGTGAGATGGTCGACGGTCGTGCCGGCGGCCACGGCTTCTTCGGCGCCGTCACGCTGTCCGGGAATGCGGGCGGGCCGCGCTGCGGGCATGGGGGCGATCACCGGCATGCCACCGGGCGCGCCGGCCATGCGGGGTCGTAGGGACGGGCGGGGCGGCCGAAGGGCCGTGCCGCGCGTCGCCGCTCTGAAGTCGAGAACCTCTGCCACGCCAGTTGGACACGCTTCCCCCCGTCATGGTTGTACGCGACCGGCCGTCTTCTGCCAGGCAGCACAACTGACCGTGCGTCAAACGCGCTCATGCCCAACCCGCTCTTCCCCTGTGTCCTGAATGGCCAGGGCGTCCCCACGCCCCGTCAAGAGTCCCCGCGCCCCCGAAGGGCGTTCGCAAAGACGCTCCCCGCCCACCGCGCGGTTGCGGAGGACGGGGAGCCAAATCTTCGGATGCCGAGGCGGCTCGGTTCAAGTGGTCCGGACCAACGGCCGGACCACATTTCTCATACAGATCCTACAAATGTACGCGGTTTCTGCCAGGACTTTTCCGGCGGTAGCCCCTTGCTTCAACACACGTCACACACGACATGAAGCGGACGAGGCCCGCGAAACGTCACTCCGGCCCGCGACCTGGGCCCTCACCGGTACTCCGCCGCCACCAGCTCCGCGATCTGCGCGGTGTTGAGCGCGGAGCCCTTGCGCAGGTTGTCTCCGCAGACGAACAGTTCGAGCGCCGTCGGGTCGTCCAGCGCCCGCCGCACCCGTCCGACCCAGGTCGGATCGGTGCCCACGACATCGGCCGGCGTCGGGAACTCCCCCGCCTCCGGATTGTCGAAGAGGACGACTCCGGGCGCTGTGGCGAGGATCTCGCGCGCCTTGCCGACGGTGACCTCGCCCTCGAAGCGGGCGTGGACGGTCAGCGAGTGCGTGGTGACGACCGGCACCCGTACACAGGTCACCGCGACGGGCAGCCGGGGCAGTCCGAGGATCTTGCGCGACTCGTCGCGCACCTTCATCTCCTCGGACGACCAGCCGTCCTCGCGCAGCGACCCGGCCCACGGTACGACGTTCAGCGCGACCGGCTCCGGGAACGGCCCGGTGTTGTCGCCGACCGCCCGCCGCACGTCACCGGGGCTGGTCCCCAGTTCCGTACCGGCGACCAGGGACAACTGCTGGCGCAGGGTCTCGACACCGGCGCGCCCGGCCCCGCTCACCGCCTGGTAGGAGGAGACGACCAGCTCGCGCAGCCCGAACTCGGCGTGCAGCGCGCCCAGGGCCACGATCATGGAGAGGGTGGTGCAGTTCGGGTTGGCGATGATGTTCCGCGGCCTGACGCGGGCCGCGTGGGGATTGACCTCGGGGACGACCAGCGGTACGTGAGGGTCCATCCGGAAGGCGCCCGAGTTGTCCACCACCACCGCGCCCTTGGCGGCGGCGATCGGCGCCCACTGGGCGGACACCTCGTCGGGTACGTCGAACATGGCGACGTCGATCCCGTCGAAGGCCTCCTCCGACAGGGCCACCACCTCGACCAGCTCACCGCGCACGGCCAGCTTGCGGCCGGCCGAGCGCGGTGAGGCGATCAGACGGATCTCGCCCCAGATGTCCGCGTGCTGGGACAGGATCTGGAGCATGACCGTGCCGACGGCTCCGGTCGCGCCCACGACCGCGAGCGACGGTCGTACGGATCCCGTCCCGGCCATCAGCGTCCCGTGCCTCCGTAGACGACGGCCTCGTCGCTGTCGGAGTCGAGCCCGAAGGCGGAGTGCACGGCGCGGACGGCCCCGGGGACGTCGTCCTGGCGGGTGACGACCGAGATGCGGATCTCGGAGGTCGAGATCAGCTCGATGTTCACGCCCGCGTCGGACAGCGCCTGGAAGAAGGAGGCGGTGACGCCCGGGTTGGTCTTCATTCCGGCGCCGACGAGCGAGATCTTGCCGATCTGGTCGTCGTAGCGCAGCGACTCGAAGCCGATGATGCCCTTCGCCTTCTCCAGGGCGTCGATGGCCTTGCGGCCCTCGGTCTTGGGGAGGGTGAAGGAGATGTCCGTCAGACCGGTGGAGGCCGCGGACACGTTCTGCACGATCATGTCGATGTTGATCTCGGCGTCCGCGACGGCGCGGAAGATCACCGCGGCCTCGCCCGGCTTGTCCGGGACGCCGACAACCGTGATCTTGGCTTCGGAGACGTCGTGGGCGACTCCGGAGATGATGGCGTGCTCCACCTGCTGGTCCCCTTGCGACTCGGGCTTCTCGTTGCTGACCCAGGTGCCCGGCAGTCCGGAGAAGGACGAGCGGACGTGGATCGGGATGTCGTAACGGCGTGCGTACTCCACGCAGCGGTGCAGCAGCACCTTGGAGCCGGAGGCGGCGAGCTCCAGCATGTCCTCGGAAGAGATCCAGTCGATCTTCTTCGCCTTCTTCACCACCCGCGGGTCGGCGGTGAACACGCCGTCGACGTCGGTGTAGATCTCGCACACCTCGGCGTCGAGGGCGGCGGCGAGCGCCACGGCCGTGGTGTCGGACCCACCGCGTCCCAGCGTGGTGATGTCCTTCTTGTCCTGGCTGACACCCTGGAACCCGGCGACGATGGCGATGTTGCCCTCGTCCAGAGCCGTCCTGATCCGGCCGGGCGTGACGTCGATGATCCGCGCTTTGTTGTGGACCGAGTCGGTGATGACGCCTGCCTGGCTGCCGGTGAAGCTCTGGGCCTCGTGGCCCAGGTTTTTGATCGCCATGGCCAGCAGGGCCATGGAGATCCGCTCTCCGGCGGTCAGCAGCATGTCGAACTCACGCCCGGCCGGCATCGGGGATACCTGCTCGGCGAGATCGATCAGCTCGTCCGTCGTGTCGCCCATCGCGGAAACGACCACGACCACCTGGTGGCCGTTCTTCTTCGCTTCCACGATTCGCTTGGCGACGCGCTTGATGCCCTCGGCATCGGCTACGGAGGAGCCTCCGTACTTCTGCACGACAAGGCCCACGTGCGCTCCTCGCTCAGTCAGTCTCTATCCGCACATACGCATATGTACTGCGGTCGGCTCAGTCTATCGAGCGCCCGAAATTCGCCCCTGAGGTATCGCATCGTGAGACTCGGGCGCCCAGGTCAGCGCATGCCCACGAGAGGCCCTTCGGAAAAGTGCCAAGCGTCACAGGTCCTGCCTGTGAATTAAGTTTCAAGCACTAGGGTTCGGCCTGTGCACGTACTTCTCGTGGAAGACGATGAGCCGGTCGCCCAGTCCCTTCGCCGCGGCCTGACCCGCTACGGCTTCGAGGTCGACTGGGTCAGCACGGGCGCCGCCGCCCTGGCCCACCCGGAGCCCTACGACGTCGTACTCCTCGATCTCGGGCTGCCCGACACGGACGGCCTCGACGTCTGCAAGGCCCTCCGGGAACGCGGCGACGTGCCGATCATCGTGATCAGCGCACGCAGTGACGAGACGGACCGGGTGGTCGGCCTGGAGCTCGGCGCCGACGACTACGTGTCCAAGCCCTTCGGCGTGCGGGAGGTCATCGCGCGGATAAGGGCGGTGATGCGGCGCACGCAGCCGCGTGAGGCCGCCGCGGCCGGCCCCGACCGCTACGGCGCCCGCCTGACCGTCGACCGCAAGGCCGCCCGCGTCCGCCTGGACGGCGAGGAGGTCGCCCTCGCGCCCAAGGAGTACGACCTGCTGGCCTTCCTCACCGAGGAGCCGGGCGCGCTGATGTCGCGCGAGCAGATCATGGAGGCGGTCTGGGACGCGAACTGGTTCGGCCCGACCAAGACCCTGGACGTGCACGTGGCGGCGCTGCGGCGGAAGCTGCAGGGCGCGATCACGATCGAGGCGGTGCGGGGGGTCGGGTTCCGCCTGGAGATCGTCAAGGACGACGGCGAGAGCGGCAACGGCGCCGGAGGCAGCGGCGCCTCATGAACCGCCAGCTCATCCGCAGCTACATCCTGCTCGTGGCGGTCGCGATCTTCCTCTTCACCGTGCCGGTCGCCTTCACGCTCACCAAGCAGCTGCGGGACGACACCGCGGTGTCCGTCCTGCGCGAGGCCAACACCATGGCACTGCTGCTGGGCAACGGCGACAGAACCTCGTGCGACGCCCTTGAGCAGATGGCCGAGGCGTACCGCGCCGAGACGCCCGGCAAGGTCGAGGCGACCCCTACCAACGGCTGCGTACCGAAGCTGCCCCGGCCCGCGAACGACGCGGCCCTGGCCCAGGCCCTGAAGGGCGAGAAGCCCGGGCCCGACTGGGGCGCCGACGTCATCTGGGGCAAGGAGCTGGTGGTCACGGTCCCCGCCCGGGCGTCGGGCGAGGGCGGTGCCGTACGGATCGTGTACTCGACCTCGGACATGACCGCCAGGCTCTGGCAGATCTGGGGCTTCAGGGCCGGCCTGGCCGTGCTCGTCCTGGCCGCGGCGGCCGCGATCGGCGCTGTCGCCGCCCGCCGCATCACCGCACCCCTGCGCGAACTCAACGCCATGGCGAGCAGGTTCAGCGACGGCGACCTGACCGCGCGTTCCGCGGTGACGGGTCCGACCGAGACGCAGACCCTGGCCCGCACCCTGAACCAGGCGGGCGAACGTCTGGACACCCTGATCGCCTCGCAGCGCATCTTCGTGGCCGACGCCTCCCACCAACTCCGTACGCCGCTCACGGCGTTGCGGCTCTCGTTGGACAACATCGCGGACGGCGTGGACGACGAGTTCGTACGGGAGGACGTGGAGCAGGCCACCGCCGAGGTGGTCCGCATGAGCCGGCTGGTCAACGGGCTGCTGGTGCTGGCGCGGGCCGAGGCCAAGGTGACGGCCGCGGAGCCGCTGTCCCTGCCGGACATCGTGAACGAGCGCCTGGCGGTGTGGAGGCCGGCCGCCGACGAGCGCGGAGTCACCGTCGCGCTCAGGGGGAGTGCCGACGGCCGGCTGCTGGTGCTGACCAGCCCCGGTCACCTGGACCAGGTGCTGGACAACGTGCTCTCGAACGCCCTGGAGGTGTCACCCGACGGCGGCACGATCACCGTACGGATGGAGTCGCGGGGCGACGAAGTGGTGCTGTCGGTTCTCGACGAGGGGCCCGGCATGTCGGATCCGGAGAAGTCCCGCGCCTTCGACCGCTTCTGGCGCGGCCAGGGCCTGACCGGCCGGTCCGGCTCCGGTCTCGGCCTCGCCGTCGTCAAGCAGCTCGTGACGGACGACGGCGGGACCGTGACGCTCCGGGACGTGCCCGGCGGCGGACTGTGTGTGGAGATCCGCCTGCGCGCGGGCGGCTGACCGGTCGCGGGGCCTTCAGGCGGCGCCTCGGGGACCAGCCCTCGGGATCAGCCCTCGGGCATCGCCGAGGAGTGGTGGTTGACGATCAGCCACTCGCCGTCGATCTTCTCGTACGCGTACGTGTAGCGGGCCTCGACCACGCGCTTCTTGCCGGTGTCGGGGTCGGTGAGCGTGAACTCGTACACGCCGGTGTCGATCGCGGAGTCGCCGTCGAGGACGCTGGCGATCGTCTCGATCTTCTTGCCGACCGGCTTGTTCTCGAGGAAGTGGTCGAAGTAGTCGACGATCTCGGCGCGGTCCGTGCGGACCTTGTTGGAGACGGTGGGCAGGAGGACCGCGTCCTTCGCGTACAGGTCGGCGACCTTGCCCGAGTCACCGGTCTGCAGGGCGGCGTTCCAGGTCTCGAAGAGCGAGGTGATCTGCTTCTTGCTCGCCTTCTCCGGGGAGTCCTGGCCGGCCAGGCTGACACCGGCGGTGACCGTGCCGATGGCGACGAGGGCGGTGGCGGTCACGATGGCTGCGCGCTTGGATATGGAACGACGGGTCATCGCTGTCTCCTGCGTTTCGAGGTGGGTCTTCCTCCCTCCGCGTGCGGTGCGGTGTGGAGTGACTCCAGACTCTCTTTTCGCTGGTTAGGCCCCGTACAGGCGAGATACAGGGCAGAGCCAGGACGGACCCAATTGACGTTCCGTGAGCGCCCGGTCACAGCTCAGGCGGCGGCTGCGGCCTGACGTCCGCGCAGCAGGCTCACGCCGGCTCCCAGGGACACCACACCCATTCCTACGGCGGTCATGACGCCCTGCGTCCCGTCCACGACGAACGGCGCGGCCACGGCGACGGTGAGGTTGAACAGGAACAGGAACCACAGGGCGGGCTTGGAGGAGAGCAGCGACTTCATGGCGTTTTCCTTGGGGTGTGGGGGCCGTTGCGGGCCGGTTGACCTTGTGCCCTTAACGATTCCGTTTTCCGGCGGCCGCCACGAGGGAGTGTTCTCCCGGACCCGTGGTGTAGCGGGCTACACCACGGGGGGACTCAGGGGAGGACCCGCAGGGGTACGTCCCCGGGCGGACCGCAGGATCGCCTGCGACCGGACCGTGTCCGGGTGATCCGGGCCGAGGACCCGCGCCCGGTCCTCCAGCACCCGGGCGAAGAGCCCCGTCACCCGCTCCCGCTCCCCCGCCGACTCGTAGGTGGCGGCGAGGTTGCTGCGGGAGACGAGCGTGTCGGGGTGGTCGTGGCCGAGGACCCGTTCCCGCACTTCGAGCGTGCGCTCGCACAGCTCGACGGCGCGGTCGGTGTCGCCGGCGGCACGGTACGCGCCGGCCAGGACGTTCTGCGTCCACAGCGTGGTGGGGTGCTCGTCGCCGAAGGACTCACGGCACTGCTGCAGCGTGCGTTCGACCAACTCCACGGAGCGTCGCACCTGTTGGTCGGTGCGATAGCAGGAGGCCGGGTCGTGCCAGGCGCGGAGTGTCTCCGGGTGGTCCTCGCCGAGCGTCTCGCGGCAGCGTTCCAGGGTCTGCTCGCACAGGGTGAACGCGTGCTCCAGGTCGCCCACGGCCCGGTAGGCGTCGGAGGCCAGCCACTGCACCGCCCGCTCGCACAGCGCCTCCTGGGACAGGGTCCCGGCGAAGTCCGGCTGCAACGCGGTGGCCAGGGCGGCGAGCCCGGCGTCCATGTCGGCCCGCGTCTCGGCGCCGATCCACCACACCGGGTTGTACTGCCCGGCCCGCTGATCCGCCCAGTGCGCGGCCGGCGCGGACTTCCCGATGCCGCCGAGCCCGTGCAGGGCCTGGACGACCACCCCGCGCGCGGCACTCAACGCCTCGTCGAGGAGGGCCAGTTCGTGGCGACGGCCCACGAAGCCCAGCCGGGCCGGGATGTTGCGGAGGCGGGGTGGGGCGGGCCCAGGCGCGGCGCCCGGGGAGTCGGGTGGCAGGACGACCTGGCGGTCGATGCGGGTGCTCCGGTCGACGTGGGCGCTCCGGTCGACGTGGATCGCGAGGGAGTTGTCGCCGGTCAGGGCCTGGTGGATGTCCCCGGAGGCGGCGATCGACCGGTCCCCCGACGCCTACGCCGAGGACGAACTCATCGCCCGTCGCCGGTCGACGCGGAGCCGATGTCACCTCCCGCGGCGATCGAACGATCGCCGGAGGCGGTCACGTTCCCGGCTCGGGGCGCGGGAGGGGCGGGTGCGGGGGCGGAGGGTGCCGCAGGTGGCGCCGCCACGGCAGTCCCGTCCCCGGTCACCGCCACCCCGATGCTCCCGCCCGCGGCGACGGACCGCGCCCCGCCGGCGGTGACCGACGTCGTACCGCCGCCGTCCGAGAAGAGGGCGTAGATGGTGAGTGCCAGCCCCACCAGCCCCGCCGCTCCCCCGGCCACACTCGCCCACGGATCCGCCGCGTCGACGTCCAGCACGCCGCCCACGACCAGCCCCGCCGCTCCCGCGGCACAGAGCCCGATCCCCGTCCACATCAACGCCTTCGCCCGCCCCGTCATAGGGCCATCATGACGCCCGTGGCGGCCGGGGCGCAGGGGGTTGGAGGTTGGACGGGTGCATCCGGCCGGAGAGGACGCCGGCCATGTCGACGAGCGGGTGCGTGGTCGACGTACCGCCGGCGGCGCTCGTGCTGCTCGGCTCCCCCGTCCGCCGGGACTACTTGGCTTCGGCCTGGTGCAGGCCCAGCGGCCCCGCGATCTCCTCCGCCATCACACGACCTGCCTCGAACTCCAGGGTCTCGTCGCCGATCTCCTGGTCCGTGTCCAGGCCGTCGAGCTCCTCCAGGGGCTGGTTCAGGCGGACGTGGGCGACCACCGACTGGAGTGCGCGCAGGCTCGCCGACGCGGTGGAGCCCCAGTTGGAGAAGTAGGAGAACTGCCACCACCACATCGCCTCCGAGGTGCGGCCGGCACGGTAGTGGGCCATGCCGTGGCGCAGGTCGGTCATGACGTCGGCGAGGTCGTCGGAGATCCGGGCCGGAACGGGCGCCTTGCGGGGCTCGTAGGGGTCGAAGACCTCGGAGTAGATGTCGATCGGGTCGAGGAGCCGGGCGAGGTTCTCGCGGAGGTCGTCGACGTCTCCCTCCGGGCCCAGGTCGGGCTCGTAGCGCTCGTCGGGGACGATGTCCTCGTGCGCGCCGAGGCGGCCGCCGGCCAGCAGGAGCTGGGAGACCTCCAGGAGGAGGAAGGGGACCGCCGAGTCCGGCTCGTCGCCCCTCGCCACCTCGGTGACGGCCACCAGGAAGCTCTCGATCTGGTCCGCGATCTGAACCGCGAAGTCATCGGGATTCTGGCTGCGTTCGTGCAGCGTGGCGTCAGACATCTAGGAGTCGTCTCCCCTCGAAGGCGCGGCCGAGGGTCACCTCGTCCGCGTATTCCAGGTCGCCACCCACCGGGAGGCCGCTGGCCAGGCGGGTGACCTTGAGGCCCATGGGCTTGATCATGCGGGCGAGGTACGTGGCCGTCGCCTCGCCTTCGAGATTCGGGTCCGTGGCGAGGATGAGCTCCGTGACGGTCCCGTCGGCCAGCCTCGCGAGCAGCTCTCTTATCCGCAGGTCGTCGGGGCCGACGCCCTCGATCGGGCTGATCGCCCCGCCGAGCACGTGGTACTTGCCGCGGAACTCGCGCGTGCGCTCGATCGCCACGACGTCCTTCGGTTCCTCGACCACGCAGATGACGGACAGGTCGCGGCGGGGGTCGCGGCAGATGTTGCACAGCTCTTCCTGTGCGACGTTGCCGCAGGTCGCGCAGAAGCGGACCTTCGCCTTGACCTCCATCAGACACTGCGCGAGTCGCCGCACGTCCGTCGGTTCCGCCTGGAGGATGTGGAAGGCGATCCGCTGCGCGCTCTTGGGACCGACGCCGGGCAGCCGCCCCAGCTCGTCGATGAGGTCCTGGACCACGCCTTCGTACAACGGACTGCCCGTCCTTCCTGGGGTTCCTTCTGTACGTACGGTAGTTGCCCTGTGCCCGTCTTAGTAAGGCAGGCCGGGCACTGGTTTGGTGCGACCCGAGGGACTAGAACGGCAGTCCGGGAATGCCGCTGCCGCCGCCGAGGCCCTGGGCCAGCGGACCGAGCTTCTGCTGTTGGAGGGTCTGCGCGTTCTCGTTGGCCGCCTGTACGGCCGCCACGATCAGGTCGGCGAGGGTCTCGGTGTCGTCCGGATCCACCGCCTTCGGGTCGATCTTCAGCGCACGCAGCTCGCCGGCGCCGGTGACGGTGGCCCGCACCAGGCCGCCGCCCGCCTGACCGTCGACCTCGGTCCTGGCGAGTTCCTCCTGCGCGTTCGCCAGGTCCTGTTGCATCTTCTGGGCCTGCTGCAGCAACTGCTGCATGTTGGGCTGGCCACCACCGGGGATCACGATCAGCTCCTTGGTCAGTACGGAGTTCCCGTCAGCACGAGCCTACGTGCTCCGCGCAGGCATCGCCCCAGCACTCTTTCGAGTGAGTGGGCGGCGAATCCTATACCTGATCAAGGGACTCTTCCGGGCGGAAAAGAGACGAAAGCTACGCCTTAGCCACCCATTGGGCGGTAGGAAGGGGGCGACGCAGCAGCATCACGCGTCACGCAACGTGATCGGTCGGGATCAGGTAGGGAGTGCCGGGTGGGTCAGCCGGAGATGCAGCCCGAGGGTCCACCTCAGGACGGGCCGGGCGAGGGGGCGGCCGGGCTGCGGCCGGGCGATCTGACGGGGCGGGCGTTTCCGCTCGGGGACTGGGGCGAGCCCGCCGTACGGCTGGACGAGCTGTACCGGTGGGTGGAGCGCGGGGCGCTGGAGACGGCGGCCTGGTATCTCGCGGACCGGGTGTGGAAGCGGCGGGCGGCGTGCGGGATGCGGGTGGGGGCGGCGGCCGGTGCGGTGGCGGGGGCCGCGCTGCCGCTGCTGGACATGACGGGGGTCGCGGTCGGCGCCGCGCCCTGGGGGTATCTCTCCCTGCTGCTGGCGGTCGCGTGCGTCGCCGGGGACCGGTTCTTCGGCGTGACGTCCGGCTGGATAAGGGACGTGGCCACGGCCCAGGCCGTGCAGCGGCGGCTCCAGGTGCTCCAGTTCGACTGGGCGTCGGAGTGCGTGCGGGAGGTGTTGGGGCCCGCGGACGGGACGGCGAGCGAGGCGACCGAGCGGTGTCTGGGGGTGCTGCGGAGGTTCTCCGAGGACGTGACGGAGCTGGTGCGCACGGAGACGGTCGACTGGATGGTCGAGTTCCACACGGGCACGTCGCCGCTGGGTCTCCAGTCGGCGATGGCCGTGGGGCAGCGGACGGACGCCGGGGCTTTTCAGGGGCGGTTTCTGCCGCCGGGGGCGGGGGCCCGGCCGAACATGCCTCGCCAGCGACCGCCGGAGCCGCGGTGAGGGTGCGGTGCGGTGCGGTGCGGTTTGCCGCCGGGCATTCTCGCCCCCGCCGCCCCTACCCGTCCCGTCCCCGGGGCCTGCGCCCCCGGACCTCCATCGGCCCGAAGCGCCTCGTCCTCAAACGCCGGACGGGCTGAGAGATGGTCACTGTCGGGTGTACGTCAGTTTCTCGTCCGTGCCGGTGTTCGTGCGCTCCAGTGTGCCGTCCGGGAGCAGGGTGATCTCGGTCGGCGCTCCCGGCGTGCAGGAGGACCGGGGCTCACCGCTGGTGACCGAGGACGGCCCGATGTTCAAGGGGCCGTCGCCCGTCGGCGCTTCGAGCAGGTCTGCCTGGAAGACGCAGTGGTAGGTGCCGTTCGCGGTGGGGCCGTCGGCGACCAGGGACAGGACCGCGTCGCCCGTCTCGCCCTGCCGCAGGGTCAGTTCGCGGGTGTGCAGGCCGTCGGCATTGTCGATCGTCGTGGTCCAGGTGCCGAGGTAGTCGGCCGGGATCGCGCCGTCCGACGGCGGGGCGGAGGTCGTCGGCGCCGAGGGTGACGGGTCTGCGGGCGTGCTCTGGCCGGGGGTCGTGGGAGCGGTCGCGGTGGGGCTGGCGGTCCCCCCGCCGCCGTCCTCCTTGTCACCGTCGCCGCTCATCAGGGCGTAGACCGAGCCGCCGGCACCGAGCGCGACGACCAGGGCGACGAGGACGAGCAGGGCGGTGGAGCGGCCGTTCTTCCCGGGGTCCTGGCGGGGCGGGCCGTAGGGCGGGGCGGCGGGAGGTGGGCCGTAGGGCGGCGTCCCGCCGAGGCTGCCGTACTGGTTGTACGGCGGCGGGGTGCCCGGCTGTTGCGGATAGCCGTACGCCGGGGGCTGCGGGTGTTGTTGCGGGTAGCCGTACGCGGGGTGGGCCGGGGCGGGGGCGGCCGGGCTTGCCGGGGCTCCCGGCGGGGGCGTCCGACCGCCCTGGCCCGCGACGACGGTGGGCAGGTGGTCCAGCCGCGCGCCACTGCCCGGCTGCCCCGGCACGGGCGGGCCGGGTGACGTGGCGTCGGCGACGGCGGCGTGCTCGGGGGATGCCTCGGGAGACGTCTCGGGAACCTGGGTCGCGCCGGCCCCCGTTCCGTCACCCCCCACCCCCTCCGGATCCTCCGCATCCAGCAACTCCACCGCGTGCCGCCCCAGTTGGGCCACCAGCGCCCCCGGCAGCCACGGATCCCGTGACCGCCCCCCGGACACCGTGTCCACCGCGTCCGTGCGCTCCAGGATGCGGTCCAGCGTGGGTCGCGCCCCCGGTTCCTTGTTCAGGCAGGCGCGCACCAGGTCGGCGATGCCCTCGGGTACGCCCTCCAGGTCTGGCTCCTCCTGGGCGATGCGGAACATCAGGGCGTGGACGCCGCTGTTGGCGGTGCCGAAGGGGAGCTTGCCGGTCGCGGCGTACGCCAGCACCGAGCCGAGGCAGAAGACGTCGCACGCGGGGGTGATCCGGTCACCCCGGACCTGCTCGGGCGCCATGAACCCCGGCGAGCCGACGAGTGCGCCGGTCCGGGTCAGCCCCCCGTCCGTCACCGTCTCCAGGGCTCGCGCGATGCCGAAGTCGATGACCCGTGGACCGTCGATCGTCACCAGCACGTTGGACGGCTTGAGGTCGCGGTGGATGATCCCGCCGGCGTGGATGTCCTTCAGAGCGTTCGCCAGTCCGGCCGCGAGGATGCGGACGGAGCGTTCGGGCAGTGCCCCGTGGTCGTGGCCGACGACCTGCTGGAGGCTGGGCCCGGCGACATACCCGGTGGCGACCCACGGCACGGGCGCCTCGGTGTCCGCGTCCAGCACCGGCGCCGTCCAGTACCCGCCGACCTGCCGCGCGGCCTGCACCTCCTGCCGGAACCGGGCCCGGAACTCGTCCTGCGCGGCCAGCTCCTCCCGTACGAGCTTGACGGCGACCGTGCGCCCCCGGTCCGACCGGGCCAGATACACCTGCCCCATCCCGCCGGCGCCGAGCCGCGCCAGCAGCCGGTACGCACCGATCCGTTGTGGATCTCCGGGCCCCAGTTTCTCCATCGTCGCGCCGCCCTTCCCCCGCCCCGCACGTGAGCAACAGCCCGAGGATAGTGCGGCTCCACCCTGCGGTGAGCTGGGCGTTGTCTACGGTTCCGTAACAGGCGGGCCCACCTGTTCGAGCACTTTGGACAGCCGTTCCAGCACCCGGACGGCCTCGGCGAGTTCGGCGTCGTCGCCGTACGCCTGCGCCAGCCGGTCGGCGAACGCCGCGTGCCCGGGGTCGATGCGGGAGATCGCCGCCCGTCCCTCCTCCGTGGGCGCCAGCAACTTGGCACGCCGGTGTGCGGGGTTGGGCCGGTATTCGGCGAGGCCCTTCTCCACCAGCAGATCGGCGATGCGCTGCACGCTCTGCCGGGTGATGCCCATCGCGCGGGCGATGCCGGAGACCGGCAGCGGTTCGCCGAGCACCGCGCCGAGCACCTGCCACCAGGCGGCGGTGAGTGCGGCGGGTTTCGCCAACTCCTCGGCCACGGCGAGGAACTGGCCGTTCAGCCGGAAGACGCAGAGCGCGCTGCGGCTGAACAGGTCCTGCCGCTCCCGGCTCACTGCTGCGCCCCGGCCTTCTCCAGTACGGCGTACGCCTCGGCGTCGGAGTCGTGGAACAGCCGGTACCAGGCGTCCAGCACCTCGCCCTCGTACACCCCGAGGAGCCGGAAGATCTCCCGGGCGAAGGCGACGGGTTCGGTCGGGCCGGCGGTGATCAGGCCCCGGTCGGTGACGGCGTCGGCGTCGGCGTACCGCTCGGCGCCGCCGTATCCGGTCGCGGCCAGGTAGAAGGAGACCGCGCTGGTGTGGTCGCGGTCGTCGAGCAGGCCCTCGCGGGCGAGCCCGGCGGTGGCCCCGCAGATCGCGGCGACGGGCACGCCGGCGTCCAGGAAGGCGCGGGCCTTGCGGGCGAAGGGGGCGAGGTCGTCGGACATGTCCCACAGGTCGGCGCCGGGGAGGATCAGCAGGGAGCTGTCCTCCGGGCGTACGTCGTCCAGGGCGAGGTCGGGCCGGACGCTCAGGCCGCCGATGGAGGTCACCGGCTCGCGGGTCGGGCCGACCGTCCGGATCTCGTGTCCGGCGCGGGCGAGGTACGCCGTCGCGTGCCCCGTCTCCCAGTCGGCGAGGGTGTCGTACACGCCGAGATGCACGGGCTTGCGGCTCATTGCTGCCTCCTCGGACTGCTCTGGTTTCTGATGACAACATGCTGTCATTTCGACAGGAGGCTGTCAATAGATGCTCGGTCGGCCCTCACACCGCCCCATGCTCTTCGACAACCTGTCGCGGAAAGCCTCCGTCCACAGACAGGACGCCGATATCGCTTCCGCATCGCGGACATTTACCCTCGGGCCCATGACCCCTCAGCCAAACCCCGAGGTCGGCGCCGCCGTGAAGGCCGCGGACCGTGCGCACGTGTTCCACTCCTGGTCCGCGCAGGAGCTCATCGACCCGCTCGCCGTGGCCGGCGCGGAGGGGTCGTACTTCTGGGACTACGACGGCAACCGGTACCTCGACTTCACCAGCGGCCTCGTCTACACCAACATCGGCTACCAGCACCCCAAGGTCGTCGCCGCGATCCAGGAACAGGCCGCGACCCTGACCACCTTCGCGCCCGCCTTCGCACTGGAGGCCAGGTCGGAGGCGGCGCGGCTGATCGCCGAGCGGACACCCGGCGACCTGGACAAGATCTTCTTCACCAACGCCGGCGCCGACGCCGTGGAGCACGCGGTGCGCATGGCGCGGCTGCACACGGGCCGGCCGAAGGTGCTGTCGGCGTACCGCTCGTACCACGGCGGCACGCAGCAGGCGATCAACCTTACCGGTGACCCGCGCCGCTGGGCCTCCGACGGTGCCGCGGCCGGTGTCGTGCACTTCTGGGCGCCCTTCCTGTACCGCTCCCGCTTCTACGCGGAGACCGAGGAGCAGGAGTGCGCGCGGGCCCTCGAGCACCTGGAGACGACGATCGCCTTCGAGGGGCCGGGGACGATCGCCGCGATCCTCCTGGAGACGATTCCGGGGACCGCCGGGATCATGGTCCCGCCGCCGGGCTACCTCGCCGGCGTCCGTGAGATATGCGACAAGTACGGCATCGTCTTCGTCCTGGACGAGGTCATGGCCGGGTTCGGGCGGACCGGCGAGTGGTTCGCGGCGGACCTGTTCGACGTCGTACCGGACCTGATGACCTTCGCGAAGGGCGTGAACTCCGGATACGTGCCGCTCGGCGGCGTCGCCATCTCCGGGGCGATCGCGGAGACCTTCGGGAAGCGGCCGTACCCGGGCGGGCTGACGTACTCGGGGCATCCGCTGGCGTGTGCGGCGGCCGTCGCGACGATCAACGTGATGGCGGAGGAGGGCGTCGTCGAGAACGCGGCCCGGCTCGGGGCGGACGTCGTCGGGCCCGCGCTGCGGGAGCTGGCCGGGCGGCACCCGTCGGTGGGCGAGGTGCGCGGCGTCGGCATGTTCTGGGCGATCGAACTGGTGAAGAACCAGGAGACGCGCGAGCCGCTGGTGCCGTACAACGCGGCCGGTGAGGCGAACGCGCCGATGGCCGCGTTCGGTGCCGCCGTGAAGGCCGGCGGGGTGTGGCCGTTCATCAACATGAACCGGACGCATGTGGTGCCGCCGTGCAACGCGAGCGAGGCGGAGCTGAAGGAAGGACTGGCCGCGCTGGACGCGGCGCTGACGGTGGCGGACGAGTACACGGAGTAGTCACCTGGGCCGACATCCTCGCCGATTCGAACGCGTAAGGTGGCGTGCTCGTAGACATGTACGTGTACGCCACCGGATCGCGACGAGGGAGACGCCCCGACCATGCCCGGCCGTAGCGGCAGCGGCGCCGTGACCCGCAGCACCCTGCGGCAGCAGATCGCCGACGCGCTTCGAGACGAGGTGCTGGCCGGGCGGCTGCAGCCGGGGCAGGAGTTCACGGTGAAGGAGATCGCCGAGCAGTACGGCGTCTCCGCGACACCCGTGCGCGAGGCGCTGGTGGACCTGTCCGCGCAAGGGCTCCTCGAGGCCGACCAGCACCGGGGCTTCCGGGTGCACGAGTACTCGGTCGAGGACTTCCGGGGCATCCTCGAGGCCCGCACCCTGGTCACCGACGGGATGTTCCAGGCACTCGACAACGGCCACCTCGGGTACCGCGACCTCGACGACCCCCGTACGGCCGCCGCCGTGGCGGGTGTCCGACGCCGCGCCGACGAGGCGCAGCGCGCCGCGGCCGCCGGTGACCTCACCGTCCTGATCGGCTACGACCTGCGCTTCTGGCGCGAGCTGAGCAGCCTGTTCGGCAACCGCTACCTCGCCGACTTCCTGCACCGGCTGCGCGTGCAGTCCTGGGTGTGCACGGTGCAGCACCTGCGTCTGCTGACCGACCTGCGCGGCCGCCTGTGGCACGGCCACAGCGAACTCGTGGACGCCCTGGCCCAGCGCGACACCGAGGCCGCCCGCTCGATCGTCGCCGCGTACAACGCGGAGGCCCTGGCTCTGATCGAACGTCTCTCCACGGGGTGAGCGGGGCCGGGCCGGGTATGTGACGTGCACAGGGGCAGCCGACCCGGTGCCGCACCGACTACCCTGCCTTGACCACCGTGTGACGACCACTGTGACGACCGCAGCGCTGCGAGTGACCGAGGAGCTGACTTTTGGCCTGTGACCTGTGGCTGGTGCCGCTCGTAGACGTGTTGTGCCACACCCCGGACAATCCGTTCGCCGAGGAACTCGCGCAATACAACAAGGTGCTCGCCGAGGCCGGGCTCCCGCCGGTTCCGGTGTACCAGTACATGCCGGGACTGTCCGGCGAGGTCGCCCCGGTGGCCGGCTTCGACTACGACGCGCTGCACTTCCTGCGCCGCGCCTACCTGCTCCAGGTCTGCGGGCTGCCGGTGACGCCGGTGGACGAACTGGGCGGGGACTACGAGCAGTTGCTGGAGATGTTCGAGACGACGGCCCAGCAGTCCCACCTCGTGTGGCACTACGACCACGCGGGCGCGTACGTCCCGGTGGACTTCCCGCACCCGCTGTCCAACGACGAACTCCTCGCGGGCGGCGGCCCGCTCGGTTCGTCCCAGACGCTGTTGCGGGAGCTGGAGTTCGTCGCCCCGTCACTCGGCATCGACCCGGCCAACCCTCCAGCGCCCCCGGAAGCACCACTCGGTCCCACGGAGCTGGAGGAGCCGGCCGCACCGGTCCCCTACGACCCCAGCCCCTTCGCCCGCGAACGTCACGTGTGGCTCGGCCTGCACGCGGCGGCGACGCGGAGTCTGGCCCAGGGATCGATGATCATCTTCAGCTGAGGGTCAGCGACCCGGCTGGGAGAGGCCCTTCTGCACGTCCTCGCTGTTCATGACGGGCGTGTAGGAGATCTTCGCGCCCAGGTCGAGGAAGAACGGCTCGCTGATCACCGGCATCTGGGAGCTGTCCTGCATGTCCATATGCCCGATATGTATCGCTGGTGCACGCAAATTCATACAGTGCGACATGCAGGGATTGCCGACCGCTTCAGAACACCGGCGTACCGCCCTGCGTCAGCTTCCAGTTGGTGGCCGCGAAGTCCACCGGGTCCAGCGTTCCCTTCCCCGTCACGTAGTCGATCATCAGCTGGCGGATCTCGTTGGTGGAGCTGTACGCGATGCCGGCGTCGGCGATGTGCGGGTAACCGGAACCGCCGTTCGCCCGGTAGTTGTTGACGGCGACGACGAAGACCTGGTCGTCGGTCACCGCCTTTCCGTCGTACGTCAGGTTCTTGATCCGCGAGCCCTCGGCCTGCGCGATGTCGATCTCGTACGAGACGCCCGCCGCCGTGTCGTACATGTAGTCCCAGAAGCTGTTGGCGTTGGTGAGGGCGGAGGTGTCGACGGCGGTGCCCGCCGGGACCTGGTGGTAGTACTTCGCCGCGTACTCCAGGTAGTCCCTGAGCTGGGCGCCGGTGAGCTTCTTGCCGTACAGGGTGTTGTCGTAGATGTAGAGCCCGGCGATGTCCCTGATGGTCACGTCGCCGGCCGGGATGTCGGCGGTGCGGCTGAAGGGCGCGGCGACCGAGATCAGCGGCAGGGCGGCGTCCGCGGTGGACAGACCGGCGGCCACCGTCTTCGTCTGGACCTCGTGGATGAAGTCCATGATGGGTACGTCCTTCCAGCACGACTCGGCGGCCGAGAGGTCCTGCGTGCAGGTGCCGACGGGAGTGTTGACGTACTTCACCACCAACTCGTGGTCGGCCTTGAGGAGTTCGGTGATCTCGACGTCCTCCGCCACGCCCTTGGGGTCGAGGGTCTGGGCGGTGGTCTTCGTGACCTTCCACTGGCCCCGAACGAGTTCGAGGTCGAAGTCGAAGACGGTCAGCCGCATGCCCCAGCAGTACGGCTCGGACAGGACGACGTCCTTGCCGGTCTCCGTGTTGGTGACCGTGTACGACGGCACCTCGACGTGCGTGTGACCGACGAGGATCGCGTCGATGCCGGGGACCTGCTCGGCGACGAGGTTCGAGGCGTTCTCGACGTACGGAAGTTCGTCGCCGTACGACGAGCTGCCGTCGAGGCCCGAGTGGTCGGTCAGGAAGACGACGTCACAGCCGAGGGCACGCATGCGCGGGACGTACTTCTTCGCCTGCTCGACCAGCCCCGGGAACACCATCTTCCCGCTCACGTTGTCCTTGTCCCACAGGGCGATGCCGGGGTTGGTGAGGCCGAGGACGCCCACCTTGATGTCGGGAGCCCCCGGCACGCGGATCCGCTTCACGGTGTACGGCCGGAAGGCGGGCCTGAGGGTCTTCGCGTCCAGCGCGTTGGCGCCGAGCAGCGGGAAACGGCACTGGCTCTCGAACGTGCGCAGCACGTCGATGCCGTAGTTGAACTCGTGATTGCCGAGGGCGGCGGCGTCGTAGCGCATGTGGTTCATGGCGACGGCCATGGGGTGCTCGGGCGCGTCCGCGCTCGTGATGGGGTCCACGCGCGCGTAGTAGTACGCCAGTGACGTCCCCTGGATGATGTCGCCCGCGTCGACGAGCAGGACACGGTCCTCGCCCTTGGCCTCCCGCTGCTGCTTGATCAGCGTGGCGACCCGGGCGACGCCGACGGAGTTGCCCTTCGCGTCCTTGTAGGCGGCGTCCGTGTAGTAGTCCCAGTCGAAGACGTGGCTGTGCAGGTCGGTGGTGCCGAGGATGGAGAACGACCAGGTGCGGGGGGAGTGTTCGGGCTTGCGGTCCGCTGCCCGCGCGGGGACCGCGGCGGCCCCCACGGCTGCCACGGCCGCACCGGTGACGGCCGACTTCTGCACGAACTCACGGCGGTTCATGGGACTGACGGGCATGCGGTCTCCTCGGAGGACGGAAGCGGCGAGAGGGTGCCGTGCGGGGGCTACACGCGTAGATGGTGGCCGCGGCCAGGATCGCCGGGAACAAGGGGCAGGCCATGGGCGGGTCAACAAAACGGAAATGATCGAAGATCTGCCGGACAGTAGGCGAACAGCCACTCTCAGTCTTGACTGGCCCGTCTCAGGGAAAGGGCGCATCATGACGTTGATGGCCGAGCGACCGATCACCATAAGCGGCACTACCGAGTCCCCCAGCTTCGAGGACCTCCTGGGCGCCCTCGACGAGCTGTACGTGCCGGACGGCTACAAGGCCGAGATCATCAAGGGGAACATCGTCGTGTCGCCGTGGTCGAAGGGGTATTACCTCAAGGTCATGGAGTTGATCTGCGATCAGCTGCGCCCTCACCTGCCCGAAGAGCACCGGATCAGCGCCGCGCCCTTCCTTTACGTGCTTCCGGGCTCCGAGCGCGCTTACGGCCCCGATATCCACGCCACTCACCAGCGCACCCATGAGACCATCAGCAACCACTTGGACGGCGAAGCCCTCTCCTTCGTCGCCGAACTGACCTCGCCTTCCACTCGGCACGACGATCTGACCGACAAGGTCGAGACCTACGGGAAGGCAGGCGTACCCGTTTACCTGGTCCTCGACATGCAGGAAGAGCAGGCCACCGTGCTGTGGACGCCGTCCGCCAAGGGGTACGAGGCCCGCCTCACCAAGCCGTTCGGTGAGAAGCTCGACATCCCCGCCCCCTTCGACTGCACGCTCGACACCACCGGTTTCCAGGCGCCGACAGACAGCTGACCCTCACGTCGACTCCCGCACCACCAGCCGGCACGGCACCGTGTGCTCCCCCGGCGCACCCTCCTCCGCGTCAATCGCCTCCAGCAGCCGCAGTGCCGCGATCCGCCCGATCTCCGCGAGGTTCATGTCGATCGTGGTGAGGGGCGGCCGAGAGGCCAGCGCCATGGTGTCCCAGTTGTCGTAGCCGACCACCGCGATCTCGTCCGGGACGTTCACTCCACGCTCGCGCAACGCGTCCGCGATCCCCCGCGCTATCTGGTCGTTGCCGCAGAAGAACGCGTCCGTCTCCGGGGCCGTACGCAGGACCGCGTCGGCGGCGCGGCGCCCCCAGGCCTCGCTCCACTCGCCGAAGTGGACCCGGCCGGTGGACAGACCGAACCCCGCGCCCTCCAGGTGTTCCACGCCGTGGCGGGCCCGGTCGCGGGCGGCGGCGTGGTGTTCGGGGCCGGTGACGTGGGCGATGCGGGTGCGGCCGGCGGACAGGAGGTGTTCCACGGCCAGTCGGGCGCCGCCGCGGTCGTCGGAGACGACGGAGGTGTCGGCCGGGTCCGTGGAGGGTGACAGGGCATAGACCACCGGGATCGTCTCCAGGCCGCTGATGCCGGTCAGCGGCGGGCGTGGGTCCGTGCGGCGGCCGGTGACGATGATGCCGTCCACCCGGCGGTCCATGAGGTTGCGCAGGTGGTGCTGTTCCCGGATCGCGTCGCCGCGGGTGTCGCAGAGGAGGACGGAGATCTTGCCGGCGCCGAGCGCGTCCTCGGCGCCGAGGAGCACCGGCGTGCTGAAGCGGCCGATGCCGTCCGTGGTCATCAGGCCGACGGTCCAGCTGCGGCCGGTGTGCAGGCTCTGGGCGTGCTGGTTGGGGCGGAAGCCGAGCGTCGCCACGGCGTCCATGACCCGCCGGCGGGTCTCCGGGCGCATTCTTCCGCCGCCGTTGAGCGCCTTGGACGCCGTGCCCACGCTGACGCCCGCGAGCGCTGCGACGTCGGCGAGCCGGGCCCGGCCGGCGGGAGGAGAGCCTGGAGCACTTGCAGCCTGGGTCACGAGCAAACCTTTTCCTGGGTGACAACGCTGCCGACCATCGTGGCATCGAAGGGTGTTGAGTTCCAGCCCGTGAGAAAGCTGGAAAATATCTTGCCGCTCCTCTTGACCGTACTTGCCTCCTCCCCTCTACTTTCTCGTCAGGAAAACGGTTGCTCAAACAGTGACTCGAGATGCCGCTCGGCAGATACCGCTCAACCCTCGGAGAGCCATGCCCCGCACACCCGCCGCCGCCCCGCCCGCGACGGGCCCGGTCCGTCTCGGTCCGGACGCCCGCGCCGCGCTGCGTCCCGCCGCCGCCGTCATCGAGGCGGGCCTGTGGCACACCAGGCGGGAGGTCAACGCACGCACCTCCATCCCGCAGGGGCCACAGCTGCTGGAGTCCGCCGGGAACCTGCACAACCTGCGGCTCGCGGCGGGCATGGCGGAGGCGCTGTCGGATGCGGCGGCCGACGGCGAGTTCCAGGGCGCCTACCCCTTCGTGGACACGGACGTCTACAAGTGGCTGGAGGCGGCCTCCTGGCAGCTGGCCCAGGAGCCGGCCGGGGATCTCGAAGCACACGTCGACCGGATCACCGGCCTCGTCGCCGCCGCCCAGCAGCCCGACGGCTACCTGAACACCTGGTTCCAGCTGGTCAAGGGCGGCGAGCGGTACCAGGACCTGCGCTGGGGGCACGAGCTGTACTGCGCGGGCCATCTCATCCAGGCCGCCGTCGCCCACCACCGCGCCACGGGCCGGCCCGAACTGCTCGACGTGGCACGCAAGTTCGCCGACCACGTCGACTCCGTCTTCGGCCCGCCCGGCAGCGGCAAGCCCATCGACGGCATCGACGGCCACCCCGAGGTCGAGACCGCCCTGGTCGAGCTGTACCGGGAGACCGGCGAGCGCCGCTACCTCGACCTCGCCGCCTACTTCGTCGACCGGCACGGTCACGGGCTGCTCGGCGGCGAGGCCTACTGCCAGGACCGCGTCCCGGTGCGCGAGGCGACGAACGTGGAGGGTCACGCCGTACGACAGCTCTACCTGCTGGCCGCCGCGGCCGACCTCGCCACCGAGACCGGCGACGCCGAACTCCGCGCCGCCGCCGAACGGTTGTGGCACGCCATGACCACCACCAAGACCCACCTCACCGGCGGCCTCGGCGCCCACCACGACGAGGAGGACTTCGGCGACCCGTACGAACTGCCCAACGAGCGCGCCTACTGCGAGACCTGCGCCGCCATCGCCTCCGTCCAGTGGAGCTGGCGCATGGCCCTGCTCACCGGCGAGGCCCGCTACTCCGACCTGATCGAACGCACCCTCTACAACGGCTTCCTGGCCGGTGTGTCGCTGGACGGCGAGGGCTGGCTGTACGTCAACCCGCTCCAGGTCCGCGACGGCCACACCGACCCCGGCGGCGACCAGTCGGCCCGCCGCACCCGCTGGTTCCGCTGCGCCTGCTGCCCGCCGAACGTCATGCGGCTGCTGGCAAGCCTGGAACACTATCTGGCCAGCGGTGACGACCAGGGACTCCAGATCCACCAGTACGTCACCGGCCGCTACACCGCCGACCGGATCACCGTCCGCTGCGAGACCGACTACCCCTGGCACGGCACCGTCGCCCTCACCGTCGAGGACGCCCCGGCCGATCGCTCCTGGACGCTCTCCCTGCGCATCCCGCAGTGGTGCCCCGACTTCCGCGCGCGGTGCGCGGAGGAGACGTACGAGGGTCCCGTGACCGACGGCTGGCTACGGCTGGAGCGGACCTGGGCGCCCGGCGACCAGGTCGTCCTCGAACTCCCCCTTGAGCCGCGGCTGACCGCCGCCGACCCGCGGGTGGACGCCGTGCGCGGCTGCGTGGCCATCGAACGCGGGCCCCTCGTCTACTGCCTCGAAGGGGTCGACCACCCCGGCGGCGGCCTGGACGACATCGTCCTCGACACCACCCGCCCGCTCGCCGTGAAGCAACGCCCTGACCTGCTCGGCGGCGTCACCACGGTCGTGGCGGCGGGCCGGCGCCGGCACCTTCCCGACGCGGGCTGGTGGCCGTACGGCCCCGCCGACGAATCGCCCCGACCGGACGGCGAGCCCGTCGAGTTGACCGCCGTCCCCTACTACACCTGGGCCAACCGCGAGGACGGCGGCATGCGCGTCTGGCTGCCCATCTCCTGAAGCCCCCCTGCCTTCCCGCACACGACAACGAGGTCACCCCTTGATACCCACCCGCCGCACTCTCCTGGCCGCACTCGCCGCCGTCGGCACTCTCGCCTCCCTCACCGCCTGCGGAGGCGGCTCCGACGACTCGGGCTCCTCCGACGCGTCCGGAGGGACGTACACCTTCTGGGACCCGTATCCGCAGTTCGACGCCTCCTCCCCGTGGGGCAAGCTCGTCACCGAGTGCGGGACGAAGGCCGGGGTGACCGTCAAGCGCACCGCGTACGACACGACCGACCTGGGCAACAAGGCGCTGCTGGCGGCCCAGCAGGGCAACGCGCCCGACGTGATGCTGGTGGACAACCCGGTGGTCTCCACGCTCGTCGAGGCGGGCATCCTCAACAAGACGAGCGACCTCGGCCTCGACACCAAGTCGATCCAGAAGAACATCATCGGCGCGGGCACCATCGACGACGCCTCCTACGGCGTCCCGATCGGCGCCAACACCCTCGCCCTCTACTACAACAAGAAGGTCCTGTCGGCGGCCGGCGTCGACCCCGCCACCATCAAGGACTGGAACTCCCTCACCGCGGCCCTGCAGAAGGTCAAGGCGGCCGGGAAGAAGGGCATCACCTTCTCCGCTATCAACACGGAGGAGGGCAGCTTCCAGTTCCTGCCGTGGTTCTGGGGCGCGGGCGGGGACCTGACGACGCTCGACTCCGACAAGGGCGTGGCGGCGCTGACCCTGTGGAAGCAGTGGGTGGACGACGGGCTGGCCCCCAAGGACGTCCTCCAGAACACGCAGACCACCAGCTGGCAGGAGTTCGCCACCGGCGACTACGCCTTCGGCGAGAACGGCACCTGGCAGCTCGGCAACGCCGACAAAGCCGGCTTCGACTACGGCGTCATCAACATCCCGGCACAGAACGGGGGTTCGGCACCGGTGCCGACGGGCGGCGAGTTCGTCACCGTGCCCGTGCAGAAGGACAGCGCGCGCTACGACGTCAGCAAGAAGGTCGTCACCTGTCTGACCAGTGACGCGAACCTCCTGGCCACGGACACGACGTTGACGTACATCGCCCCGACGGCCACCGTGCAGGCCAAGCAGGTGGCGGCGAACCCGAAGCTCGAGCCGTGGGTGTCCGCGGTCGCCGCCGCCCGCGGCCGCACCAGTGGCGGCCTCGGCTCGAAGTACCCCACCATCTCCCAGCCGATGTGGACCGCCGTCCAGTCGGCCCTGTCCGGCGGCAAGAGCCCCAAGGACGCCCTGGACACGGCCCAGTCGAGCGCCGAGAAGGGCTAGGTCCCCCGCCATGACCATCGCCCGAGTCGACCGCCCGCCACGGGACCGGGTCGTACCGAAGGCGGCCGATCCCCTGCCACTGCGGCGCCGGCAGAGACGCAGGAGCCGTCTGACCGCGCTCGCCTTCGTCGCCCCGCTGATCGCCTACCTCGCCGCGTTCTACCTGTATCCCCTCTACCGCAACCTCGACCTGAGCCTGCGCGACTACACCGTGCGGTCGTTCGTGGCGGGGGACGCGCCGTTCTCCGGCTGGGACAACTTCCGGAAGGTGCTCGACGACCCGACGTTCGGCCCGGCGATGCGCCACACCATGATCTTCACCTTGGTGTCGATCCTCTTCCAGTACGCCATCGGGCTCGCCCTCGCGGTCTTCTTCAACCGGCACTTCCGCCTGGCGCCCACCCTGCGCGCCCTGTTCCTGATCCCGTGGCTGCTGCCGCTGATCGTGTCGGCGTCCTCGTGGTCGTGGATGCTCAACAGCGAGTCGGGCGTGGTGAACTACTTTCTCCACTTCTTCGGCGTGGACGCGGTCGGCTGGCTCACCTCGCCGGACTGGGCGCTCACCTCGGTGATCATCGCGAACATCTGGATCGGCATCCCGTTCAACCTGGTCATCCTCTACAGCGGGCTGCAGAACATCCCCGGCGAGCTGTACGAGGCGGCGTCCCTGGACGGCGCGAGTGCCTGGCAGCAGTTCCGCCGGATCACCTTCCCGCTGCTGCGGCCGGTGTCGGCGATCACCCTGCTCCTCGGCCTCGTCTACACCCTCAAGGTGTTCGACCTGATCTGGATCATGACCAAGGGCGGCCCGGGCGACGCCTCGTCCACCCTGGCGACCTGGTCCTACCAACTCGGCTTCGGCACGTTGCTGCCCAAGTTCGGGCCGGGGGCGGCGGTCGGCAACATCCTCATCCTCATCGCCCTCGTCTTCGGCCTGCTGTACATCCGCGTCCAGAGGAGGCAGGAAGCGTGAAGTCGCGCACGGGTTCCCGCCGCTACACCGTGATCGGGCTCGTCCTGACCGCGCTGATGCTGTTCCCGGTGTACTGGATGCTCAACGTGTCCCTCACCCCGCAGCAGGACATGCGCAAGACCCCGCCGGACCTGTTCCCGCTGCACCCCACCTTCGAGGGCTACCGGGCCGTCCTCGACGACCAGATGCCGTACCTCGGCACGAGCCTGCTGATCGGCCTCGGCACGGTCGCCCTCACCCTCGTCCTCGCGGCCCCGGCCGGCTACGCACTGGCGAAGCTGCGCCCGCTCGGAGGCGGCGCCCTGGGCCTGGTCCTCCTCGTCGCCCAGATGATCCCCGGGATCGTCATGGCGATGGGCTTCTACGGCATCTTCCTCGACCTCGGCCTGCTCAACTCCTGGTGGGGCCTGATCGTCGCGGACTCCACCATCGCCGTGCCCTTCGGCGTCATGATCTTCACGGCGTTCATGTCGGGCATCCCCGGCGAGCTCATCGCCGCCTCCCGCATCGACGGCGCCGGGACCTTCCGCACCTTCTGGTCGATCGTCCTGCCGGTGAGCCGCAACGCCGTCGTCACCGTCTCCCTCTTCAGCTTCCTGTGGGCCTGGTCCGACTTCGTCTTCGCCAACACCCTCGACGGCGGCGGCGACTGGAGGCCGATCACCCTCGGCATCTACAAGTACATCGGCAACAACAACCAGGAGTGGAACGCGATCATGGCCACCGCCGTCGTCGCGTCCGTCCCCGCAGCGGTGCTGCTGGTCCTCGCGCAGCGCTACGTGGCCGCGGGTGTGACCGCGGGCGCGGTGAAGGACTGACCCGAACGACCTCGTTTCCCATCCCCTCCGTTGAGGAGAACCTCTGTCATGAGCCGCTCAAGACCCCCCACCCGCGGGCGCCTGACCGCCGCCCTCGGCGCGGCCGCTCTCGCGGTCACCGCGCTCGCCACCACCACCCCGGCCCAGGCGGCCCCCACCGCCGCCACCACGCTGGTCGTCAACGCCAACCAGACCCTGCGCTCTGTCACCCATGTGGCGAGCGGCAGTCTCTACGGCCTCGCCGACGCGTCCACACCCGCCGACAGCCTGGTCAACGCCCTCAAGGCGCACACCTACGTACAGATGGCCCCGGGCGGCAGCCAGCTACCCAACGGCGCGCCCAAACCCGGCGGCGACGCACTCGTCGTAGCGCCCAAGGCGGCCCGCTCGGGCTCCAAGGTGGTCGTCCGGATGCCGGACTGGTACCCGACCTTCCCCTACAAGTGGGTGAGTTGGGCCGACTGGCTGTCCGCCGTCGACAAGCAGGTCACCGCCGTGCGGTCCTCGGGCGCCACCAACATCAGCGCGTACGAGATCTGGAACGAACCCGACTGGACCTGGGACACCGCCAACGCAGGTGCCTTCAACGCGGGTTGGGCACGCACGTACAAGCAGATCCGGACGAAGGACACCACGACCCCGATCCAGGGCCCGAGCGACGCGTCCTGGAACCAGTCCCGGATGAGCCAGTTCCTCACCGACGCCAAGGCCAGCGGCACCGTCCCCGACGTCATCGCCTGGCACGAACTCAGCGGCAGCCAGGACATCGCCGCCCATGTCTCCGCATACCGCGCGCTGGAGAGCAGCCTCGGCATCAGCCCGCGCCCGATCTCCATCGAGGAGTACGGCACACCCTCCGAGATGGGCAACTCCGGCGCCCTCATCGGCTACGTCGCCAAGTTCGAGCGGACCGGCGTCCGGGACGCCGAGCTCGCCTTCTGGAACCAGTACGGCACCCTCGGCGACACCCTGACCGGCACCGGCGGCTCGCCCAACGGCTCGTACTGGACCTACAAGTGGTACGGCGACATGTCCGGCAACATGGTCGTCACCACGCCCCCCGCGCAGACGGGCATCGACGGCTTCGCCTCCCGCAACGGCGCGGGCAACCAGATCAGCGTCGTCGCCGGCGGCTGCACCGGCTCCTGCGCGGTGACCGTCAACGGCCTCTCGTCGCTGTCGGCCTTCGGGAGCACGGTCCACGTCAAGGTGGAGTACACCCCGCACACCGGCCGCACCACGGCCTCCCCCGGCCCGATCACCATCTCGGACGCCGACCACACGGTCTCGGGCGGCTCCGTCACCGTGCCGGTGACGATGAACGCCTCCGACGGCTACCGGGTCGTGGTCACCCCCAGCGGCACCTCCACCTCGCTGGCCGGGCGCTACCAGATCACCAACCGCAACAGCGGTCTCGCTCTCGCCACCCAGAACACGGCGACGGCTCAGGGCACCTCGGTCGTCCAGGCCACGTCCACCACCGGCACCGACCAGAACTGGACCCTGGTGGGAGCCGGCTCGGGTCTGTACAAGATCGTCAACCAGAAGAGCGGCTTGGTGCTGGGCATCAACACCATGAGCACGAGTGACGGCGGCACGGCCCTGATCTGGGGCGACAGCGGCACCGCGGACCACCTCTGGCAGTTGATCCCGGCCCGCGACGGCTACTACAAGATCGCCAACTACAACAGCGGGCTCCTGCTGGGCGTGGACCAGATGAGCACCGCCTCCGGCGCCCAGGTCCTCCAGTGGACCGACAACGGCACCGCCGACCACCTGTGGAGGCTGACCTCGCGCTGAGGCCTGATCCCCAGGTATGAGTTCGCCCCCGGATGTCGGCCGGGGGCGCACTCGTGTCGCTCGGGCGCACCGCCCCGCCGCACGGCCTCGCGGTGCCCCACACGCGTGTGCCCCCGGCCGGGACCGGACAGGGGCACACGGGGGCACATGGGATAACTCTGCCGAACAGCCTTACTAGATGAACGAGTTGATCTCGATCGTCTCGGTCCGGCCCGGGCCGACGCCGATCGCCGAGATCGGAGCGCCGGACATCTCCTCCAGCGCCTTGACGTAGTCCTGCGCGTTCTTCGGGAGGTCGGCGAAGGTCTTCGCCTTGGAGATGTCCTCGGACCAGCCCGGCAGCATCTCGTAGACCGGCTTCGCGTGGTGGAAGTCGGTCTGGGAGTACGGGAGTTCCTCGACGCGCTTGCCGTCGATCTCGTACGCCACGCAGACCGGGATCTCCTCCCAGCCGGTGAGGACGTCCAGCTTGGTGAGGAAGAAGTCCGTCAGGCCGTTCACGCGGGTCGCGTACCGGGCGATCACCGCGTCGAACCAGCCGCAGCGGCGGTCACGGCCGGTCGTGACGCCCTTCTCGCCGCCGATGCGGCGCAGCGCCTCGCCGTCCTCGTCGAAGAGCTCCGTGGGGAACGGGCCCGCGCCGACCCGGGTGGTGTACGCCTTCAGGATGCCGATGACCCGGCTGATCTTCGTCGGGCCGACCCCGGAGCCCGTGCAGGCGCCGCCCGCGGTCGGGTTCGAGGAGGTGACGAAGGGGTACGTGCCGTGGTCGATGTCCAGGAGGGTGCCCTGGCCGCCCTCGAAGAGGACCACCTTGTCGTTCTCCAGGGCCTGGTTGAGGACCAGGACCGTGTCGGCGACGTACGGCGCGAGCCTGTCGGCGTAGGTCAGCAGCTCCTCGACCACCTGGTCGACGGCGATCGCACGCCGGTTGTAGAGCTTCGTGAGGATCTGGTTCTTGACGTCGAGGGCCGCCTCGACCTTCTGCGTGAGGATCGACTCGTCGTACAGGTCCTGGACGCGGATGCCGACACGGTTGATCTTGTCCGCGTACGTCGGGCCGATGCCGCGCCCGGTGGTCCCGATCTTCCGCTTCCCGAGGAAGCGTTCCGTCACCTTGTCGACGGTGACGTTGTACGGCGTGATGATGTGGGCGTTACCACTGATCAGGAGCTTGGACGTGTCGACGCCGCGTTCGTTCAGTCCGTTCAGCTCGGAGAACAGGACCGACGGGTCGACGACGACTCCGTTGCCGATGACCGGGGTGCACCCCGGCGAGAGGATTCCGGAAGGGAGGAGGTGGAGGGCGTACTTCTGATCGCCCACGACTACCGTGTGGCCGGCGTTGTTGCCGCCCTGGTAGCGCACCACATAGTCCACCGAGCCACCGAGCAGGTCGGTCGCCTTTCCCTTGCCTTCGTCACCCCACTGAGCACCGAGCAGCACAAGTGCGGGCACGCGCGTACACCCCTTCCGGGCGGGGCATGTCCAAGGTCAGAGGCGCACGCGACATTGACTGTGCCGCGCACAGCCTGTTTCGTACACCGGCGACCTTCGTTGGCCGCAACCCGTCGGACCGGATGCCCCGGAATAGACGAAGCCCCTGGCGCAATAGCGCAAGGGGCTCTTGCACAAAGATGCTACCCGAGGAAGCGAGGCATGACCGAGGTGGCGACTTCCGACCAGCTCCTGGTGGTCATAGACCCGGTCGCCCGCCGGACCGACGGTGAGGCCGTACGGATCGCGAAAGACGTGCTCAGCGCGGGTGCGACCACGAAAGTGTGCCTCCCGGAGGGGCCCGAGGAATTCGCCCGGGCACTCCGGAGAAAAGGTTCCCGCAGGCCGGTCGTGATCGGTGACGACCAGGCCCTGGTGCGGACGGTGTCCCTGCTGCACCGGTGGCGGGAACTGGCCGGATGCGGGCTGTCGGTGGTGCCGGTGGGGGGCGCCCAGGCCCTGGCCCGTTCCCTGGGCATCCCCGCGGGCGCGGTGGCGGCGGCACGGACCGTCCTGGACGGCACCGAGCGGCGCATGGACCTGCTCGTCGACGAGAGCGACGGGGTGGTGCTGGGGGCCTTGCGGATTCCGCACCTGCTGGGGGTGCCGGCGGAGACGGACCGGCACGGCGCCGACTTCGACTCCGGCCGCCCGTGGATACGGACGTGCCAGTCCCTCGTACGGACCCTGGTGACGGCCCGCCCCACCCGCTCGTCCTCCCCGGCGTCCACCCTCGGCCACTCCCGCCTCCGCGTGGAGGTCGACGGGATCACCCTGGTGGACCTGGACCAGCCTCTGGAGGCCCTGTCGGTCACCCCGGGTGCCTCGGGGCTGGCCGAGGTCGAGGCCCGGCCGCTGTCGGTGGGCGCGGAGGCGACCCCGCTGCTGGCGACGGGGCGGCGGATCACCGTGTCGGGGCCGGACTTCCGGTACCGGGCGGACGCGGTGGTGTCGGGGCCGGTGCGGAGGCGGACGTGGACGGTGTGGGAGGGGGCCTGGGGGCTGACCTTGCCGGTGGCGGCGGCTGGTGATCACTCACTTGGGTGATCACATCCCGGAACGCGCCCATCCGCACCTGTCTCCGGTAACGCTGGTGTCCGCCTACGAAGGGAGGCACCATGACGGTTATGACAGAGCGCACGTCGTCTCAGTTGTCGGTGGACATGTTCGAGCGGATCGCCGAATTCGCCGAGCGCGAGGACGAGACCGTCAGGTTCGAGTTCATCGACGGACGGATCGGGCTCAGGAAAGTGACGAACGGCAATCACAGCACCATCATCATGTGGCTGATCCGGCAGTGCATGCAGGCCCGGCCCGAGCTCGACCTCGACCCGACCCAGGGCCTGAAAGTGGAGGGTTACCGTAACGGCCGTGCCCTTCCTGACGGAGCACTCGCACCCGTCGGGTACTTCGCCGGCCAGGGCGACTGGGCCGACCCCGACGGCGTCCTGATGACGATCGAGATCACCTCCTACGACGCGGACACGCACGACCGCGACCGTATGGAGAAGCCCCGGGGGTACGCCGAGGCCGGCGTCCCTGTCTACCTGCTGATCGACCGCGAGAACGCATCCGTCGTCGTGCACAGCAAGCCCGACCCGGAGGACGGCTACCGGGACATCCACACGGTGAAGATCGGCGACATGGTCACCCTTCCCGACCCCGTCGGCATCACGCTCGACACCGACCGGCTCAAGCCCTACATGGACTGAACCGGGGCCACCGCCGGCAACGCGTCCGACTCGTCCTTCAGCCCCACCCCCGTCAGCCCCAGCTCCCGCGCCCTGCCCATCAGCGCCGCCAGCTTCCCCGCCGCCGTCTCGTAGGTCAGCCCCAGCGGTGGCCGGATGTTGGACAGGCAGTTGCGGTCGGCGTCGGTCGTCACGCCGGGCTTCGGGCCGTACGTGAGGTACGCGCCCAGGGAGTCCGCCGCCGACATGCCGGGCCGCTCCCCCACCAGAACGACCACCATCGCCGCACCCATCGCGTGGGCGATGTCGTCGCCGAGGGCCACCCGCGCCTGCTCGGCCAGGACGACGGGGGCCACCCGCCAGTCGGCCGGCAGCCGGGACGTCGTCGCCCGCACCATCGCCGCCGCGTGCTCGTGCACCGCCCGGCTGGACAGCCCGTCGGCGACCACGAACACCAGGTCCCACTCCCCAGACGGCAGATGCGCGCGGTCGGTGGCGTCCAGGCGGCGGCCCAGGTCCGGACGCTGCAGGTAGGTGAGCCGGTCGGGGGCGGCGCTGCGGACCCGTACCGTCGGCGTCCCGGTCAGCGCGGCCGCGACCGTGTCCGGGTCGAACGGCGAGTGCACCGCGTCCCGCGCCGCCGCGTGCGCGGCCTGGAGCTCCAGCCGGTGCCGGGTCGGCAGCCCGGAGCCGGCCCGGCCGAGGCCGATGCGGGCCTGGGTGTGACGCCGTAGCGTCGACCAGAGCGCCGAGTCCTCGGTGTGTGCGACCAGTTCACTCATGCCGCCAGCTCCCGTCCGATGTCCGTCAGCGGATGTGCCGTGACCTCGCGGATCCCGCCGCGTTCGTCCAGCAGGCCGATCGACTCCAGCCAGGCCTCGAACTCCGGCGCGGGGCGCAGCCCGAGCACCTCCCGCAGGTACAAGGCGTCGTGGTACGAGGCGGACTGGTAGTTGAGCATGATGTCGTCGCCGCCCGGCGTGCAGATCACGAACGAGGCGCCGGCCACGCCGAGCATCGTCAGCATGGTCGCCACGTCGTCGTCATCGGCGTCCGCGTGGTTGGTGTAGCAGATGTCCAGGCCCATCGGCAGGCCGAGCAGCTTGCCGCAGAAGTGGTCCTCCAGGGCGGCCCGCAGGATCTGGCGTCCGTCGTAGAGGTACTCCGGGCCGATGAAGCCGACGACCGTGTTCACCAGCAGGGGGTCGTAGCGCCGGGCGACCGCGTACGCCCGTGCCTCGACCGTCTGCTGGTCGACCCCGTGGTGCGCGCCGGCCGACAGGGCGGCACCCTGGCCGGTCTCGAAGTACATGACGTTCTCACCGACCGTCCCCCGGTCCAGCCCGCGCGCCGCCTCGTACGCCTCGTCGAGCAGCCCGAGGGTGACCCCGAAGGACGCGTTCGCCGCCTGCGTACCGGCGACGGACTGGAAGACGAGGTCGACGGGCGCCCCGCCTTCCATCAGGTCCACGCTGGTCGTCACATGGCACAGCACGCACGACTGCGTGGGGATCGCGTACCGCGTGATGACCCCGTCCAACAGCTCCAGCAGATCCCGTACGGCCTTCGGGCTGTCCGTCGCCGGGTTGATGCCGATCACCGCGTCGCCGGAGCCCAGCAGCAGACCGTCGAGCAAGGCCGCGGCCACGCCCGCCGGGTCGTCGGTGGGGTGGTTGGGCTGGAGGCGGGTCGCCAGCCGGCCCGGCAGGCCGATGGTGGAGCGGAAGGCCGTCACGACCCGGACCTTGCGCGCGACGGCCACCAGGTCCGCGTTCCCCATCAGCTTGGACACGGCCGCGACCATCTCCGGGGTCAGTCCGGGCGACACCGCCGCCAGCGTCTCGGCGTCCGCCGCCTCCGACAGCAGCCACTCCCTCAGCTCCCCGACCGTCATCCCGGCCAGCGGCGCGAAGGCCAGCGGGTCGTGCGTGTCGAGGATCAGCCGGGTCACGTCGTCGCTCTCGTACGGGATCACCGGCTCGGTGAGGAAGGTCGCGAGCGGCACCTCGGCCAGCGCCCAGCGCGCCGCGACCCGCTCCCCGGCGGACGACGCGGCGAGCCCGGCCAGCCGGTCGCCGGAGCGCTCGGGGCTCGCGGCGGCGAGCAGGCGCGCGAGGGAGTCGAAGCGGTGGCGCTCGCCGCCGAGGGTGGACGCGTAGATGCTCATGCCGAGGACGCTACGAGGCGCGGTCCGGCCCGGTCCACGAGCTGCCCGAGAGTTAACCAAGGCGTTCGCCACGCCCGGTTTTTAAAGGTCTAGTTGACATGCATTTAACGCTTCCAGCCCTTTGGGTGACTCATTCGCACTTCAGGATTCCGGACGAGTACCCAAGCGGACCGACAGGAGAGGGGCCACCCGATGGCAGTACAAGAGGGCGTTGCCCCCGAGGCGGAGACCGGCGGCGAGGAGACCGTCCACCGGCTCAAGCCCAACGCCATCGGCCTGCTCGGCGTGGTCTTCATGGCCGTGGCGACGGCCGCGCCGATCACCGCGATGACCGGCAACGTGCCCTTCATGGTGTCGTCCGGCAACGGCATCGGCGCCCCGGCGAGCTATCTCGTCGCAATGGTCGTCCTGGCAATCTTTTCCGTCGGCTTCACCTCGATGGCGAAGCACATCACCTCCACCGGCGCCTTCTACGGCTTCATCTCCTACGGCCTCGGCCGCACCGTCGGTCTCGCCTCCGGGCTGCTGGCGACCTTCGCGTACGTCGTCTTCGAGCCGGCCCTGATCGGCATCTTCTCGGTCTTCGCGACCACCACCCTCGAGGACCAGACGGGCCTTCACATCCCGTGGTGGACGTTCGCGATCCTGATGCTCGCCGTCAACGCGACGGGCACCTGGTTCGGCGTCTCGGTCGCGGAGAAGGTGCTCGTCGTCCTGCTGGCCACCGAGGTGACGATCCTCGCGGCGATGGCGATCTCGGTCGCCCTCCACGGCGGCGGCCCGAACGGCTTCACCTTCGGCCCGATCAACCCGGTCAACGCCTTCCAGGGCACCTCCGCCGGCCTCGGCCTCTTCTTCGCCTTCTGGTCCTGGGTCGGCTTCGAGTCGACCGCGATGTACGGCGAGGAGTCCCGCAACCCGAAGAAGATCATCCCCAAGGCGACGATGATCTCGGTCCTCGGCGTCGGCGTCTTCTACGTCTTCGTCTCCTGGATGGCCATCATCGGCAACGGCGAGAAGGAAGCCGTGGCGGCCGCCTCCTCCGCGAACCCCCTCGCGCTGTTCTTCAACCCCACCGAGCAGTACGTCGGCCACTGGGCGGTCGTCGTCATGCAGTGGCTGATGATCACCGGCTCACTCGCCTGCGGCATGGCCTTCCACAACTGCGCCGCCCGCTACATGTACGCGCTGGGCCGCGAGGGCGTCCTGCCGTCCCTGAAGAAGACCATCGGCCGCACCCACGCCAAGCACGGCTCCCCGCACATCGCGGGCCTCGTCCAGACCATCGTCAGCGCCGTACTGATCGCCGCGTTCTGGATCGCGGGCAAGGACCCGTACGCCGGTCTGTACGTCCTGCTCGCCATCCTCGGCACCATGGCGATCCTCGTCGTGCAGGCCGTCTGCTCCTTCGCGGTGCTGGCCTACTTCCGCACGCACCACCCCGAGAGCAGGCACTGGTTCAAGACGTTCGTCGCCCCGCTGGTGGGCGGGGTGGCCATGCTCGCGGTGGTCGTCCTGCTGGTGTCCAACATGGGAGTGGCGGCCGGCACGGAGTCCGGTTCGCTGGTGCTGAAGGCGACACCGTGGCTGGTGGCGCTGGTCGCGGCCGCGGGCATCGGGTACGCCCAGTACCTCAAGCGGCGCGACCCGTCCCGGTACGCGCTGATCGGGCGGACGGTACTGGAGGAGACGAAGGAGCGGTAGCCGTACGGCCCTTCTCCTCCTGGCGGCCGCGCTGACCGGGGCCGGGCCGGCGGGGCTGCGTCGGCGGGACATGACGGCCTGACCCCGGCGAGACAGCACGACCTGACCGGCGGGGCATCACAACCTGACCGGCGGGCGGAACCTCCGGGCGGCCCGCGCTCGTCCATGCCGGGTATGGGACAACGTGCGCAGGCCGCCGGAGGGTGTCTGATCGCGGCCGTCGGAGGTGGAGCGGGACTCGCGGTGTGGTCCATCGACGTCCAGGAGCGGTTCCGGCGCTTCGAGCAGGCGCCCGACTGGCGTGTCCTCTACGCCGAGCTGCCGCTGATGGTCCTCGGCGGCGTCGCCGCCTCCCTCGGCTGCTGGGCGCTGCTCCGGCGCCTCAGACCTCGACGCTGAGGCCCTCCAGCCCCCGAATCACGAAGTTCGGCTTCCGCCGAGGCTCCGCCGCCAGGCCCAGCGTCGGGGCCTTCTCCAGCAGGGCCGTCATCGATGCCGCCAGCTCGATACGGGCCAGCGGGGCGCCGATGCAGTAGTGGATGCCGGCGCTGAAGGAGATGTGCGGGTTGTCCTGGCGGGCGAGGTCGAGCTGCTCGGGATTCCGGAACACCTCGGGGTCGTGGTTGGCGGAGCCGAAGAGCATCGCGACCTCCGCACCCCTCGGGATTGTCGTGCCGTCGACCTCGATGTCGTCGAGCACCCAGCGTTCGAAGAGCTGGAGCGGGGTGTCGTAGCGCATCAGCTCCTCCACGGCGGACGGGACCAGGGAGTGGTCCGCACGCAGAGCGGCGAGTTGGTCCGGGTTGCGGAACAGGGCCCACCAGCCGTTGACCGTGGCGTTCACCGTGGCCTCGTGGCCCGCGTTCAGCAGCAGCACACAGGTCGAGATCATCTCCTGCTCGGTCAGCCGGTCGCCCTCGTCGTGCGCCGCGATCAGCCCCGAGATCAGATCCTCACCCGGCTCCTTGCGACGCTCGGCGATCAGCTGGAGGAGGTAGTCGGAGAACTCCACCGACGCCCGCACCGCTTTGGCCGCCACGTCCTCCGACGGGTTCAGCTCGTACATCCCGCAGATGTCCGCCGACCACGGACGGAGCGGCGCCCGGTCCGACTCCGGGATGCCCAGCATCTCGGCGATCACGGCCACGGGGAGCGGCTCGGCGACATCGGTGAGCAGGTCGCCGCCGCCCTGCCGCACGAGCCCGTCGACCAATTCACCGGCGAGCTGGGTCACGTAGGGCTTGAGCTGCTCCACCGTGCGCGGCGTGAACGCCTTCGACACCAGGCGCCGGATCCGGGTGTGGTCCGGCGGCTCCAGGTCGAGCATCCCGTGGTCGTTGAGCGTGTGGAACGGCTCGTGCTCGGCGGGAGGAGCGGTCCGCCCGAAGTCCTCATGGGTGAACCGGTGCTGATACGTCCGCCCCAGCCTCCGGTCCCGCAGCAGCACGGACACGTCCGCATGGTGCGACACCAGCCACTGCCCGGTGGTCTCGAAGTACTGCACGCGGCCACGCTCACGCAGCTCGGCATAGGCGGGATACGGGTCGGCGAGGAACGCCGGGTCCCACGGATCGAAGGCTGCCATGCACGGACGTTAGACTGTGGCTCCCCTATCTGACCAGGGGGGACGCCCCGAACCACCGGGTCGGCACCGAGCGTGTTTCTGCTTCCTCAGCATTCGCGGGCTAGGAGGCCTGGCCGAAGTCGGGGAGCGTGACCGTGCCGTCGTCCGCGAGCGGGAAGCCGGGGTTGTGGGCGACCTCCCAGGCGTGGCCGTCCGGGTCGGTGAACGCGCTGGAGTAGAAGCCGATCTCGTTGACAGCGGCGGGCTTGGTGATGGTGCCGCCGGCGGCTTGGACGGCGGCGAGCAGTTCGTCGACCTCGGCGTCGGACCGGACGTTGTGCGCCAGCACGATGCCGCCGAACCCGTCCGCCTTCCCGGCCTCCAGCCCACAGTCCGCCGCGAGCTTGTCCCGCCCCCACAGGACCAGTCCCAAGCCCCCCGCCTGGAAGAATACGGTCTCCTCGACCTCCTGGCCCCGCCAGCCGAGGGCTTCGTAGAAGGCCTTGGACCGGGTGAGGTCGGAGACGCCGAGAGTGATCAGAGTGACTCGCTGTTCCATGAGGGGCGGCCCTTCAGGTGGTCGATGAGGGCGGTGAAGGCGGGGGTGGGGAAGGAGAGGGTGGCGCGGGCGGGGGCCTTGGAGCCGCGGATGGCTATGCGGGTGGGGAGGGTGGCTATCTCTACGCAGGTGTCGCCCTCGCCGCCGCCGGAGTACGTCGACTTCCGCCAGTTCATCACAGTTCCTTCGCCAGTCGGTGGATGAAGTCCCGCGACGCTGTGGGGTCCAGCGACGCCTCCGCCACCTTATGGAACAGCGTCCGGAGGTGCTTCAACTGCGCTTCTGCATCGCAGAACGCAACGCCGGTGGGCGAGTCGCGCAGCCCGGTGTCCAGCTGGGGAACCGGGCCCCCCAGGTACACCAACGAGGCTCCAGCACCCGCAAAACCTTCCTGGTCAAACGGGACGACTCGCACGCCGACGTACCCCTCTTCGATCTCGTCCAGAATGAAGCGGAGTTGGGAACGCGATGTCCCGCGATCGGCCACATGGCACCGTAGGGCCATCTCGTGGATCACCGTCTCGTACGGCGCCGGGGTGTCGCCCTCGAAGACGGCGCGGCGCCTCATCCGGTGCTCCACGCGCGGCGCCAGCTCGCTCTCGGGCAGCTCCGGGCGCCTATACCTGAAGACGGCGCGGGCATAGTCGGGTGTCTGGAGGAGCCCAGAATTTCTCCTCTACCGTCGGTGACGCGACACACACGCTGCGGAAAGCCGGGACCACCGGAAGCGCACCGCTCCGTCCTGCCACGGCGGCTGCGGCAATGCCACCGCCCAGCACCCGCAGCCCTCCGAAACCCCACCCCCGAACCGGAGTTGCCGCATGCCCGAAAACGCACCGTGGGAATACTCCCTCTACATCCCCAACGACCCCCGCGCCGTCACCGTCTGCCGCCGCACCCTCCGTCTGATCCTGACCCTGCACGGCCTGATCACCCTCGTCGACACGGCCGAACTCCTTGCCGCAGAGCTGGTCTCCAACGCCGTACGGCACACCAAGGGCCCTGCGGCCCTCCGTGTGCGGTACTCGGCCGGCGTCCTGCGGATCGGCGCGTGGGACGCGGACCCCCGAGCCGCCCGAGCCGCCGAAACCCTTGGAGCACCTCGCCGAGGCCGAGGCAGAGAAGCCGCGGTCTCGCTCTGATCCGCGCCTGTGCCGACATGTGGGGCTGGCAACCGCAGTCCAGGAACGGAAACCGCGGCAAGTACGTGTGGTGCGAACTGGCAGCGGCATGAGCCGCCTGTCAAGATCCACCGTTCCCGCTCCCGGAAGCGTCGGCCGGTCGTGGAATCGTCCGGGTACCGTGAGATTGACACTGCGAGAGGGAGCCGACGCCATGACCACCCAACCGGCAGAGCCCGGCCAGCCCCACCTCCCCCCCATGCGCACCATCGGGGAGCTCCGTGCCGCCCTCACCATGGGCTACGGCTTCCCCGGCGACGCAGACGACTTCGAGGCCGAGCTGGCCCGTGAGATCAACCATGCCGACCCCGCGGACCTCTCAGGGGTCGTCCGCCTCGTCGAGGAGTTCCGCGGCCGGGTCGTCGCACGCCAGGATCCCGGCTTCGACACGGCCGTCGCCGCGGCCGTCGCCGACATCCGCACGGCTCGGGGAAACGATCGGTGAGCGAAGGCCAGCAGCCGACCGTAGCCGAGATCACCAGTGAGGCCCGCGCCCGCTGCCTCACCATCGGCTGCGGGGCGCTCGAGGCCGTCGAGGCTTTGCGAGCCGAACTGGAGAAGAACTCGACCCTCGGTCGGCGAGCACAGGGTGCCGCAGGCGGCATGAAGATCTACACGACGCGCCTCGAAGGCACGAACGTCCGTCCCACGCTCACCGTCACCTACGTCTACGACGCCCCTCCTCCGGAGCCCGGCCTGATCCGTATCGCGCTCGTGTCACCCGTACGTTTCGCCGGCGGCGCCGAGTTCTGACTCAGCGGCCACAGCCGTCTCCTCGTCAGCCGGGCGTGACCAGCCGTGCCTCGTACGCGAACACCGCCGCCTGGGTGCGGTCCCGCAGGCCCAGCTTCACCAGGATCCGGCTGACGTGGGTCTTGATCGTCGACTCGGCGACCACCAGCCGCTCCGCGATCTCCGCGTTGGACAGGCCCTGGGCGATCAGGACCAGGACCTCCGTCTCCCGTTCGGTCAGGTCGCCGTATGCGGCCTGAGCGGTGGCGGCCAGGCCGGGGGCGGCGGAGAGTTTGGAGAACTCGGTGATCAGGCGCTTGGTGACGGTGGGGGCGAGCAGGGCCTCGCCGGACGCCACCACCCTCACCCCGTCGGCGAGTTGGCGGGCCGAGGCGTCCTTGAGGAGGAAGCCGGAGGCTCCTGCCCGCAGCGCCTGGTACACGTACTCGTCTAGGTCGAAGGTGGTGAGGACCAGGACCTTCGCCGAGCCGTCCGCGGCGACGATCTCGCGGGTCGCCTCGATGCCGTTCAGCTCCGGCATGCGGATGTCCATCAGGACCACGTCAGGGGCGAGTTCACGGACCCGGTCGACCGCTTCCCGTCCGTTGACGGCCTCGCCGACGACCTCGATGTCCGGCATCGCGTTCAGCAGTACCGAGAAGCCCTCGCGCACCATCATCTGGTCGTCCGCGATCAGGACGCGGATCGTGCCCTGCGTCATGCCCTGCGTCATGCGTCGCCCTCGCTCATGACGGGCACCGGCAGGAACACCGTCACCTCGTACCCTCCTTCGTCCGTGGCGCCCGCCGTCATCTCGCCGTTCAGCATGGAGACCCGCTCCCGCATACCGGTGATGCCGTGCCCGGCGCCGGGCGAGGGCTTCACCAGGGCCGGCGCGGGAGGCGGGGCGTTGACTATGCGCAGGCCCAGCCCGCCGAGGACGTAACCGATCTCGACCCGGGCGCTCGCGCCGGGCGCGTGCCGCAGGGTGTTGCTCAGTGCCTCCTGCACGATCCGGTACGCCGACAGCTCGACGCCCTGCGGCAGCTCACGCACCGCTCCGGTCACCGTCTTGTCGACGGCCAGCCCCGCGTCCCGCACGTTGGCGAGCAGCGCGTCCAGGTCGGCGAGGTTGGGCTGCGGGGCGTCCGGGGCCTCGTAGTCCTCGGCGCGGACGACGCCCAGGACCCGGCGCAGTTCGGTGAGGGCCGCGACCGCGTTCTCCCGGATGGTGACGAAGGCCCGCTCCAGCTCCGGCGGCGGGTTCTCCACCCGATAGGGGGCGGCCTCCGCCTGGATGGCGACGACCGACATGTGGTGCGCGACCACGTCGTGCAGTTCGCGGGCGATCGTCGTGCGCTCCTCCAGGAGGGTGCGCCGGGAGCGCTCGTGCGCGGTCACCGTCTGCTGGGCGGTCACCTCCTGCTTGGCGTCGCGGCGTATGTGCCAGACGGAGACGCAGAGCAGGACGAGCGCGGAAATGACCAGCATCGGGCCGGTGTTGGTGGAGTAGTAACCCGAGCCGAACAGTGTCTCCGCGAGGATGCCGTACGCCGCGGTCAGCGCCCACATCCACCCGGCCGTGCGCGGCCTGGTCCGCACGGCCACGACCGTCAGCACCGTCAGGTGGCAGGCGAAGCTGCCGGGCAGCCACGGCCACTCGCCCCACCGTTCGCCGAACGGAAGGGCGAACGGGGTGGCCACCATGGACAGCCAGAACGCTCCGACCGGCCGGACCATGGTCAGCAGGATCGGGATCACGGCGAGCAGGCCGAGCAGCAGGGCCAGGCCCTGGTCGATGGTCGCGATGGGCAGTGCCAGCAGGGCAGCCGCGATGATCACCGCGTGCGGCGTCCAGGCCGCGTACTCCCGAGGTTTGCCGGACAGACGCCGGGTGAGCGGGCCGTCCGTGCGCATGCGCGGGAGCGGGCGGTAGGCGAAGGCGTCGTGGAACAGGTCCTGCCGCAGCCCGCGCAGGGCATCCGCGGCCAGCCGGAACTCCGGGCTGCGCGACTTGGCCCCGTCGCCCGGCGGCATCGTGTGGATCTGGGTCGTCTCGGTCACGTACAGAACGGTAGGCGGAGGCGGGGGTCGCGGTCGTCACCAGTGAGACGGGTCCTTCGCGGTCCCTCTCAGGTACTACGGGTCTGCCGGCCGGCGGCGCCGAGGCCGACGGAACGTGTCCAGCGCGGCTCAGTACCCGGAGGGTCGCACCAAGCCCGACTCGTACGCGAACACCGCCGCCTGGGTGCGGTCCCGCAGCCCGAGCTTCACCAGGATGCGGCCCACGTGGGTCTTCACCGTCTGCTCGGCGACGACGAGACGCTCGGCGATCTCCGCGTTCGACAGGCCCTGGGCGATCAGGGCGAGCACCTCCGTCTCCCGTTCGGTCAGACCGCCGACACGTTCCTTGAGGGGAGCGCGGGGTCTGTCGTCCAGTCGGGAGAACTCGGCGATCAGCCGCCGCGTGATGCCCGGCGCGAGCAGCGCGTCGCCGGCCGCCACGATCCGCACCGCCTCGGCGAGCTTGTCCGCGGACGCGTCCTTGAGCAGGAACCCGGAGGCGCCGGCCCGGAGCGCCTCGTACACGTACTCGTCGAGGTCGAAGGTGGTGAGCACCAGCACCTTGATGTCCGGTCGCTCACCGGTGATGCGGCGCGTGGCCTCGATGCCCCCGAGCTCGGGCATGCGGATGTCCATGAGGACGACGTCCGGGGCGAGTTCGGCGACCTTGACGATCGCGTCCAGGCCGTCCACCGCCTGGCCGATCACGTCGATGTCGGGCTGGGTGTTGAGCAGCACGGTGAAGCCCTGCCGGACCATCTGCTGGTCGTCGGCGATGAGTACGCGGATGGTGCCGCCGGTGCCGCTCGTCATGGGGTCTCTTCTCCTGTCGGGGGTGGGGACGGGGCGCTCAGCGTGCCGTCGTGCGTGGGTACCTGGCCATCGTCCCCGCCACCGCCGTCCTTCGGGAGGAACGCCGTGATCGCGAAGCCGCCGTGGAGCGTCCTGGTCGCGGTGACGTGCCCGCCGAGCATCGCGGCGCGCTCGCGCATGCCGAGCAGGCCGTGGCCGGCGCCGGGCGAGGGCGGGACGGGGTGCCGCGGACGGGAGTTGATGACCCCTATGTACAACCCGCGGGGGAAGTGGTGGATCTCGACACGCACGGTCGAGCCCGGTGCGTGCCGCAGGGCGTTGCTCAGCGCCTCCTGGATGATCCGGTACGCCGACAGCTCCAGTCCCGGCGGATAGGCGGGCGGCCCTCCTTCGGGAATCTCGATGCCGGTGACGACGTCCAGCCCGGCGGCACGGGTGTTCTCGATGAGGGCGTCGAGACGGTCGAGCGTGGGCTGCGGGGAGTCCGGGGCGGAGCCGGTGGCGGCCTCGCCCAGGCCGTAGGGGTCCTCGGGGTTCTCGGAGCGCAGGACGCCGAGGACGCGACGCAGTTCGGCAAGCGCCTGCAGGGCGTTCTCCCGGATGCCGTCGAGGTTCTCCTTCAGTTCCTCGGACGGGTTGTCCACGAGGTGCGGGGCCACCTGGGCCTGGATGGAGATCACCGACATGTGGTGCGCGACGACGTCGTGCAACTCGCGTGCGATACGGCTGCGCTCCTCCAGCAGGGTGCGGCGGGCTCGTTCCTCCGCCGTCATCGTCTCCTGCTCCACGAGTTGGCTGCGGGCTTCGCTACGGCCGCGGAGGGCGAGGCCGACGAGGACGGCCACGGCGAAGACGGCGACCGCGGTCGTGCCGGTCCCGGAGTACCGCTGTCCCCCGATGACGCCCTGGAGGACGAAGGTCGCCAGGGCCGTTGCCGCGAGGGCTCCTATCGCTCTGCGGGTGGACGGGCGCAGGGCGAGGAGGAAGAGGACGAGGGCCTGGGCCAGGACCGCGGGGGTGCTCCAGGGCCAGTTGGGGCCCGGGAGCGGGGTGTCCGCGAGGTTGGGGCGTACCGCTGCGGCGGTCACGATCGTGGTGGAGAGGGACAGGGCCCAGGCCGTGCCGGGGAGGCGGATGGCCAGGATGACGGCGGCGGCCTGGAGCGCCCCGGCGAACAGGCCCATTGCCGTGCTGAGTCGGTAGGCCGTGCCGATCTCGTTGCCGCCGGACAGGAGGATGCCCAGGGCTGCCCAGAGGAGCGCGAGGTGGGTGAGCAGGCGGAGCCAGCGGTGGTTGGGGAAAAGGGTGGGGGTGGGGGTGACTCCGAGGAAGGGGACGGGGATGGAAATGGGTGAGGGAGCGGGCGCGGGTGCGGGTGGTCCCTGTGGGGGCTTGGCGCCGTCGGCGGCCGTCCCTTCGGCGTTCACGTCGTCAACCCTAGGCATCTCGGGTCGCCTTCGCTTGGCTGGCCTTGGGGTGGGGGTGGGAACGGACGACTCGGGACCGGCGGTTGTGGGTTCGGCGGGGGCCCTGTTCGTAGGAGCGGAAGGCTGTCCAGCAGATGGCCAGGGCCAGGGCGAAGAGCGGGAGCCAGATGAGGCGGGCGGCCGTCCACGTCAGGTCGTCGGGGATTGTGTGGAGGCCGGGGAGGTGGCCCGCCAGGAGAGCCGTGGCCGTGGTGGCCATCAGAGCCGTCTGGTGCCAGAGGAAGATCGTCATCGCGGAGAGGTTGACCAGGGCCACCGCCGCCCACACAAGGGGACGGCGCATGGTCCGGCGCAGGCGGTCGCGCAGGAGCAGAGCCAGGCCGCACTGGGCCAGGCCGAAGGTGACGGCGGCCAGCGTCGGCGGGTTGAGGTTGGAGACCTCGGCGCCGGGGACGCCGACCATGGACGCCGGGTAGCCCGCGAAAGCGACCAGGAATGCCGTGGTCGCCGCGCCGCCCGTGAGCAGAAGCCAACCCGCGCGACGGCTGTCCAACTCGCCGCGGGTCCAGGCCGCGCCCAGGGTGTAGGGCACCAGCCAGCCGGCCGCCACGTTCACCCAGCCGAGCCAGGACGGGCCACCCAGGCCGAAGCGCAATAGGTCCACGTGAAGGACGACGGCCAGTGGCCAGAGCGGGTTGAGCCGGAGCAGGAGGGGCGTCGCGGCCGTCAGGGCGGCGAAGACCAGCAGGAACCACAGGGGGGACAGGGCCAGCTTGACCAGCGTGCGGACCGTTTCGAACTCGGCGCCGGTGAGGAGGAGCGCGGTCGCGGTCACCGTCCACAGGGTGAGGACGGCCGCCACCGGTTTGAACAGGCGGGACAGACGGGCCGTCAGCCACGCTCCGTAGGTCGTGCCCCGGGCCCGGGCCGAGGTGTAGCCCCGCGTCCCCACATGGCCGCCCACCAGGAAGAACACCGCCAGCGTCTGGAAGACCCAGGAGATCGGTGCCAGCCACGGCATGTGCTGGAGAGGGCTCGCGGCGCGCAGTCCGCCGCCGTCCGCCACCAGCGCGGTCACCAGCCAGTGGCCGAGGACCACGCCGAGGATCGCGAGGGCGCGCAGCGCGTCGACCGCTCGGTCCCGGTCGGCGGGGGTGACGGCGTCGACCCGCCCGGCGCCCTTTCGTATGCCCTCCCACGCGCGGTGCGCAGTCGTCTCACGCATGGGTGACCTCCGAGGTCTCGCCGAGGACGATCCGGGCCAGGTTGGTCAGGGCGACCGAGCCCGGTGCGAAGTAGTCGCTGTGGCCGCCGTCGCCCGCGGCGAAGACCCGGGCGCCGAAGGAGGGGGAGACGGGGTCGGTGCCGAAGCCGACGGTCGTGCCGAACAGGTCCGCCTTGATGTGCGGCACTTCCCGCACCCAGTCGGCACTGCCCCGCCCCGCCCAGACGCGGGCCCGGGTGTGCAGGGCGGCGGCGGAGTCGACGCCGACGCCGGGGCTGCCGATCAGGGCGATGTCGTCCACGTCCAGGTCGGACGCGGTCGCGGAGGAGGAGGCGGCGGAGGCGGAGGCAGAGGAGGCGGAGGCAGAGGAGGCGGCGGCGGAGGCCGCACTGCCGCAGACCACCGAGCCGTAGGAGTGGCAGACCAGGGAGACCCGAGCGTGCCCGCCGACGATGCCTCGCAGCTGCGATATGAACTCCCGCAGGCGCGGGGCCGCCTGGTCGGCTCGGCTCGTCGTCGTGACCGTCGCGCTGATGGTGCCCGGCGTCTCGTAGCCCAGCCAGGCCACGACCGCGGTGTCGGCGCCGGCGCCCTCGCGGGTGAGCTCCTGCCGCAAGTGGGCCGCGGTCGCGCGGAAGCGGTCGTACGTCTCGAGTGACGTGTCGGAGCCGGGGACCAGGACCGCTGTGCGGTCGGCGTGGGCCAGGTCGCCGAAGACCTCCGTCGCGCGGCCGGAACCACGGCCGTCGAAGGAGAGGAAGTCACGGGACGGGTCGGCCATCGCCCGGTCCGCCGCGGCGCGCTCCCGGTCGCCGTGGGCGGCGGCCATGCGGGACGCCTCCTCGGCGTTGGCTCGGTTCGCCGCGTACGTCTCGTCCAGCGTGGCCGCCGTCACCGGGGCGAGGGTGGCCGGAGCCGGGGCGGGGACCTGCGGTCGGGCGGCGGCGGAGAGGGGAGCGACGACCGCGGCCGTGATGAGTGCGGCGAGGAGGCCCCGACACCATCTCTGCGCACGGCGCCGCCTGCCGGTCGCGCCAGCGGCCGTGGCCGCCTCGACCTCGGCTGCCGTAACCGCCTCGACCTCGGCTGCCGTAGCCGTCTCAGCCCCAGCGGCCGTAACCGCCTCAAGCCCAGCGGCCGTAGCCGTCTCGGCCTCGGCTGCCGCCGGCTTCGAACTCAGTGCCGTCGTAGCCCTTGAGGTCTCCCCCGTTTCGCGTCCCACGATCGCCTGCCCTCCCCATCCGCCGGCCCGTCGGGCCTGTCCGGATTGGAAGTTACGGATCCGTGGTCGTCGTCCGCGTCACGCCAGGGAGCTCACCTGCGGCCTAGCTCCCAGGTACTACGGGTACCTCCGGGTGGGCAACCACCGGGATGGGCTCCCCCGGACTGCCCACAGGGTCGGCCACTCCGGGGCGGGTCACCACGCCAACTGCGCGATCTCCTCCGCCACCACCGCACACGCCTCCGCCGCCGGGTCGATCAACGGGAAGTGGCCGACGTCACCCAGGAGTGTCAGGCCCACCACTTCCCCCGCCTTCGCCGCCGCGTCCGCGTAGGACTCGGCGACCGCCTGCGGGACGACCACGTCGGTACGGCCCTGGACGAGCGTCGTCGCGATGCCCGTCGGAAGCAGGAGGGCGGGGTCGGCGTAGGGCCGACGCTCGGCGAACGCGTCCTGCCCGCCGAGGAGTTGACGTACCGCTCCACCGCACACGTCCAGCTTCTCCGCCACCGCGAAGTCCGCGATCGGAGCGAGGGCGACCACCCCCCGCAGCGGCACCGGGCGGTCCGTTCGCCAGGGGGCGTCGGCCGGCAGCAGGTGGCGGGCCGCGGCCCACAGGGCGAGATGGCCGCCCGCCGAGTGGCCGACGACCAGCATGCGGCGCGGGTCGGCCTGCGGGAGGATCTCGCGGACGAGCGCGGGGAGCGCGTCCAGCGCGGCGGCGACGTCGTCGAAGGTGTCCGGCCAGCGCCCCGCGACCGGCGCGGACGCCCCGGACCCGACCTCAGCCCCAACCGCGTCCGCGGCTCCAGCCATTGGACCTGAACCAGACCCTGCCCCTGCCCCTGCCTCCACTCCAGCCCGGGCGTCCACCCCGGCCCCGTCCTCCGCCCCGGCGCCCTCATCCCCCCGCCGATACTCCACGCTCGCCACCGCGAACCCCCGACGTGCCAGGAAGTCCGCGAACGGCGAGATGTGACGGCGGTCGTACGGAGCACGCCACGCGCCCCCGTGCAGCACGACGACCAGCGGGGCCGGAACCCCGGGCACGACCTCGTAGTGCGGGGCATAGAAGTCGATCACCTGGTCGGGGTGATCGCCGTACGCCGAGGTGGCATCGGGGTCGACCGCCTGGTGCGAGAAGGCCGACTCCTCTTCGGCGGCGGCACGGGCAGCTGCGGCAGTGCGCGCTGCGGCGTCGTCCGGCATGCTCCAACCTCTCAACGACGATGGGGGTACCTCCCAGGCTTTCGGCACTGGGGGAGGATTTGGCGGACCGGGAGGCAATCCCGTTGGGAGATTCGGCCGTTGGCGGGGACGCTATCAGGCCCATGACGTGCGCGGACCCGGGGATGTCACGCTCGGTGAGGCTTAAACGGTTCTGCTGTTTCGTTACGCTGGCGCCGGGGACCGCGTACCCATCAACCCTGGCCCCCGCACATGGATCAAGGAGGCCGATATGTCCGCCGAGCCCGGCACCGTGCGCCCCGGAGGGCGTACCGCGCGAGTTCGTACGGCCGTACTGCGGGCGGCGGGGGACGTGCTGGCCGAGCAGGGCTTCGACCGGCTCGACCTCGCGGACGTGGCCCGGCGCGCGGAGGTCGGCAAGACGACCGTGTACCGGCGGTGGGGCTCGGTGACCGGCCTGGTCGCCGACCTGCTCGCCGACATGGCCGAGCAGTCGCTGCCGCGCACGCGCACCGGTTCCGTACGAGGTGACCTGCGTGCGAACGCCTCGCTGGTCCGGCGGACCCTCGCCGACCCGCGGCAGGGCGCGCTGTTCCGCTCGGTCATCGCCGCCGCGGCGTGCGACGACCGTACGGCCCAGGCGCTGCGGCGCTTCTACGAGGTACGGGTGGCGGAGTGGGCGCCATGCGTGGCGGAGGGCGTAGCCCGGGGCGAGCTGCCGGCCGGCACGGACGCGGCGACCGTCGTACGGGCGGTCTCGGCCCCCCTCTACTACGGCTTCCTCACCACCGGCGTCGCCCCCGGCCCCGCCGACGCCGACCGCGCGGCGGACGCGGCGGTCGCGGCGGCGGAGGCCGGCGTGTACACCGCCGCGACCTGACCGCACCGACACCGGGACGGCACGGCGGCGAGACGGCGGGAAGGGACAGCGCCAGGACGGCACAGCGGCACAGCGGCACAGCGGCACAGCAGACCGCAACTCGGCCGCCGCGCCGAGCGCCACCCCCAACGCCAACCCGACCCCGAGCCCCCGCCCCCAAGCGCCCGCCGCCCCCGTCAGCCGTCGCTTCCCGCACGCACCCGCAGCGTCTCCCCCAACACCCCCGCCGCCCGCTCCACGTCCGCGAATCCGACGTACAGCGGGGTGAAGCCGAAGCGGAGAACGTCCGGGCGCCGGAAGTCCCCGACGACCCCCCGTCCGATCAGCCGCTCCATGACCTCACCGGCGATGGGGGTATCTCCCGCTCGAGCGAAGCCGAGAGTGGGGGAGCACCGCAGGGCCACCTGGCTGCCGCGTTCCCCGTGGGCCACCGGCGTAAGTGACTCCACCAGGCCCGGTGGGACGTACTCGGCGACGCACTCCAGGAAGAAGTCCGTCAGGGCGAGTGACTTGGCCCGGACGGTGTCGATCGAGACGCCGTCCCAGACCTCCAGGGCCGCCTCCAGGGCGAGCATGGAGAGGATGTCGGGCGTGCCGACGCGGCCGCGCAGGGCTCCGGGGGCCGGTTCGTAGTCGGAGCGCATGCCGAAAGGTTCGGCGTGGGAGTTCCAGCCCGGCAGCGGGGAGTCGAAGCGGTCCTGTATCTCGCGGCGGACGTAGAGGTACGCCGGTGAACCCGGGCCGCCGTTCAGGTACTTGTAGGTGCAGCCGACGGCCAGGTCGACGCCGTGCTCGTCGAGGCCGACCGGCAGGGCGCCCGCGCTGTGGCACAGGTCCCAGACCGCGATCGCGCCCGCCGCGTGCACGGCGGCGGTCAGACCGGGCAGGTCGTGCAGCCGTCCGGTGCGGTAGTCGACGTGGTTCAGCAGGACGGCGGCGGTGCGGTCGCCCAGCACGCCGGGCACCTGGGCCGGCGTCACGGGGCGCAGGGTGCACCCGGTCATCCGGGCGGCCGACTCCGCCATGTACCCGTCCGTCGGGAAGGTCGTCGCGTCGACGACGATCTCGTCGCGGGCCGAGTCGCCGAGCCTGGCCAGTCGCACCGCTCCCACCAGTGCCTTGAAGACGTTGACACTGGTCGAGTCGCCGACCACGATCTGCCCGGCCGCCGCCCCCACCAGCGGGGCGATCCGGTCGCCGATCCGCTCGGGCGCGGTCCACCAGCCGCTCTCGTCCCAGGACCGGATGCGCAGCTCGCCCCACTGCCGTCGTACGACGTCGTCCACGCGCCCGGGGACGGCCGCCGGCAGCGCGCCGAGCGAGTTCCCGTCGAGGTAGACGACATCGTCGAGCACGAACCGGGACCGCACCCCTGCCAGCTCGTCGCCGGCGTCCAACTCCCGTGCTTTGAAGGCGAGTTCGGTGATGTCAGACATGAGACCGCGCCGTCCACAGCTCGGGGAACACGTTCTTCTGCGCGCGCTTCTCCAGCCAGGCGACGCCGGCCGAGCCGCCGGTGCCGGTCTTGGAGCCCATCGCGCGCCGGGTGGCGACGAGGTGGTCGTTGCGCCAGCGCCAGACCAACTCGGCCACGTCGGTCAGCGCCTCGCCGAGGCGGGCGAGTTCGTCGCTCTCGTCACCGGAGTAGAGGGCGGTCCACGCCGCCTCCACCTCCGGCGACGGCTCGTAGCGGCGGGACACGTCACGGTCGAGAACCGAGGCCGGGATCGCGTGCCCGCGCCGCGCCAGCAGCCGCAGCACCTCGTCGTACAGGCTCGGCTCGTGCAGCGCCTTCTCCAGCTCCCCGTGGACGCGGGGCGCGCCCCGGTGCGGGACCAGCATGGACGCGGACTTGTCGCCGAGCAGGAACTCCATCCGGCGGTACATCGCCGACTGGAAGCCGGAGCCCTCGCCGAGGGCACTGCGGTACGAGTTGAACTGGGCGGGCGTGAGCTGGCCGAGCGGCTTCCAGGAGGCGTTCAGCGCCTCCAGTTCCCGTACGGACCGCTTCAGCGCGGCGACGGCCGTGGGCACGTCGTCGGAGCGCAGGGCGTGTGCCGCGGTCTCCCACTCGTGGACGATGACGGTGAACCACAGCTCCATCACCTGGGTCGTGACCAGGAAGACCATCTCTCCGGGATCGTCGGAGAGGGTGTGCTGGAGGTGGGTGAGCACGTCCGCCTTGACGTAGTCCTCGTACGGCGTCGTGCCTGCGAAGTCGAGATGCGGAGTCTCGGGCTCCTGGGATTCGTGAGCCTCGTGGGACATCGCTGTCTCCTGATGTGTACTCCGGGTAGCGGTCCGCCCCTGCCGTTACCGACACGGGGGCCCCGGTCCCCGCCGGGCATCTTCTTCGATGGTCCGCCGAAATGGCAAGGCCCGCCTGATCACATCAGACGGGCCCGGGAGAAGGACGACGACTAGCCCAGGGTCTGGGCCGCCGCCGGTGAGGAGTCCTTCAGGAACTGCGAGCAGCGCTCGTACTCCTCCTGCTCGCCGATCGCCTGCGCGGCGCGGGCGAGGCCGTGCAGGGCGCGCAGGAAGCCGCGGTTCGGCTCGTGCTCCCAGGGGACCGGGCCGTGGCCCTTCCAGCCGTTGCGGCGCAGCGAGTCCAGGCCGCGGTGGTAGCCCGTACGGGCATAGGCGTACGACTCCACGACGCTGCCCCGCTCGAAGGCCTCGTCGGCCAGCTGGGCCCAGGCCAGCGAGGAGGTCGGGTACTTCCCGGCGACGTCCGCCGGCGCGGTGCCGTTCGCGAGCAGCTCCCGCGGCTCCGGGTCGTCGGGGAGGTGGGTCGGGGGCGGTCCCCCGAGAAGGTTTTCGTGAATGGACATGGGCCAAGTCTCCTCCATCCGACGCGCGACGGAGCGACGCGGGACAGAGCAACGCGGGACAGAGCGACGCGCGACAGGGCAACGCATGGCGGAGCAACGCATGGCGCGAGCAGTCGTGCCGCTACGCCAGCCGCTTCCGCGCCCGCTGTCCCTCCAGCGGCGGCGCCGTCACCGATGCGTGCGTGATGCACTCCGGCCTGCGGCAGTCCGGCGGAAGCTTCCGCACCGTCGCGAAGGCGACCACCGCCCCCACCACCAGCACCCCCGCACACACGGTCATCGCCCGTCCGAACGCGGCGTCGAAGGCGCCCGGCGAGCGGTACGCCTCCTCGCCCATCCCGGCGATCAGCGGCAGCGCCGCCACCGCGATCAGGCCCGCCGCCCGGGCCGCCGCGTTGTTGATCCCGCTGGCCAGCCCGGCCCGCGCGGTGTCCACGGACCCGAGGACCGTCGCCGTCAGCGGCGCGACCAGGGTCACCATGCCCAGCCCGAGGACCAGCAGCGCGGGCAGCACGTCCACGACGTACGACGCCCCCGGCCCGACCCGCAGCATCAGCAGCATCCCGGCGGCGCACAGCAGCGGCCCCACGGTGAGCGGGACACGCGGCCCGATGCGGGTGGCCAGGGCGCCCGAGCGGGCGGAGAACAGCAGCATCAGGGCGGTCGTCGGCAGCAGTGCCGTGCCGGCGCCGAGGGCCGAGTAGCCGACGACCACCTGGAGCTGGAGCGCGGCGAGGAAGAAGAACCCGCCGAAGGCCGCGTACACGCACAGGGTGACCAGGTTGACCGCGGTGAACTGGCGGGAGGCGAAGATGTCCGTCGGCATCATCGGATCGGCCCTGCGCCGCTCGACGACCACGAAGACCACGGCGGCGGCGACACCGAGTACGGCAGTCAGCACGACGACGACGGAACCCGCCCGGGCCTCGATCAGCGCGAACGTCACCAGCGCGAGCGCCAACGCGCCGAGCACCGCCCCCAGCACGTCGAAGCGGGTGTGCGCACGGCCGTCCCCCGACTCGGGAACGTGCCGTACGGCGATCGGCGCGCACAGCAGCGCCAGCGGCACGTTGAGCAGGAACACCCACCGCCAGCCGGGCCCGTCCACCAGCCAGCCGCCCACGAACGGCCCGACCGCCGCCCCGACCCCGCCGAACCCGGACCACAGACCGACGGCCCGTCCCCGGTCGTCGGGATGGAAGGAGGCCTGGATGATGGCGAGGGAGCCCGGCGTGAGCAGCGCGCCCCCGACCCCTTGAAGCGCCCTGGCGGCGATGAGGAACTCAGCGTTCGGGGCGATCCCGCAGAGCAGGGAGGCGGCGGCGAACCAGAGCACGCCGATCACGAAGATCTTCCGGCGCCCGAACCGGTCCCCGAGGGCCCCGCCGAGCAGGATCAGCCCGGCCAGCGTCAGCATGTACGCGTTGACGGTCCACTGCAGGGCGGCGAGGTCGGCGTCCAGGTCGCGGCCGATGCGGGGCAGGGCCACGTTGACGACGGTCGAGTCCAGCAGCGCCATGCTGGAGCCGAGCACGGTGGTGAACAGGATCCACTTGCCTTGCGGCGAGGACAGCCGGACATCGGGCATGCCCCCAGGTATACAGCGAGCCCGGTGCCGTGGCACCGGGCTCGCCGCAATCGCGTATGCGCTGCCGCTACTTGATCTTCGTGCCGCTGGAGCGCAGGTTCCCGCAGGCCTCGACGACGCGCGCGGCCATGCCGGCCTCGGCCAGCTTGCCCCAGGTGCGCGGGTCGTAGGTCTTCTTGGAGCCGACCTCGCCGTCGACCTTCAGGACGCCGTCGTAGTTGCGGAAGACGTGGTCGACGACCGGGCGCGTGAAGGCGTACTGCGTGTCGGTGTCGATGTTCATCTTGACGACGCCGTTCTCCAGCGCGGTCGCGATCTCCTCCGCGGAGGAGCCGGAACCGCCGTGGAAGACGAAGTCGAACGGCTGGGAGCCGGCCGGCTTGCCGTACTTGGCGGCGATGCCCTCGTTGAGGTCCTTCAGCAGGTCGGGGCGCAGGACCACGTTGCCCGGCTTGTACACGCCGTGGACGTTGCCGAAGGACGCGGCCAGCAGGTAGCGGCCCTTCTCGCCGAGACCGAGAGCCTCGACGGTACGCACCGCGTCGTCGACGGTCGTGTACAGGGAGTCGTTGATCTCGTGCGAGACGCCGTCCTCCTCGCCACCGGTCGGGGTGATCTCGACCTCGAGGATGATCTTGGCGGCGCGGGCGCGCTCCAGGAGCTCCTGGGCGATGGACAGGTTGTCGGCCAGGGTCTCCGCGGAGCCGTCCCACATGTGGGACTGGAACAGCGGGTTCTCACCGCGCGCGACGCGCTCCTCGGAGACGGCGAGCAGCGGGCGTACGTACCCGTCGAGCTTGTCCTTCGGGCAGTGGTCCGTGTGCAGGGCGACCGTGATGTCGTACTTCTTGGCGACGATGTGCGCGAACTCGGCCAGGGCGACCGCGCCGGTCACCATGTCCTTGCTGTGCTGCCCGCCCAGGAACTCGGCGCCACCCGTCGAGATCTGGATGATGCCGTCGCTCTCCGCCTCCGCGAAGCCTCGCAGGGCCGCGTGCAGGGTCTGGGAGGAGGTCACGTTGATGGCCGGGTAGGCGAACCTGCCTGCCTTCGCCCGGTCGAGCATCTCGTTGTAGACCTCGGGGGTTGCGATGGGCATCTGTCCGCTCCTTGGTATGTGCGGGTTGGCGTTCTGCGTACTACGGCCCTGACCTAGACCTTGGGGGTGACGTCATCGTCGGCCCCATCTTTCCAGACTTGGCCGGATGGTCCCTCCCTCGTGTCCAGCCTGTGGATAACCGGCCGGACAACGGCCGGATCAGTCCAGACCGAGCTCGTCCTTCGAGTACGCGAAGCGGTACGGCACCCCCGCACCTTCCTCGATCTTCTCGGCCGCACCGGTCGCCCGGTCGACGATCGTCGCGACGGCGACGACCTCCGCGCCGGCCTCCCGCACGGCCTCCACGGCGGCCAGCGGGGAGCCGCCGGTGGTGGACGTGTCCTCGACGACCAGCACCCGGCGGCCCGCGATCTCCGGCCCCTCCACGCGCCGCTGCAACCCGTGCGCCTTCGCGGCCTTCCGTACGACGAAGGCGTCCAGCTTCCTGCCGCGGGCGGCCGCCGCGTGCAGCATCGACGCGGCCACGGGGTCGGCGCCCATGGTCAGCCCGCCCACCGCGTCGAAGTCGAGGTCTTCGGTCAGGTCCAGCAGCACCTGACCCACCAGCGGGGCGGCCTCGCCGTCGAGGGTGATGCGCCGCAGGTCGACGTAGTAGTCGGCCTCCAGACCCGACGACAGGGTCACCTTGCCGTGCACCACGGCCTTGTCCTTGATCTGCTGCAGCAGCGTTCCGCGTACTTCCGTCATGCCAGCCAGCTTAGAGGCGGCGCCAGGCCCAGCTGGTCGAGGCCTCCAGCGGCTCCAGCGGCGTGACCAGGCGAGGCAGCGAGTTCAGCCCGTCGGGCGGCCCGGTCTGCGGCTCCACGCACACGGCCGCCTCCTGCTCGTCGTACACGACGACCCACTGCTCGGGACTGGTGACCTTCAGCTCCAGCTGCCCCGGCCAGGTGAGCGTGACGTCCACGCCGTCGGGCATGCCGAAGCAGTCGTCCCAGGGGCCGGGCTTCGGGTCGAGGCGGTTGCCGGTGGGCAGGTGGTCCTCGCCGCGCTCCTCCTGCCAGGCGGCCCGGAAGCCGAGCCGCACGTCCTCCTGCCCCAGGTTCCGGTTGAACCACGGGTGCCAGCCGATCTGGGCCGGGAAGGAGGAGTGGTACGTCTCCACGGACATGGTCAGCGTCAGGGCGTCCTCGGTGAGGGCGACGACCTGGGTGACCCGGCCCGGGTAGGGCCACGGGTCGACGAGGTCGTACGTGATGACCGCCTCGTCGGCGGTGGTGCGGGCGGTGCGCCAGGCACCGTCGCGCACGGTGCCGTGGATGGCGTGCGGCGGGGAGTTGAGGGGCATCTGGTGGACGGTCGCGCCGTCCCGGAACCGGCCGTCCCTGATCCGGCCGCACCAGGGAACCATCGGGAAGCAGCCGAAACGGTCGCCCTGGCGCAGGAGTTCGACCCCGCCGACGCGGAGCCCTCCCACCCGGCCGCCGTTGCCCGGCTGCACGGTCACTTCCGCGTCGCCCGCGGTCAGCGTGATGTCTTCGTTACTCACGGGACGACCCTACTGGGCTGATCAAGAGGGCAGTCGGGGGCGGACCGCAAGGACGGGGTGCCTGCGAGGACCCGGGGCAGTCCGAGCGCGCCTTCAGTGACGCCTGCGCAACGCCCTGCTCACCACGATCGCCGACGCCAGCGCCAACGCCGCCGCCGGTGCCGCCCAGCGGAGCGTCTGGTGGGGGGCGAAGCTCTGCGGGGCGGGGACGGGGGCGTACCGGCCGCGCGGCGGCGCGTGGTCGACCTCCTCCGCGCTGCGCCCGATCATCGTCCGCCGCGCGTGCGCCGCCTCGGCGGGGGGCTGGGCGGGCTCCTTGAAGTCCTCGGAGGCGCCGGACGGGGGGCCGGGTGGAGGGACGGGCGGTGGGGCCTCGGCCTCGAAGGCGGAGGGGGGCTCGGGTGCCGCATCGGGAGTCTCGTGGGCCTCCGGCGCGTCCGGCGCGTCCGGCGCATCCTTGGCTTCCAGCCCCTCCGGCGTCTCCGGACCCTCCTGCGCGTCCGGACCCTCCTGTACGTTCTTGGCTTCCGGACCCTCCTGCGCGTCCGAGCCCTCCGGCGCGTCCGTGGTGTCCGGAGCGTCCGGCGCCGTCGGATCCTCCGCCGCGGCACCCAGGTTCTCCGCGAACCGGTCGAGCAGTCGTGCGGCCGCCGAGGCCACGGCGTCCGGCGGGAGTTCCGTGACGCGGCCGTCCGCCGACGCCGTGCCGTCGAAGGTCACCGTGGAGCCGCCGTCCGTGTCCCGCAGGCGGAGGGTGAGCGTGAGCTTGACCGCGCCGGTGCCGCGGGCCTCGACGGCGTCGCCCTCGACGGCGTACGAACCGTCCGGCCGTGCGGATACGCGTGCGGAGCCGCGGTAGGTGACGGAGTGACTGCCGACGCGCACCTTCAGTCGCCCCGCGACGGGCTCGGCACCGGCGTCCTGCTGGAGCCCGGGGACCGCCCGGGCGACCCGCGCGGGGTCGGCCAGCGCCTCCCTGAGCCGATCGACCGGAACCGGAACGAACACCTCATGCTCCATAGCAGCCGAGACTACCCAGTGAGCGCCGTCGTGCACCCTCGTTGGTCGAAAGTGACCGCGCGTCGATGCGGGCCCTCCTCAGAAGCGCCCACCACCGCCCCACCACCGCGTCGGTACCGCCTCAGTACCGCCTCAGTACCGCGGATGTACCAAGGTCGAAGCCGGTAACTCCGGGATGCGCAGCCCCGCGGCCGCCCTGCCGTCGGCTCTCAGCGAGGCCTGCGTCATCGTCCGGGGGCGCGGCCCGTCCGGGTCCAGCCGCAGTCCCGGCCGCTCCCCCGGTGCCGCGAGCACGAACCCCCAGTCGTGCGGGGCTCTCGACGCGCCTGCCGAGCGGTCGGGGCCCGCGGCGAAGCCGGAGTCGCGGCCGCCCACGCAGTAGGGGCTGGTGCGGAGGTCGGCCGCGCGCATGGTCGTCTCCACCGTCCAGAAGACGCGTGGGCGGGAGACGACCGTGCCGGCGTGGACGACGAGGCGGCCGTCGTCGGTCAGTGTGCGCCGGGCCAGGCCGTAGAACTCCTGCGCGTACAGCTTGGTGCTCGCGGTGATGCCCGGGTCGGGCAGGTCCGCGATCACCACGTCGTACGTCGTCGGCGGCGCCCCGCGCAGCCAGTGGAAGGCGTCCGCGGTCGCCACGTGGACGCGCGGGTCGCCGTAGACGTGGCCGTTGAGCTTCGCGAGGGCGGGGTCGCGGCGGGCGAGTTGGACGACGGCCTCGTCGAGTTCGACGACGTCGACCCGGCGGACGCCGTCGTGGCGCAGTACCTCGCGGGCGGCGAGTCCGTCGCCGCCGCCGAGGATGAGCACGCGCGCGTGCGGGCCGCTCATCGCGGGGTGGACCAGGGCCTCGTGGTAGCGGTGCTCGTCGCGGCCGCTGACCCGCAGGCGGCCGTCGAGGAAGAGGGCGAGGGGGCGGCCGTCGGTGCCGCCGGTGAGAACGATCTCCTGCACGTCGCTCTGCAGCGCGACCCGTACGTTCGAGCCGTACACCGCGTGCCGCGCGGCCCGTTCGAAGTCGTCGACGAGGACGGCGGCCGTGGCGAGGACGGCGAACACGGCGAGGTTGCCGAGCAGCAGGAGCCAGCGGGCGCGGCGGGTCAGGTCGCGCCCGAACAGGCCGAGGACGAGTGCCCCGCCGGCGATCAGGTTGACCGTGCCGGTGAGCAGTGCGCCGGTCAGCTGGCCGAAGAGGGGGAGGAGGAGGAAAGGGAACGCCAGGCCGCCGACGAGTGCGCCGACGTAGTCCGCCGCGAACAGGTCGGCCACCGCGTCGCCCGCGTCCTGGCGCCGGATGCGCTGGATCAGCTCCATCAGCAGCGGCACCTCGGCGCCGATCAGCAGGCCGATGGCCAGGGAGAAGGCGACCAGGAGGCAGCGGGGTCCGCTCGCCCACAGGCCGCCCCAGTCGCCGGTCCAGGCGAAGACGGCGTACAGGGCCAGCGCGCTGCACCCGCCGACGAGGGCGAGGGCCGCCTCCAGCGCTCCGAAGGCGGCCGCCGCCCGCCAGCACAGCCGTTTGGCGGCGAGGGAGCCGATGCCCATCGCGAAGACCATGACGGACAGGACGACGGAGGCCTGGGTGACCGAGTCGCCGATCAGATAGGTGGCGAGGGCGACGAGTTCGAGCTCGTACACGAGTCCGCAGGACGCGCAGACGAAGACGCAGGCGAGGACGAAGAACCGGGCCGTGCCTGGGCGGACGGGCAGCCGCGCGGGGCCCGCCCAGGGCGGCGTGGTGCCGGGTGGGGCGGGCGCGTGCGGTTCGATCACGCTGCGACGTTACGTTACTGCAAGGGCACGCTTCGTCACCCACACGTGTGGAACTCTCGGTCAGTTGAGTACCCGGGGGTTTGGATCCTGCCGTGATCCCGCCGGGATCGTGTCGGCGTCCTGCTGGGCTCCCCGGACGCCGGACGGGCCGAGATGCACCTGCCGCGTCCCGCGTCGGGCCGCCGGCGCTCTCACCCCCACCCGCGTCCAGGTCGCCACCAACTGCCCGTCCTGCGGGTAGGCGTGCCAGGTCCGCCAGTGCACCTGCCCCTCGTGGCGCTGGGCCAGCAGCGCCGTGAAGGCGTGCGGGCTGCCGGGGAAGACGCCCGCGAGGCCGTTCGGATGGTCGGCGACCAGGGCCAGCAACTCCTGGGCGCGGCCCGCGAAGGAGCCGGGCGAGAGGACCTCGACCCGGGCCGCGAACTCGTACTCCCAGTCGCCCACCCGCTTGGCCACGCCCAGCGGGAGCGGTGTGCTGCTGCCCGAGATGCACGCCACCGTCTCCGAACAACTGCCCCGCTCCTCCTCCAGCAGCACCTGGTGGGACGCGCCGAGGAGTCTCAACTGAAGCTTTGTGCCCGCCAGTTCGAGGTCGAGCGTGGCCAGGGCGGGGAGCGGCTCGCGCCCCAGCGCCCAGGCGAGGTCGGCCGCGCGCGTGTCGGTGTAGGAGGTCTTCAGGGTCGTGAGCATGGGTCGGCTCCGCTAGCACGCAAGAAAGGGAGGTGTGGATCCGGCGCACCCCGGTCGGCACCGGGGATTCGGCCCGGTCGGCCCAGTCGGCGTGTGGGTCGGGTGTCCGCGAAATGTCCGAGGGGCCGGGTTGGCGATTTAGAGGGAATCATGAACTGTGGTGGCGCCACAGCGTTTTTACCCAACTTCGTGGCGTTTCCATCCCTCAGAGGGCTCCACAGCTCAACTGTTCAACCACGGCGTGCGCCGGGGCGGTCGGGGCGTGCGCCGGGGTGCTGTGGTATCGGCCGGGTGCCGGACGCAGAAGCGGGGGCGGGGGGGGGGGAGCGCAAGAGCCGCACCCACCCCCCCCGCGCCCGCAGGTGGCGTGGGGGGGCGCCGGCCGCCCCAACCACATCCGCACACCACGCCCCCGCGTCCCCCCGATGCGGATGCGGTTCCCCCTTCCGGGAGCTCAGCTGCCCCGTGTCAGCTGCCTCCCCCGCATCCGCCACCACCGCCGCCCCCGCAGGACGAGGACCCGCCACCGCAGGACGACGACGATCCGCTGCCGCAGGACGACGATCCGCTGCCGCAGGAGTGGCCGCCGGACGAGCCGCCGTCGTGCCTCGGGCCGCTGTCGGACGATCCCGAGCCGCCGTCACCGGTGGCGACGCCGCCGGCGGCCCACCAGCTCGCGTCGCTGCCGCTGCTGTTGTGGTGGCTGCTGCCACTCGACGACCGGCGGCCCCCACCGCGGCCCGCCGGCCGTACAGCGCCGCGTCGGCGGCTGTTGCCGACGGCGACGAAAACCCCGACAAGAACGAAGCAGACGATCGCCAGGATGATGCCGATGACCATGGCGTCACCCTCCTTCCGATTCCCCCGAAGCGGCCCCCCGTGGGCGCCTCGCTTGGTGCGTGCCGTGGAGATGCCCCTCCGCCACACCCGCCAAAGCAGAGTTGAGGAACTTCAGAGCCTTCTCGCGGGGCAACGGCCCCTGACCTGCATATAAGGGCAGTTCAGGGGCCGTCCGCACCTCACTGGGCCGTCTGTGGGCCGTGATCTTCCTGGGGGCCGCGCTGAAACACCATGTCGATGGCGCGGCGGGCACGCTGGCGACTGTCGGGCATCAGGTGGGCGTACACCCGCAGCGTCAACCCCGGGTCGGCATGTCCCATGTACTCGCTGACGGCCTTGATGTTCTCTCCTGCGTCCAGCAACGCGGAGGCGTAGAAGTGCCGCAGGGCGTGCATCCCGTGCTCGCGCGCCGAATCGTACTTCCCGTTCTCATCCGCTTCCGGCGAGATGAACCCCGCGGCCGCGAGAGCGGGCTTCCACTCCTTGCCGTTGAAGTTGCTCCGCCACACCATGCCCCCTTGTTCCGCCGTGAAGATCAGCCGGGCGCACACCTTCGGGCCCTCCGGCACGTCCCACGGCAACGTGATCTCTACGGGCTTGAAGGCGTCCATGTGCGTACGGAGGGCTTCCGCCACGGAGCCGGGCAGAGGCACGTCCCGCCTCTTGCCGCCCTTGGGGAGGGCGAACACCGGATGCCCTTCCACGTGCTTGATCTGCCGGACCACGTGGAGCGTGCGCCCGTCGGCGTCGATGGCGTCCTCCGCCAGTCCGAACACCTCGCCCTGACGCAGACCGCACCCGGCGCCAACATCGACCATCGCTCGGTACCGCTCCAGAAGAGCCGCTCGAACGGCGAACACCTGAGCGGGCACCCACGGGACCACGGGATGCGCGTCAGGCTTAGGCCGCCGCACGGTCCGCGCACCGCACGGGTTGCGCGACAGAAGGGTGTCATCGACAGCGGCAGACAGGACCGACTGAACGTCCGCGAAGATGTTCCGGGCGTAGGAAGGGCCCACGCCCGACTTCGCCTCCAGGGCCGAGACAAGCTCCCTGATGTGCTCCGGCCGAAAGGTCCCGATCGGCCGGGATCCGAGCACCGGGTAGACGTGCAGCCGCAGGCGCCGGCCGAGTTCCTATGCACGACGACGATACTGGCTTTCGTTGTGTGGCGACGCCAGAGCAGATGAGCTCCCGCAAGCGGTGATGGTAGGGCGCACAACGGAGCTCCGCTGAGGTTCCGACCATTTACAAGAGGGTCACCGCTTGACTCGTCCCCGGATCGCCAGCACGGCGAGACCGAGCAATACTGGTTCAGAAAATCGAGAAGCCATCTCGATGTAGCCGCCGGCTGTCGTCAGGTCTTGCCCGCTGGAGCGGAAAACCACTGAATTGAGCGTGACGCTGAGCGCCTTATCGAAGCGCTCTCCTGTGAAGTGATCACCTTGAGGATTTTGCGGGTCCCCTTGAGTGATCTCAAAGGTGACCTTCCCACCGCCAGACGGCACGGTCCCGATAGCTTCCTGTTTGGGGGAATCTTGCGGTAGGCCCACGCCCATCATTAACAGAATCGTTGTCAGCATCGCCAGGGATAGCCACGCGAGTGCTCGCGAAGCACGTAGTCCGTAACCGGACAGAAGCCAGTATGCCTGGAGCAGCCACCGCTCTGCCTGACTCCATGCGCGGCTGTGACGCCGCATCTCCATCTCGCCGTAATAGAAATCGGCGGCGCCTGGTTCGTCTTTCGCGTCCTCCCTGGCCTTGCGTAGCTGACGATAGACGATGGTGAGCGAAGCGAGGTTAGGAGCGGTCGGCTGCCTTTGAGGAAGGACTTCCCATCCTCTACGGAGATGAGCCGGACGGTCAGGAAGCGCGCGCCACTGGCGTTCTTCGTTGATGACGTTTCGCTGCGTCCATTTGAAAGGGAATCCCGAGCGCCATCGGCGTCCGAGTGGCGGGGCGCCAAATGTGCGATTGCCTTCAAGTCGTAGTAGATCCAGGTTCCTTGCGCCAACAAACGCACAGGCTGAAAGGTCGACATCTGACACGGTCAGGAAAGTGCAATCGACTCCCGCCAGGGACGCAATCTGAACGCCGGATGCATCAGTATCAGATGTAGACACTCCACTAAGGGATATGGAAAACGGTTGAGTTATTACTGCGTCCGATAGATCGACTATTCCGGACGATATTCGAACGGAAGCGATAGCTTCCCATCGCGCCATTCTGAGATCGATATTCTTTGTTGCCCCAAGAAATATCCATGGCTCACAGAATGTGGTGAGCGATAGATCTGCGGTTCTTGCGCAAGATATTGGACCCAATGTTCGAGATTTAGTGAATACGCTACCCTTCAGGTTAAAGTCTCGGCGGAACCTGCAACCGGCGAAGTTCGCTCTATCTGAAAATGAGCAGTCGTTGAAATCCGCGCGCGACCCAAAAGTGGTATTCTCGAAAATTGCGTATTGCAGGCTGGCGCCAGTGAAGATGCACGATTCAGTGAATTGCGCACTGTGGACAGAGAGTGCACCCGGACCCGATGAAGAGACGCCGTCGAACCTGGCTTGGCGCACGAATCTGACCGAATCAAATTTGACTTGCCCGGTGAACTCGGATCTGGCGAATGCGGCCGCGCCATTAAAGGACGAGTATGAGAAGTCGATCTCCTTGGCGCTTTTAATTTGGATAAATGTGGCGTCATCTTCAAAGGTGGCCGTTATGGTGCAAGTGTCAAGGAACTCTGAATCGTCAAATTGCGCGAAACTTTGAAACGTCGTCTCGGTGAAGTCTGCATTGCCGAACGTGCACTCTTTGAAATGCCCTACACCTTGAAAGATGGCACGCACGAAACTCGCGCGAGTGAATTCAGATTCTGCAAATATGCTTCCGCCTTGAAAGGTCGCTCGATTAAAGTCCGCCAGCCCTCGAAATTTACATCTATTGAAGAGCGCTAAATGCTCAAAAAGTGAATCGCTAAAATCGATATTCCCCTCAAAGGTGCACTCTTCGAAATTGGCGAGGCGTATACGTGCATTAGATTCTTCGTCTTCGGTGGCGTGGAGCAGATCGCGAAGCATCGACCCGGCGAAGCGAGTTCCACGTAGGTCGATATCGTCGCCAGGACGTAGCGAGGACAGGAAATCGTGGTATTCACCTGGCTCCAGGTGCGCGAGACATGCATCGTAGGTCCCCGCGACGTGGCCACGGCACCCAATGGGATCGTCAGGAGAGTTGGCCCTGAATCCGCAGTGAGGCCAGTCTGGAGGCTGGGAAGTCGACGACGGATCACTCATGCCCTATCGGTACCTCATCCGCGCAGAGGTGTCCGGGAGTTGCGCCATCTCGGACAGTCTGATCAAGGGAAGCAGACTCAAGGCCAGAGTGGGGAGATCCTCCCCTCAGTGGGCTATGCGTGGGCCAAAGACTGGGCATTGAGGCCCTCAATGACCGTCTTTGCAGGTCAGGACGGTTTCCGTACATCTCAGTGCGACGCTCTTGAAAACCGCGGCCCTCCGCCTGTCGTCTTCGAGCAGAGGGGCCGCGATCATACGCGATGCTGGCGGCGCTCACCGAGCGCAATCATAAAAAAGAGAGGTCCTGGTCTGGATGCCAAGACCTCTCTCAACCTGTCCGCGTCTCCTACAGGATCACCGTGAAGATCAGACCTTCCCGTTGGCGCCTCCGAAGGGTGGTGGAGGTTAGCCGACCGCCGATGTGCTCTTGATCAAGACCTGTTGACGTAGGTCAAGACCACGAAGATGAAACCGCCCAGCCCGAGTGCAGCTAGAGCCCCTGTGCTGATGGCCTCGTAGTACGAGACCCCCTCCATCGTTCGACGGAGGATGCCCGCGAAGCATCCGCCGATGATCGCGACCAGGACCGTGATCACGGCTTCCGTCTTCCTGTTCCTCGAGGACTCGTTCCCGGGCCCCGAGAGTTGCGGGTTGTTCTGCGTTGCCGTCATGGCTCGCTCAGCCTTCGTCAGCCGCCTGTGAAGGATGACCTGTCGGATTCGGGCTGGCGAAGTTGCCCGGCCGCTGACGCGGCTTCACCCCAAGGGCTGCTCGTTCGGTCATGGCGTGACCGCTCCGGCGACCCGTCGTGCTTGGGTCCTCCACTCCTGCCGATCCACTCCTGTCGACAGAGCATCCGGGCAGCAGCAGGACTCGGCGTCCGCTCAGATGGCCCCGTCGCCTGTGACGGGGGCTTGTCGTGGAAGAGATCGTGACGCACGCCACCTCGAAAGTCCCAACGAAACCGGACGTTTGGTGGGGATGGTCACCACCAGCCTGTTCGGCAGTGAAAAACGATCAATCCCCTTTTGGTCAACCTGGAGTTGATGTTCCGTCAGGTGTGAAGATGCGAACGAGGCGCGGGCGCACTGAGATCAGGCGGGCTAGCCGACCTGGTGATACGGGCACGTGGATGGTGCGCCTTGATTCAGATTCCCGTTTTCGGCATGCAGGGAACGGCAGCAAAAAACGTACGGATCGTACAGTCCCTTTCCGGAGCCTTCAGCTTCGGCTCGTTGTCCTGGTCTTTGTCCAGTACGCCGGCGGCCGCCACTGTTCACCGCCGTACGCGCGCCCCCTCCGACCTGGCCCGTGAACCCCTACGAACGCCTCGATGACCACGGGTGCGCTGACCGGGGTCAATGATCAGATCGAGGACATCGAGCGCGAGGGATGGCGCTTGGAGCACCTCTCGGTCGGCGAAGGTAAGGCCATTACAGGCGAGCGAGTAGCGATCATCTGTCTGCTCCGTCGAGCGTTGAAGGCCTAGCACCCCCGCTGTGCCCCTACCGTGCCCGATGGGCCGGGAACTGACGGGGAACCACGGTGATTGACGGGCAGTGCGCGTGAGAACGGCCCCCGTCCGTGGCCTGCCCGGTTGGGGATCAGGCGGATGCAAGCAGGTGGCGGCCGTCGTGGGCGCGTCCGTGGGCGTGGCCGTGGCGGGAACCTACGCGTAACTCGCAATCAGGGTCCCGATACCCGTAACTGGGATCTGGCCCCCGAAAGTCGACCCAGACTGGTGAAGATGCACACCAGGGGGAGTCGGACTAGCCTGGAAGCAGAATTATCGCATGCCCCGATGCAGCGGTATCACCCTCTACGTAGCCAGTAGAACTGGAAGTGCTTCGGATGCGCGATCATAGCCCTGAGGAATTTCTGGCCAAGCTGTCGACTGGCGAATTGCCCGACCCTAAAGAAATGTCAATTGTTGGCATGGTGAAGACTGTTGAAGGGTCCTCGTCGGTTGTGAGCTTCACAACGTCACTCTCGTGTGAGGACTGGCTGTCGCTTCCGATCGAGATAGTTGAATCTTTCGCTCATCTGAGAAATATCAGATGCAAAGACCACGAACACCCTCTTGTCAAGGTCACGTTCAAGTGGCCCAGTGAATTGCGACAGGACGTGGCGTTCTTTTTGGGTCTGTATTCTCGGATGCAGTCCTCCTTGGCTCGCGCTCGGCTGGACGCACTGTCCACTCCCCCCGCGCGGAGATTTGACGGCGGTGCTTCGACGCAGGATTGTGAAATCCTTACCTTCGATGGCGAGGCGTATGTCTGCTGCGATGGCGAATGCGGGGGGATTGTGTAATAGCGACGTGCCATGACGAGTCGTTTCTCGGGGTCGCTGTGGTACGTGAAGGGCCCAATCCATGCATGTGCTACGGCCCGACCGACCGTCGGCGTTGCTGCTCGGGTCATCAGGGCACTGATGTGGCCCGGCCATGGCGGCGTCTCGGGCAGCTCGTCAGCCCAGCAGGTGGCCGCAATGGGTGCGGTACAGCAGCGAAGTACAGCAACCACACCGACCGCGGCCGACCGCCACCTGCCGCAGGACCACCGATGGCGAGCCGAAAAGACCTCAGTGACCGCCTCGCCGATAGTTCGCATCGAGGGGGCTGAGCTTAAAAGACCCAGACGGCCCCGGCTCAGCCGGGGCCGTCCGAGGGCAGCCGACGACGACAGTTGCCGACCACTCTCCCCCTGCTCAGGGGCGGGACGTCAGATACCGGCGCAGGTGCCAATTCCCGAAGGCAAGTCGAGGGACCAATTCAGCCATTCGGCCTAGCGATAATTCTCTGAAATCGCACCCCATTGGCGTCGCCAGTAAAGTGTGCCCTGTCTGCGCCAGTAGGAGGTCGCCATGGCTACGCACCCACATCGAGAAGCAGAAGAAGAAGAGCCGGAAGAAGAGAATGCATATGAGGACGAGGAGGAGGAGTACGAGGACTACGCGTACGAGGACGAGGACGAGGCCTCAGCGACAGACACGCAATTCGGTGTCTTTAGGTTCGAGAGCCAATCCGGAATACCCGTCGATGACCTGTGCAGCCTCCTCCAAGCCCTAAATGCTGCATATTCCGAAATCGGCGAAATCAGAGGAGCCGTAGCGCTCGCTTTGGGACCTCGCAGCCGCGCCCCAGAGCGCGTCTATACTGGCGATTATATTCCTGATTATCTAGCCACTACTCACCGCTTGGTGTTCATGTCGGCACACGTTGACTCCCCGGGAGTATGGGAGTTCCTGGGCGTATTGAATCCCCTCCAGCAGATTCGCGAATACCTCAATGATAGGCACGAGCGCAAGAAAGACTACTCCTATCGCAACGAAACCGAAAAGCGTCAACTTGTGGCTGCCGCGACGAAGGCGGAAGTAGATGCCGTGAGTGACTTCGTAGCTCTTCTGCTTCAGGCCGGCTACAGCGAGGCCGAGATTCGGCAACGGCTGGAAGAAAAGTTCTTCCAGCCCATGCGTCAGCTTGAGTCATTTCAAGACCGGGGGCTCATTGTGGAGCCTGAAGTCTTGCTCCTTCCCGCTTCCGAGTAGCATCGGCACCATTAGACACAGTCGGAAATCCTCGATCTTCCGCCTGATCACTCTGCCGGGTCTCGTCCAAGCTCCGTCGCCGTGAGCATTTGGGTGCCGGACGGCTGCGAGACGCCAACGACCCAAGAGGCTCGGATGGGACGCTCGGGTCTCGGGTCTCTCATTTCGAGGTGGGCCGCCGGGCCGTCTGTGGGCCGTCCGAGGGCGGCCCACGACGACAGATGACGACAGTCGACGACAGTCCTCCCCCTGCTCAGAGACGGTGCACCGCTCACCAGCACAGGCGCCCATCCCCGAAGGTGAGTTGAGGAACTCCAGAGCTTGGGCGCAGGATGACCGGCATGACCTCCAGCGCACGCCCCCTCCTCAACCGCCGGCTCGCCGAGTTCGGGACGACGATCTTCGCCGAGATGTCCGCCCTCGCCCTGCGAACCGGGTCGATCAACCTGGGCCAGGGCTTCCCCGACACGGACGGGCCCGAGGAGATCAGGGAGGCGGCCGTACGGGCCCTGCGCGACGGCCGCGGCAACCAGTACCCGCCGGGCCCGGGCGTCCCGGAGCTGCGTACCGCGATCGCCGCCCACCAGGAACGCCGGTACGGCCTGTCGTACGACCCCGACACCGAGGTACTGGTCACGGCCGGCGCCACGGAGGCCATCGCCGCCGCGCTGCTCGCGCTGGTCGAGCCGGGTGACGAGGTCGTCGCCCTCGAGCCGTACTACGACTCGTACGCGGCCTGCATCGCGATGGCGGGCGGCACGCGCGTGCCGGTCACGCTGCGCCCCCACGTCGACGAGGAAGGCGCCACCTTCCGCCTCGACCTCGACGAGTTGCGCGCCGCCGTCACCGACCGCACCCGGCTGCTGCTGATCAACACCCCGCACAACCCGACCGGCACGGTCCTCACCCGCGAGGAGCTCACCGCGATCGCCGAGCTGGCCGTCGAGCGCGATCTGCTCGTGGTGACGGACGAGGTGTACGAGCACCTGGTCTTCGGCGAGGCCGAGCACGTGCCCCTCGCCACCTTCCCGGGGATGCGCGAGCGGACGGTGTCGATCGGCTCGGCCGGCAAGACGTTCTCGTTCACCGGCTGGAAGGTGGGCTGGGTGACGGCCGCCCCGGGGCTGGTCAGCGCGGTGCGTTCGGCGAAGCAGTACCTGACGTACGTCGCGTCGGGGCCCTTCCAGCACGCCGTCGCCGAGGCGCTGGCGCTCCCCGACAGCTACTTCACCGCCTTCCGTGACGACATGCTCGCGAAGCGGGACCTGCTGGCCACGGGCCTCACGGAGGCGGGCTTCGAGGTGTTCCGGCCCGCGGGCACCTACTTCATCACCACCGACATCCGCCCCCTGGGCGAGAAGGACGGCTTCGCCTTCTGCCGCGCGCTGCCCGAGCGCGCGGGCGTCGTCGCCATCCCGAACGCAGTCTTCTACGACCACCGGGACGCGGGCGCGCCCTTCGTCCGCTTCGCGTTCTGCAAGAAGACGACCGTGCTGGAGGAGGCGGTGACCCGGCTCAAGACGCTGGCGGGCTGAGACGGACCGTGGGAGGGTCCGACACCGGCCGCGAGCCGCTGTCCGACGGCCGGCGCCAGACGCACGGCCTCCTGCTCGGACAGGACGAGACGCGGATCGACGCGGCGGAGCGAGGTCAGAACGGCGACTGCCTGGGGGTCGGCGTCGGAGAGTGACGCCGGTTTCTGCGGCTGGTCCCGGGCGGGGGCGGGCGCCGCTTCGGTGGTGGTTGCCGAAACGGGCGGGGCTTTCTCGGCTGCAGCGACTTCCGGGGGCGGGGCGGCTTCGGCAGTCCCGGAGGCCCGTCCGGGTCCGGATCCGGGCCACCGCCGGGTACGTCGTAGAAGTACGTTCGGGTACGGACCTGCCCGGTGGGCGTTCGCTCGCGGCGGCGCTCCAGGAATCCGGCCGCTTCCAAGTCCCTGAGCGCTCGCGAGATGAGGATCTCCCCCTCGCTGAAGTGCTCGCACAGGGTGGTGATGGTCACGGAGGAGCCGTCGGGCAGCGAGGAGATGTACGCCGCGACGCCGACCGTGACCGCGCTTCCGCGTCGCTGGGCGAGGGCGTTGGAGATCACCGTGAAGTCGGGGAGGGCGGGTGGGCGGGTAGTTCTTTCTCCCGGTTCTTTCAGGAGGTCAGTGGCCCGCCGGACCCTCGCGGACAAGGGCCCGGGGAGCCCGGAACGCGGACGGCGGCCGGGGGCCGGCCGCCTCAGGGACGGCGGTGCCCGGCCTTCAACTCGCCTATGAAGGCGGTCCAGGAGGCGGCCTCGAAGCAGAACCCCGGACCGTGCGGGACCTTGCTGTCACGGACGGGGACGACGGCCCCCGGAACCCGTCGGCCACCTCCACGCAGTCGCCCCCTTCCTGATTGCAGCTCACCGCGAGGTGCGCAACTCGCCCGGCACCGCGCCGTCCGGCGCATGGAGGAGTGGGGCTACCCGCCGGCGTCGGACGCGTCGTGCACGGTCGGCCTCCTCGTCGGCGAACTCACCGCGAACGCCGTACAGCACGGCCGAGTCCGCGGACGCGACTTCGGTCTCCGGCTCGCTCTCGACGCGGCGGCGGGCCTGGTTCACATCGAGGTCGCGGACGCCGCCTCCGCGAAGCGGCCGCCCGCGGTGCCGCCCTCGTCGTCCCCCGAGGGTGAGTCCGGCCGAGGGCTGCTCCTCCTGGACGTCCTGGCCGTGCGCTGGGGGTCGGCGCCGCCCGCCCGTAGGCAAGACGGTACGGGCGGAGGTAGCCGTCGAGGCAGCGACTCACCCGTGAGAGCTGATGGCGGCGCGGCCGCCGCGCGGAGACCACCGGGAAGGGGGGGCGCCCCCTTCGGACGGCGAGAGCCCGGCCCTGGCACGCGACCGTGGTGGTCGGCGCCCTGGCCGGGCTCTCCTTCGCCGCTACGGGCGCTACGGACCGCTAAGGCCCGGGAGGACCTACTCGTCCTCTTCGGGCTTCTCCGCGTCGTTGACCTCCTGCTCGAGGCCGAGCTGTTCGACGAGCCACTTGTCGAACTCGATGGCGGCCCGCACCCAGCTGACCGTGGAGGACACGAAGTGCTCCAGGCTGACGCCGGTGCCGATCAGCATCTGCGCCTCGCCGATCAGACGGACGGTGCCGTCGTCATGCGTGTGCGTGTAGACCTTGGGCCACAGGGTGCGCCGGTTCCAGTCGTCGATGGACTCCAGCAGCAGAGGCTTCTCGTCGATCTTGTGGGGGCGGTCGTAGAACGTCCGCACCGAGAAGACCTGCTGGTCTCCCTCACCACGGAACATGAAGTACGTACGGAACTGCTCCCACGGCGCCGCGAGGTCTCCCTCGTCGTCGACGACATACTTCAGCTCCATCTGGTCGAGGAGCTGCTTCACGAGGTCCTGATCCGGGACGACGGGGCCCGCCGGTCCTTGCGGCTGCGGCTCGGGCTGGCCCCCGAAGTTCGGAATCGAGGACGGGTCGATGGTCACCGTGATTTTCCCTTCGTACGGATCCTGCCATCCTCCCCCATGCGGGGAGGGGGGTGGCAAGCCCCGGCGAGTCTGTCAGCCCTGGGCTGACATGATCCGGTCAGCAGAAGCGGAAAGCAGGAAGCAGGTACCGACGGGTACCCGACGGAGGGGAACTCATGACGCGGAGCGGCGACGAACCCGCGACGGAGCCGCGAACGCCCGGCAGGACCCGCTGGGGCGTGTTCGCGGCGATCCTGGCGTTACCGGCCCTGCTGGTGGCCGGAGCGCTCGTGCTGCTCGTCCTGTGGCTGTTCACGGACGACACCGTGCGGACGGGGGTCGAGAAGGCACCGTGCGCCGAGGCGCTGGCCTTCGGCGGGGCGAAGCTGCCCTCCGGCGCGGACGACGCCGCCTGCGAGGTGCAGTCCGGCATCGACACCCGCTACGACGCCCGTTTCCGTATGCCCCGCGACCAGGTGCGGGACTGGCTGGCGGCCACGTACCGAGGCGGGCCCGAGCCGCGGACGTCGCAGTGCGGCGAGGCCACGGCCGACCTCTGCCTGAACCTGGGCCCCGGGGAGCTTGGCGACCACGGCGCCGTACAGGTGGACATCACTCACGACGGGCCCGACTGGTCCCGGGTGCGGTTCGTGGCGTTCACGCTGTGACCGTGACCCGGGCGGGGGCCGGGAAGGCCGGCATCCCCGCCCGTGTCGTCCGTCCGCTCAGAGCGTCTTGCCGGTCGCCGGCCCGACGATCAGGCCGTCCCCGAACACGTCCACCCGGACCGTGTCGCCGTCCTTGACCTCGCCGGAGAGGATCTCCTTGGCGAGGCGGTCGCCGATGGCGGTCTGGACGAGGCGGCGCAGGGGCCGGGCGCCGTAGGCCGGGTCCATGCCCTCGGTGGCGAGCCAGGCCAGGGCCTCGTCGCTGACCTCCAGGGTGAGGCGGCGTTCGGCCAGCCGCTGGGTGAGGCGGTCGAGCTGGAGGCGGGCGATCCGGCTCAGCTCGTCCTTGGACAGGGCCGAGAAGACGACCAGGTCGTCGAGCCGGTTCAGGAACTCCGGCTTGAAGGAGGACCGGACCACCTCCAGCACCTGCTCCTTCTTCTCCGCCTCGCTCGTGATCGGGTCGACCAGGAACTGGCTGCCCAGGTTCGAGGTGAGGACCAGGATCGTGTTGCGGAAGTCCACCGTTCGGCCCTGGCCGTCCGTCAGGCGGCCGTCGTCCAGCACCTGGAGGAGGATGTCGAAGACCTCCGGGTGCGCCTTCTCGACCTCGTCGAGCAGGACGACGCTGTACGGCCGCCGCCGCACCGCCTCCGTGAGCTGGCCGCCCTCCTCGTAGCCGATGTAACCGGGGGGCGCGCCGACGAGCCGCGAAACGGTGTGCTTCTCGCCGTACTCGCTCATGTCGATGCGGACCATGGCCCGCTCGTCGTCGAAGAGGAAGTCGGCGAGTGCCTTGGCGAGTTCGGTCTTGCCGACGCCGGTGGGGCCGAGGAAGAGGAAGGAGCCGGTGGGGCGGTCGGGGTCCGCGATGCCGGCGCGGGTGCGCCGTACCGCGTCCGACACCGCCTGCACGGCCTCCGTCTGGCCGATGAGGCGACGGCCCAGCTCCTCCTCCATGCGCAGGAGTTTCTGGGTCTCGCCCTCCAGGAGGCGTCCGGCGGGGATGCCGGTCCAGGCGGCGACGGTGTCGGCGATGTCGTCGGCGCCGACCTCCTCCTTGACCATGGTGTCCTTGGATGCCTCCTCCTCTGCCTGCGAGGCGGCCGCCAGGTCCCGTTCCAGGGTGGGGATCTCGCCGTACAGCAGCTTGGAGGCGGTGTCGAAGTCGCCGTCGCGCTGGGCGCGTTCGGCCTGCCCGCGCAGTTCGTCGAGCTTCTCCTTCAGCTCACCGACGCGGTTGAGGGACTGCTTCTCCTTCTCCCAGCGGGCGGTCAGGCCGCGCAGTTCCTCCTCCTTGTCGGCGAGATCGCGGCGCAGCCGCTCCAGGCGCTCGCGCGAGGCGGGGTCGGTCTCCTTGACCAGCGCGAGCTCCTCCATCTTCAACCGGTCGACGGCACGCTGGAGTTCGTCGATCTCGAGGGGCGAGGAGTCGATCTCCATGCGGAGGCGGGATGCCGCCTCGTCGACCAGGTCGATGGCCTTGTCGGGGAGGAAGCGGGAGGTGATGTACCGGTCGGAGAGGGTCGCGGCCGCGACCAGCGCGCTGTCCGCGATCACCACCTTGTGGTGGGCCTCGTAGCGCCCCTTGAGGCCGCGGAGGATCGCGATGGTGTCCTCGACGCTCGGCTCGGCGACCAGCACCTGCTGGAAGCGGCGCTCCAGCGCCGGGTCCTTCTCGATGCGCTCTCGGTACTCGTCCAGGGTGGTGGCGCCGACCATGCGCAGTTCACCACGCGCGAGCATGGGCTTGAGCATGTTCCCGGCGTCCATCGAGGAGTCCCCGCCGGCGCCGGCGCCCACGACGGTGTGCAGCTCGTCGATGAAGGTGATGATCTGTCCGTCGGAGTCCTTGATCTCGGCGAGGACGGTCTTCAGCCGCTCCTCGAACTCACCGCGGTACTTGGCTCCGGCCACCATGGCGCCGAGGTCGAGCGCGACGAGCCGCTTGTTCTTGAGGGACTCGGGCACGTCGCCCTTGATGATCCGCTGAGCGAGCCCCTCGACCACGGCGGTCTTGCCGACGCCGGGCTCGCCGATGAGCACGGGGTTGTTCTTGGTCCGGCGGGACAGCACCTGCACCACCCGGCGGATCTCCTGGTCCCGCCCGATGACGGGATCGAGCTTGCCCTCCCGCGCGGCGGCGGTGAAGTCGGTCCCGAACTTCTCCAGGGCCTTGTACTGGCCCTCCGGATCGGCGGTGGTCACGCGGCGTCCTCCCCTTGCCTTCTGGAAGGCCTCCGACAGCTTCTTCGCCGTGGCCCCCTGCCCGGAGAGTACGTCGCCGGCCGGGCCGCCCTTCGCGGCGATGCCGATCAGCAGGTGCTCGGTGGAGAGGTACTCGTCCCCGAGATCCTTGGCCCGCTCCTGGGCGTCCGCGATCACGGCGAGCAGCTCGCGGTTGGGCTGCGGGGGCGCGACGGTGGACCCGGTCACGCTGGGCAGCGAGGCGATCGCCTTCTCCGCGCCGGCCCGCACGGCGGCCTGGTCGGCGTCGACGGCGGCCAGCAGGTCGACGATGTTCTCGTTGTCCTGGCCCTGGAGCAGGGCCAGGAGCAGGTGGGCCGGGGTGAGGTCGGGGTGCCCCTCGGTCACGGCCCGGTTGCCGGCCGCGTTGATGGCGTCCCGGCTCCGGTTGGTCAGCTCGGCGTCCACGTTCGCTGTCTCCTCCTCCTGGCGTCCTTGCGTCAGCCGTCCCGTCACACTGACTCAATTAACCTACACAAACTTGAGTCTATTCCACTCAAGGTGGCCACGGGGAGGCTCCGGACGGCTAGGTTCGGTGGCATGGCCGCACATCCCCAGGACCCGGGTGCCCCGGACGCGCCGTACCTCAGCTTCTGGCGCGAACGGCACCTGTGCACCCTGACGACACCCCGCCCCGACGGCAGCCCGCACGTGGTTCCGGTCGGAGTGACATACGACCCGGAGAGCCGGCTCGCTCGGGTGATCACGGACAAGGGCAGCACGAAGGTGCGCAACATCCTGGCGGCGGGCCCGGCGGGCGCCCTAGTCGCGGTCTGCCAGGTCGCCGGCCGCCGCTGGGCCACCCTGGAGGGCCGGGCGTTCGTCCGCACGGGGCCGGAACGGGTCGCGGAGGCGGAGCGCCGCTACGAGGAGCGCTACGGGCACCCACCGCGCCCGAACCCGACACGCGTGGTCATCGAGATCGAGCTGACGCGGGCGATGGGGCGCGGCTGAGGAGGGCCCCGCCGCCGAAAGGACCGGGCGGTGGGCCTCGGAGGCCCTCCAGGACCCGCACAGAGCTGCCGGGGTCCGCACCGCACGCAAGATCGATCACTTTCGGCCACACACGGATTCGCCCGAGACCCGTAAATGTCCCCAAACTGCAGCGGCGTCACCGTGTTCAGGTCACGGTGACGCCGCTGCGGGGGGAAGCACCTGAGCGATCTGTTACGACGGGGGAATCGCGTCAGGCACTGCGGGGGGTGGCTGAGATGGTCCGTTGTGGCGGAGCGTCCTGCTCCACCAGTCGATGGTCCCGCTGGTCCAGGTTCACAAAGATCATTCCGTACCGGATGGCACACCGCACGGGCTGCGGCGCGCCCCGGGGCCGCCGCAGACACCGATAGGCCCGTACGTCCTCGTCCTCGTCCCGCGTCACGACGACCGGCTCACCGAAGACGGTCACCATCAACGAGTCACCGGCGTGGGGGATCGCGGTGACGAGGTCGATGAAGTGCCAGCCGGAGCGGTAGGCGGTGGCCATTTCGCGGCGGAAGGAGCGGTCGTCGGGTGGAGTGGTCATGCGTCCGCGTCCGCCGGGGTGGACCAGCCGACGTCATCACTGGCACCGAGGGTGACCCCCCAGCCGACGTCGCCACTGCCACCGGCGACGGTCGACCAGCCGACGTCCTTCACCGCGGCCGTGCTCGCCTCTCCAGTGGGACTCGCCCAGCCGACGTCGAGAGGACCGGCCGCACCGCTGGCCAGCGCAACAACGAAGGCAGTGGCAAGCACCGAGCGAAGCATTCTCTTTTTCATAGTCGGCTTCGTCCTCACTTGATGGCTTCCTCTCCCCCGTGAAACAAGACGATGGCTCATTCAGGCACGTCAATGCCACACAAGAGATGCATCATGTTCCTGCACGTTCAGGACCCTGGGGGGTGGAGATTTGCCATCGAAGAGCACAAAAGGGGCACATCCGCATGGCATAGCCGACCTATGCGCGGAAGGTGCGCGTATTTATGCCACCGCCCTCGGCGCAGGACGCGTCTCTCGCCGTGAGGTCGAACCTGCCCCGTGTCTGCTCGAGTTCGCGCTGCTCCACCCCGACCCGGACGACGCACAGTGGCTCCGCCCGGTTCCGCCGTCCGTCGTGCTGGCGCAGCAACTCCAGCCCCTGGAACGCGAGATCCAGGACCGACGTCGGCTCACCCTCGACCTCGCCGGAACCTTCCAGCCGTTCCTGGAGATCAGTGCCCAGAAACCCGCGACCACGCACGCCATCACCGTGCTGGAAGGCATCGACCGCATCCACTCGGCGCTCGACGTGGCGATCGCCGAGGCCCGCACCGAGGTCCTGACCGTCCAGCCCGGCGGCAGCCGGCCGGAGCACATCCTCAGCCAGGCGCTGAAGCGCAGCAAGCCGCTGATCGAGCGCGGCATCTCCATGCGCACCCTCTACCAGCACACGGTCCGGCACAGCCAGAGCACCTACGCCTACATGGACCAGATGGCCGGTGCCAAGGTGGAGATCCGCACGCTCGAGGAACTCATCGAGCGGCTCATCATCTGCGACAGCACGGTCGCCTTCATCCCCGCACAGGACGACCGGACGGTCGCCCTGGAACTGCGCCACCCCGGTCTCGTGCAGTACCTCACCAAGGTCTTCGAGCAGCTCTGGCAGCGAGCGACCCCCCTCATGGACGAGGTCCGGTACGAATCGACGCCCGAGGGCATCACGGGCGTCCAGCGGACCATCGCCAAGCTCCTCATCGACGGCCACGTGGACGAGGCGATCGCAAGGCGCCTCGGCATGAACGTCCGCACCTGCCGCGCCCACATCGCCAAGCTCGCCGCGGCCCTGGGCAGCGGGAGCCGGGCACAACTCGGCTTCCTCATCGCACAGTCGGGGATCCTGGACCAGGATCACGCGGGCCCGAAGGAAGACGGTCATCCGTGAGCGAGGCCCACACGCCTGCGACGACGACGGAGGAAGTGGGCGCGCCGCACCGGGAACACGGCGTGGAAGACCTGTGCGTGGCGGCGAGGGAGCTGTACGAGACTGCCCTGCGCGAAGGGCACGTGAGCGCGGCCGACGCGGAAGCGGCGCCCTGTCTGGTCGACTTCGGGCTCCTGCACCCCGCCGTGGCGGACCTGAACCGGCTGGAGCCCGTCGCTCCGGCCGTCGCCCTGCACCGGATGCTGCGGACCGCCGAGGAACGCATCGCGGACGAGCGCAGGCGCGAGCAGCGGCTGGCGGACATGTTCGAACCGCTGATGCGGATCGACGGCCGCGGCACGGGAACCGGGAGCACCCCCTCGGTCACCGTCCTCAGCGGCCTCGACCGCATCAGGCGGGCCATAGCCCAGGCCATGGCCGACACCTCGGGCGAGCTCCTCGCCATCCAGCCGCACACGAGCCACACCCGCCTGACCCCCGGGGTCATCGACGAGGCGGTGGTCCGCGACCAGGCTCTGCTCGATCGTGGCGGCCGCATCCGCACGCTCTACCAGCACACCCTCCGCCACGCGCCGACCGTCCTGCGCCGCTACGAAGAACTGCGGGGTGACGTGGAAGCCCGTTCCCTGGACGAGGTGACGGAGCGCATCCTCATCGTCGACCGTGTGGTGGCCTTCATCCCGGCGAACGCGGACCGGACGCTGGCCCTGGAGATCCGCCACCCGGCCATCGTCACCTTCCTGGCCGTCACCTTCGACCGCCTCTGGCGCCTGGCCACCCCCATGTACCCCCAGGCCGTCCAGCAGACCGCCATGAACGGCATCACGCCCCGCCAACGGGCCATCGCCGCCCTCCTGGTCGAGGGCCACACCGACGCCGTCATCGCCGACCGCCTCGGCCTGAACATCCGCACCGCCCGCGAGCACATCGCCAAACTCGCCTCCACCCTCGGCAGCGAGAGCAGGGCGCAGCTCGGTTACCTCATCGGACGGGCCGGGATCCTTGATCAGGAAGGGTGAGGGCCGGCCCCGAGCCCACGTCGGCCGCGTGGGAGGCGCCGTCGAGGCCCACCTGGGCGATACGGACACCCAGTTGCGTTCGGCTGGCCGCGCCGAGCGTCTCCGACAGCCGCGCGATGTGCGCCCGGCAGGTGCGGACGCTTATCCCCAGCCGCTCCGCGATCACCGCGTCCTGGTGGCCCTCCGCGAGCAGCGACGCGATGGACTGCTCCCGGTGCGAGATGCCCTCGATGCCGGTGTCGGGCAGGGGGGCGGTGAGCGGGATCGCGAGGCGCCAGAGGCGTTCGAAGACCGTGCCCAGGTACTCCACCAGCGCGGGGTGGCGTAGTTCGAGGGCCAGGGTGCGGTCCGCGTTCGCCGGGATGAAGGCCACCGTGCGGTCGAAGAGGATCAGGCGGTCGATCACCTCGTCCAGGGTGCGTGCCTGGACCGTGCCGCCCATCAGCTCCAGGTAGTTGAGCAGGCCCTGCCCGTGCCGGGCCACGTGCGTGTACAGATCGCGCATGCGAACGCCCCTGCCGCGCAGAGCCAACGCCCGGTGCAGACCCTCCGTCAGTTCGTGCTCGGGACGGATGCCACCGGGCTGGACGGTCAGGACCTCCGTCGTGCAGGCCTCCGTCGCCTCGTCCATCGCCGCCTGGATGCGGGAGAGGCCGTCGAGGACGCGGATCGCGCCGCCCTCGGGGGATGCCGCCTGCGGTTGTGGGCCGAGCCCCGCGTACCACTCGAAGGCCGCCACGGCCGAGCCCACCCGCCGCTGGCTTGCGCTGACCTCGTCGTACAGGCCGCGCAGCAGCCGCGTCATGACCTCCTGGGGTGCGGTCGGCACCAGCCAGTCCATGTCGTCGGGGTCCGGGTGCAGCAGGGCCAGCTCCAGCAGGCACGGCACCGGCCCGGCGTCCTCGCGCGGCACGCGGCCCCGCCGCACGGCCCGGGAATACACGCGATCCCCGGCCGCGCACAGTCGGTCGGCACCGTGTGGATGCTCCTCCGCCCCGTGCCCGGCCATCGCCCATCCCACCCCCGGTTCCGGCGTCTTTTGCAGCGCAACTATGCGCGGACCCGACCCGCTCCGCAACACGGCTCCTCCCTTCCCGGCAGGGAGAAAACACCGGTTTGCCCCACTGACTCCACGCCTCCACCGGTCTGGTTGCAACAAGCTGACGGGGGTGTCCCGTACCCGCCGGACGCACGGTGGAACCGCCCCGCCGCAGCCGCGAGAGCGGACGGTCGCAGGCCGCCCGCCCGGCGGGCCACACGTACCCCCGACATCACGCCGATCCCGCCCACACCCGCGTGAGCTGCCGGAAATCACGCAGAGATCAGCGCGTTACCAACCGCACTTAACGTCAGGCCATGGCGGACATATTTGACGCATACGCGTTGGCCGACGCGTGGGACGAGATGTTTGAGCGGCCGGGTGAGGTCAGGACCGCCTACGAGCCGGTGCTGGCGGCGCTGCAGCCGATCGAGCCGAGTGAACTGCGCTTCCGGGCCGACCAGATGGCCAGGGCGTTCACCGACCGAGGGGTGACCTACGCCTTCGCGGGTGAGGAGCGGCCGTGGCCGCTGGACCTCGTGCCCAGGATCCTGGACGCCCTGGAGTGGGATCTCATACAACGCGGGGTGAGCCAGAGAGTCAGGGCCCTCGAGGCCTACCTCGCCGACGCCTACGGGCCGGCCCGCGCCTTCGAGGACGGTGTCGTGCCCTGGCGGCTGCTCCTCAACTCGCCGCACTTCCACCGTGCGGCCCACGGCGTCGAACCGCCGGGCGGCGTCCGCATCCATGTCGCCGGCATCGACCTCGTACGGGACGAGGTGGGCGACTTCCGGGTTCTGGAGGACAACGTCCGGGTGCCCAGCGGGGTCTCGTACGTCATCGAGAACCGGCGCGCGATGACCCGGATCTTCCCCTCCCTCTTCGCCGAGCAGCACGTGGTGCCCGTCGACGGGTACGCGCAGCGCCTGCTCGCCGCCCTGCGGGCCGCCGCGCCCGACGGCACCACGGATCCGCGGGTGGTCGTCCTGACCCCCGGGCCGAGCAACGCCGCCTACTTCGAACACGCCCTGCTCGCCCGCCTGATGGGCGTGCAGCTGGTCGAGGGGCACGACCTCGTCTGCCGCGGCAACCGGGTGGGGATGCGGACGACCCGCGGCGAGGTACCCGTCCATGTCGTATACCGGCGCCTGGACGACGACTTCCTCGATCCGCTCCACTTCCGCCCCGACTCGGTGATCGGCTGCCCCGGCATCATGGGCGCCGCCCTCGCGGGCAACGTCACCCTCGCCAACGCCGTCGGCAACGGCATCGCGGACGACAAGCTGCTCTACACGTACGTCCCGGACCTGATCCGCTACTACCTCTCCGAAGAACCGGTTCTCCCCAATGTGGAGTCGTTCCGGCCGGACGAACCCGGCCAACTGGACGCCGTCCTCGACCAGATCGACCAGCTGGTCATCAAGCCGGTCGACGGCGCCGGCGGCCAGGGCATCGTCATCGGCCCGAAGGCCGACCGCGAAACCCTCGAACGCACCCGCGCCGCCGTCGCCGCCGACCCCCGCGGCTTCATCGCCCAACGGCCCGTCGCCCTGTCCACCTCCCCCACCCTGGCCGGGGAACGCATGGCACCGCGCCACATAGACCTGCGGCCCTTCGCCGTCAACGACGGCAACGACGTCTGGGTCCTGCCCGGCGGCCTCACCCGCGTCGCCCTCCAGGAGGGCAACCTGATCGTCAACTCCAGCCAGGGCGGCGGCTCCAAGGACACCTGGGTACTGGCCGAGGGTCCGGCGGAACAGCCCGCCGCGACCGCTCCCGGCTCGCTGCCCGACGTGGCCCCCCGCCAGCTCGGACCCGACGGCACCCCCGCCGTCGTACAGGAAGGGGCACAGCAGCAGTGAACGACGTGATCCTGTCCCGGATAGCCGAGTCCCTCACCTGGACCGGACGGTATGTCGAGCGCGCGGACAACACCGGCCGCATCCTCGACGCCTACCTGCACCGCATGCTGGAGGACCCCTGGCGCGACGAGGACATGGCCTGCCGGTCGCTGTACGCGATCCTCGGCGTCGACGCGGGCGACCAGCGCGTCGACATGCAGCAGGTCCTGGACCAGCTGGCCTTCGACGCCCGGTCCACCTGCTCCATCGAGGGCGCCCTCGGCGCGGCCCGGCTGAACGCGAGGAGCGCCCGTGAGGCGGTCTCCTCCGAGATGTGGGAGTGCCTCAACTCCACCTGGCACGCGCTCGCCGACCAACGGCTCGCGGCCCGCCGTACGGGCCCCTACGGCTACCTGGAGCTGGTACGGCGCCGGGCCGCCCTCTTCTTCGGCCTGGCCGACTCCACCATGAGCCGCGACGACAGCTGGCGGTTCGTCGTCCTGGGCCGGAGCCTGGAACGGGTGGACATGACCGTACGGCTGCTGTCGGTGCGCGTGCTGGACGCCGCCCACGCACCCGACTGGCCGACCCTGCTCAGCGCGTCCGGCGCCGACGAGGCGTACGCGCGCGTGCACAGCGGCTTCGGCGACACCCCGCGGGTGGCCGAATTCCTACTCCTGGACCGCGACTTCCCGCGCTCGGCCCTGCACGCCCTGACCACCGCCGAGGAGTGCCTGACGGCCCTCGGCCGCCCCCGCCAGGACCCGGCGCGCCGCCCGATCGGCCGGATGCGCACCCGCCTGGAATACCTCGACTCGCAGGCCATGGAAGACCAACTCCCCGCACTTCTCCGGGATCTGCAGCAGTCCTGCATGGCATCCGCCGAGGGAGTGGCCGAGCGGTTCTTCCCCTACCAGGGCCCCGTCGAGTGGGCCCAGGAAGGAGCCTGAGATGGCTCGTCGCCTCCGCATCCGGCACGTCACCCGGGTCTCCTACGCCCAGGCCGCGGTCTCCTCGCACAACGAGGTCCGCATGACCCCGCTGACCCTGCCCCACCAGACCACCCTGGACTCCCGGGTCACCATCAGCCCGACCGCCACCACCTGGTCGTACTGGGACTACTGGGGCACCCAGGTCACCGGCTTCGACCTCATGGACCCGCACGCCGACCTCACCATCACCGCCTCCAGCCTGGTCGAGACCCACACTCCGGACCCGCTCCCGCACCCGCCGACCTGGCCGGAAGTCGCCGCCCACACCGCGCGCTCCCGCCTGCTGGAGTTCGCGGGCGACACCCCCCGTACGACACTCCCCGCCGAGCTGGTGGAGCAGGCGGGGGACGCGGCGGCCGGCCTCGACCCGCACGAGACCGCCGCCGTCGTGTCGTCCCTGGTCGCCGACCGGGTCGCCTACCTCCCCGGCTCCACCGGAGTGACCACCTCCGCCGCCGAGGCCTGGGAACAGGGCGCGGGCGTCTGCCAGGACATCGCCCACGTCACGCTCGCCCTCCTCCGAGGCCTGGGCCTGCCCACCCGCTACGTCTCCGGCTACCTCCACCCCGAACAGGACGCGGAACTGCACCGCCCGGTCCCGGGCCAGAGCCATGCCTGGGTCGAGTACTGGGCGGGCGACTGGTGCGGCTACGACCCCACCAACCGGACGAGGGCCGACGAGTCCCACGTGGTGGTCGGCCGGGGACGCGACTACGACGACGTCACGCCGCACAAGGGCGTGTACCGGGGGGTGGCGGGCGGTCTGCCGGAGGTGACGGTGGAGTTCACGCGGGTGGCGTGACGGGGGTTCGGCTCAGACCCGCTTCGGGCCCGTGATCGCTTCCCCGATCACGAAGCCCTTGGCCGGGCCTTCGGGGACGGTGACCTCGGTGCCGTACGGGACGCGGTGGATGTCCTCCCAGTCGGCCTTGTCGGGGCGGGGGCCGGTGAAGAGGGTGGCGGCGCCCTGGCCGTCGTAGTCGTCGATGGTGACGTAGACGGGGATGCCGGCTCGGGCGTATTCGCGGCGCTTGCGGATGCGGTCGCGGTCTTGGTTTCGCTGGCCGGGGGAGACGACTTCGACGACCATCTCGACCGCAGAGGCCTTGATACCGAGGCCATCCTCCGCCTCGGCCAGCTCCGCGTCCCGAGGAGCTACCAACCCGTCCGGAATCCAAGCCCTGAGCGCGTGGATCACGTTCGTGTCGTTCCAGGCACCGTACTCGCTGTCGTGCAGAAAGACCCCCAGGGCGTCCCACAGACGGTTGACAACCTGGGCGTGCGAAAAGCGTCCGGTGGGCGACACCTCGATGGCTCCCTCAATGATCTCAGCGCGGTAGCCCTCGGGGAGTTCGCCGGCTTTCCATAGCTGCCACAGGACCTCGTCCAGCTCGGGGCCGTTCCCGGCCGGGGAGAAAGACTCGGTCATGGTCTCCGACCTATCGTGCGCAACAGCAGTCACGGTGGCGTCACCTCCTCAAGTGTGGGCTGGGCGTGCCTGGGGCACAAGCAACGCGATCACGGTAGGTACGGCTGTACGGCTGACCAGCGGCAACAATGCCCAGGTCACCCGTTCGAGCGGGGGCGGAACGATCCCCCGCCCCCACCCAGCTCGAACCACACCCCCTTGGCGAACCGCCCCGCCCTCTCGGCGGCGACACCCCACGTGTCCGCCATCTCCGCGACGAGCGCGAGCCCTCTCCCCCAGCAGGCAACGGCCCCTGCGGCGGGGTGCGTGACGACGGGTGGGTCAGGGCTCTCGTCGAACACGCTCACGTGGAAGCGGGCCGGGGTGAGGCGGACGCGGAGCATGGCGGTGCCCTTGGTGTGCAGGTGGACGTTGGTGACGAGTTCCGACGTGCACAGGGCGGCGGGCATGACGAGGAGTTCACGGTCGTGGGTGAAGAGAACGGCACGTACGAAGTCACGGCAGACGCGGGGTGCGGTGGCGTCGGCGGGGGCGAACAGGCTGTATTCGTGGGTGAGTTGGGTGGGGCGGTGGGCGGGGTGGCGGGCTGGGTCCACGGAGGGCTCCTGAATACGAAGGGGCTTGCCCGGCGATGGCGGTGCCCGGGTGCGGGTGCTCTTTCGGCTTACGGGCAGGGGAGGTTGGGCGGTTTCAGTGCGTTACTGATTCCATACTCAAGGTAGCGATGAACGGTTCTCGCGAGCAACCTGATCACCAGAATCGGTGGACTAACCATCGCCGACGGGGCAGACTTTGGGCCGATCACCAAGGAGAACCCGTGGGACTGCGCACCACCATCAGCGAACGACAGCGGCGACTCGGCTTCGAACTCAAACAACTGCGCGAACAGGTGGGGTTGACCACCAGTGAAGCCGCCGATCGGATCGGCATGACGCGCGGGCAGCTGGGGCACATCGAGGCCGGCCGGACCTCGATCCTCACCGAGCGACTACTCGACCTCTGCCGCGTCTATGGTTGCTCAGAGGAGCCCTACATCGAGACCTTGGTATGCCTCTCCGAGTCCAGCGGCAAAGGCTGGTGGCGCGCCTACCGGAAGCACATGGGGCCGGACTCCCTGAACCTGGCCGAGCTCGAATCAGAGGCTGCAGCCATCCGGACACACGAGCCACTGTTCATCCCGGGCCTCTTCCAGACGGCCGACTACACGCGGGCCATCTTCACCAGCGAGGACCTGGGCTTTGCGAACATCGAGGAGGGGCTGAGGTTCCGTATGGAACGGCAGCACATCCTGACGCGCGAGAACCCGCCGTCCGTGCATGCCGTCATCCACGAGTCCGCGCTGCACATGCGGTTCGGCGGCACGGAGGTCGTACGGGAGCAGTTGCTGCATCTCATCGAGCTGGCGCGCCTGCCGAACGTGACCATCCAGGTCTATCCGTTCACCTCCCAGGCGCACGCGGCTCTCACCGGCAACTTCGCCCATATCATCCCCACCAACCCGAAGTTGGGCACCGTCGTGGTCGAACAGCTACTGGGCTCCCACTACTTGGTGCAGCAGCGCCATCTCCGGGAGTACAACTCGCTGTTCGACCGGATCGCGAAGAACGCCCTCGCCCCTATCGACGTATCGTTGGCCCCCGAAACACACTCGGTAAAGGACTCGCTGGCCCTCATCCAGCATGTGCTCTACACCCTCTGAGGAGGCGCGGTGACCGAACTGCACTGGCAGAAGTCGTCGTACAGCGGCGGCCCGGAAGGCAACTGCCTCTACGTCGCCACCGCCCCCGACAAAACGATCCGCCTACGCGAGAGCGACACCCCGGACGTCATCCTGACCGCCGCCCCCGCCGGCCTCGCCGCCCTGATCCAGTACGTCACGGACGCCGACTGACAGGCCGGACACGAGGTGGGCTACTTCAGCCCGATCTCCGCGCACGCCGACTTGAAGCCGCTCGTGCAGATGTCGGACACCTTGTAGATGCCGTCCGCGACGACCGTGGACTCGATGTTGGCCTTCGTCAGGGCCACCACCGGCACCAGCTGGGCGGCGATGTCCTTGTCGGTGGGGCTGTCGACCCGGTCGGAGGCGAGGGCGTCGAACTGGATGTCCCTGCCCTGGATCTTGGCCACGGCCATCTCCGCGGCGGCCTCCGCCTCCTGCGGGTACGGCTTGTAGACGCTCATGTACTGCTCGCCCGCGACGATCCGCTGCACGGCGGAGAGTTCCGCGTCCTGGCCGGTGATCGGGGGCAGCTCGGTGACGCCCGCGGCCTCGAGGGCCTTGATGATGCCGCCGGCCATGGCGTCGTTGGCGGAGTACACCGCGGCGATGTTGCTCTTGCCGATCTTGTTGAGCGCCGCGGTCATGTTGGCCTGGGCCTCCTCCGGACTCCAGCCCTTGGTGTCGAACGACTCGGCGATCGTCACCTTGCCCTCCAGCTCGGAGCGCGCGCCCGCCTTGAACTGACCGGCGTTCGGGTCGGTGGGCGAACCGTTCATCATGACGATCTTGTCCGAGGTGTCGGCGTTCGGGCCCAGCGCTTCGATGATCGAGCGGCCCTGGACCTCGCCGACCAGCTCGTTGTCGAAGGAGACGTACGCGTCGATCGGGCCCTCGGCCAGGCGGTCGTAGGCGATGACGGGGATGCCCGCGTCCTTCGCCTTCTGCACCGTGTCGGCGATGGCGTGCGAGTCGACGGCGTCCAGCAGGATGACGTCGACCTGGTCGTCGATCATCTGCTGCATCTGGCGGGCCTGCTTGTCCGCGTCGGCCTCGCCGTTGGCGTAGATGGTCTCGCCCTTGTTGCCGGTGAGGGAGGCGACCCTCGCCTTGATGATGGGGTAGTCGAACTCCTCGTACCGCGTGTTCGTCTTCTCCGGCATCAGCACGCCGACGGTGATGTCGTTCCCCTTGGTCGGGCTCGCCTCGCTGCCACTCCCGGTCACCCCGAGCGCGCCGCAGGCGGTAAGCGAGAGGGTCATCGTGGACGCGGCCACGGATATGGCGATTCGACGCATTGGGGAGCTCACTTCTTGGTGCCTTCCGGACGTGGGCGCAGCAGTGCGACCCATGTGTCTGAAAAGCCAACGCGTCGGCGTCCCCCACCGTCAAGCGGAACTACTTAACGAGTGCGCAACGCCACGCTCCGCTTTGCATGTGAAGACATAGCGAAACTTCTCCAAACGCCCGTTACGGACTCTCCATCAAACGCACTTCCTCGGGAAGGCAAAGATCCGTACAACCAAGTCCATTCCTCGCGAGTCGTGATCACAGCGGCTGCCTCGGCCGCGCCGATCACGACCAGAGGACCGAATGAACCCAGCCAGACGCACGACCAGGGCGGCCACGACCGCCGTCGTGCTCGCCACCGCGGGCGGCCTGATCACCGCCGTCACCGCCCCCGCGTCCGCCGCGACGACCTGCACCTCGCCGGTCTTCAAGCGGCAGTTCTTCGCGAACACCACGTTCTCCGGTACACCGAAGAAAACGGACTGCGACAGCGCGATCGACCAGAACTGGGGCACGGGAGCCCCTGCCTCCGGAGTGCCGAGCAACAACTTCGGCGTCCGCTGGACGGTGACGCGCGACTTCGGCTCCGGCGGGCCCTTCGCCCTGCCCGTCTCCGCGCAGGACGGCATCCGTGTCTACCTCGACAACGTCCGCAAGGTCGACCTCTGGAAGAACGTGTCCTCGACGGTGAAGAAGACCGTCAACGTCACGATCCCGTCCGGCAGGCACACCCTCCGCGTCGACTTCGTCAACTGGACCGGGACAGCGAACGTCTCCTTCGCCTACACGCCCCGCACCTCGGCGACCGTGGACAAGGTCAAGCCCTTCGCCCCGACCGACGCGTCCGTGACGTACGACAAGGCCACCGGCAAGGCGAAGCTCACCTGGGCGAAGAACAAGGAGATGGACCTCGCCGGGTACCGCCTCTACCGGCGCCTGAAGGGCACGGCGTTCGGCAGCACACCTGCGGCGACGACCACGTCCACCTCGTACACGGACGCCACCCTGCCGGTGACCGGCGACACGTACTACTACGAGATCCGTGCCTACGACAAAGCCGGCAACACCTCGACGGGGACCGCCGACCAGGGTGTGACCACCGTCGACCGGACCGCGCCCCCGGCGCCCACCGGACTGAGCACCGCCTCCGAACCGGAGGGGCTGTGGGTCGGCTGGGGCTCGGTCTCGGGGGCTGCGTCGTACCGGGTGTACCGGGCGACGAGTGCGGAGGGGACGTACACCCGGGTCGGGAGTACGACGAGCCAGGTGTCCTACGTCGATGCCTCGGCAGCCGAGGGCAGCGCCTACTACTACCGGGTGACCGCCCTCGACACGGCCGGCAACGAGTCGGTACGGTCCGCCGCCGTCAGCGGCAGGCGCGGGGACCTCACCCCGCCGTCCGCCGTGACCGGGGTGACGGTCACGCCGACCGAGTACGGCTTCCATGTGACCTGGGACGCCAATCCGACGCCGGACCTGGCGCGTTACGTGGTGCGCCGCGGCGAGCTGCTCGGGGACGAGGAGGAGCGGATGTGCTCCCTCTACCCGGGCTACTACGTGGGCGCCGAGACCACCTCGTACGCCTACGCCACCGTTCCGGACGGCGAGGAATCCTGCTTCATCGTCGACGCCGTCGACGACGACGGGAACTCCACGTTCCAGTTGACCGGCGAGGCCCAGATCGTCATCGCGACCGAGCTCGACATGACACCGAGCACGGCGATGCCGGAGGGTCCGGCGGTCACCGCGCCGTAAGTTCTCAGAAAGAAGCCGGGCCCCCTCGTCGAGTGGGCCCGGCTTCCCTCTGGACACACTTGCCGCGCCGTAGCCCGCCCGGAAAACGCGAAGAGGGCCGGGAAACCCCGGCCCTCTCCACGAGTTGGCGTCAGCCGTCAGTCCTGCTGCCGCTTCGGCCGCCACACCACCAGCGCACTCGTCTGCTGGACCTCCTGGTACGGGACCAGGTCACGCCGGTACGACGCGTGTACCGCCGCCTCCCGCTGCCGCATCGCCGCGGCGGCGCCCTCGAGGGCCGCCTCCATCTCCGCGACGCGGGACTGCAGCGCGGCGACCTGGTTCTCCAGCTCGATGATCCGCTTGATGCCGGCCAGGTTGATGCCTTCGTCCTGCGACAACTGCTGGACGGTGCGCAGCAGTTCGATGTCGCGGGCCGAGTAGCGGCGGCCCCGGCCCGGGGTGCGGTCCGGGGAGACCAGGCCGAGGCGGTCGTACTGACGCAGGGTCTGCGGGTGCAGGCCGGAGAGCTGGGCCGCCACCGAGATGACGTAGACCGGGGTTTCCTCGGTCAGTTCATACGGGTTGCGTCGACGACCGTCCATCTCGATCATGCTCCCTTCGCGGCCTGGAACAGCTCCGCCCGCGGGTCCTCGTCCGCGGTTGCCTCGCGATACGCCTCGAGCGCTTCACGAGCATTCCCCGTCAGGTCCTTCGGAACACTCACCTCGACGGTGACCAACAGGTCGCCGCGGGTGCCGTCCTTGCGGACCGCGCCCTTGCCGCGGGCACGCATGGTGCGGCCGTTGGGCGTGCCCGGGGGCAGCTTCAGGGTGACGGAAGGACCGCCCAGGGTCGGGACCCTGACCTCGCCGCCCAGCGCCGCCTCCGCGAACGTGACCGGGACGGTCACCGTGAGGTTGTCGTCCTTGCGGCCGAAGACCGGGTGGGCGCCCACGTGCACCGTGACGTACAGGTCGCCCGCCGGGCCGCCGCGCTCGCCGGGTGCGCCCTTGCCGCGCAGCCGGATCCGCTGCCCGTCGGTGACGCCCGCCGGGATGCGGACCTGCATGGTGCGGGACGACTTGGCCCGGCCGCTGCCCTTGCAGTCGAGGCAGGGGTGCTCGGCGATCAGGCCGCGGCCCTTGCAGTCGGGGCACGGGTCGGTGAGGGAGAAGCCCCCGCCGGTGCCCCGGGCCACCTGCCCGGTGCCGACGCAGGTCGGGCACACGCGCGGTGTGCCGTTCTTGTCGCCGGTGCCCGAGCAGGCCTTGCAGGGCTGCTGCGAGGACATCCGCAGCGGGACCGTCGCGCCCTCGATCGCCTCGGTGAAACTGAGGGTGACCTCGGACTCGATGTCCTGGCCGCGCCGGGGTTGCGTACGCGTGCCCGTGCCGGCGCCGCCGCGGTTGAACAGGCCCCCGAAGACGTCACCGATGCCGCCGCCGAAACCGCCGGCGCCTCCTTGGGAGCTGCCGCCCTGGGCGCCACCTCCGAAGAGGTCACCCAGGTCGAAGTTGAAGGAGCCGCCGCCCGCGCCCGGCCCCGGGCGGAAGCCGCCGTTGCCGAAGAGGGCGCGGGCCTCGTCGTACTCCTTGCGCTTCTTGGGGTCGCCGAGGATGTCGTTGGCCTCGGAGATCTCCTTGAAGCGCTCCTCGGCCCTGGCGTTGCCCTTGTTGGCGTCCGGGTGGAACTCGCGGGCGAGCTTCCGGTACGCCTTCTTGATCTCGGCCTCGGTGGCGTCCTTGGGGACGCCGAGGACCTTGTAGTAGTCCTTCTCGATGAAGTCCTTGGTGCTCATCCTCGACGTCCCTCCTTCCACGTGGGTTCAAGCTCAGCCCTCGTCCGGGCCACCGCTCTCCTTGTCGTCGGCGGCGGAGGCCCCGGATGCACCGGATGACGTCTCCGCCTCGTCGCCCTTGACGCTCTGCGCGCCGGGCTGGGGCTCGGCCACGGCCACCCGCGCGGGGCGGATGGTGCGCTCGCCGAACCGGTACCCGGGCTGCAGAATCGCCACGCACGTCGTCTCCGTGACGTCCGGCGCGTACGAGTGCATCAGGGCCTCGTGGATCGTCGGGTCGAAGGGCTCGCCCTCCTTGCCGAACTGCTGCAGACCCATCTTCGCCGCGACGGTCTCCAGCGACTCCGCGACGGACTTGAATCCGCCGACGAGTTCGCCGTGTTCCCGCGCGCGGCCGATGTCGTCGAGGACGGGCAGGAGCTCGGTCAGGAGGTTCGCGATGGCGATCTCCTTGACCGCGATCCGGTCCCGCTCGACCCGGCGGCGGTAGTTCTGGAACTCGGCCTGGAGCCGCTGGAGGTCCGCGGTGCGCTCGTCGAGCGCCGTGCGTGCCTGGTCCAGCTGGGCCGTCAGGCCTGCCAACTGTGCTGATGCGTCCCCGGCCGGGGCCGCCCCCTCCCCGGAGGGGGAGGCGGCCTGCGGCTCGGCGTCGTCGGGGGTGGCGCCGGAAGGGACGTCGGGCTTCTCGTCGAAGCCCGGGGTCTCCTCCGTCACGCGGCACCGTCCTTGCGCTCGTCGTCCACGATCTCGGCGTCCACGACGTCGTCGTCGGCCTTGGGCGCCTCGTCACCGGCGGACGCGCCACCGGTGGCCTGCGCACCCTGCGCGTCGGCGTACATGGCCTGGCCGAGCTTCTGCGAGACGGCCGCGACCTTCTCGGTGGCGGTACGGATCTCGGCGGTGTCCTCGCCCTTGAGCGCGGCCTTGAGCTCCTCGACCGAGGCCTCGACCTCGGTCTTGATCTCGCCGGGGACCTTGTCCTCGTTGTCCTTGAGGAACTTCTCCGTCTGGTAGACGAGCTGCTCGCCCTGGTTGCGGGTCTCGGCGGCCTCGCGGCGGGCGTGGTCCTCCTCCGCGTACTTCTCGGCCTCCTGGCGCATCCGGTCGACCTCGTCCTTCGGCAGCGAGGAGCCGCCGGTGACGGTCATCTTCTGCTCCTTGCCCGTGCCGAGGTCCTTCGCGGTCACGTGCATGATGCCGTTGGCGTCGATGTCGAAGGCGACCTCGATCTGCGGGACACCGCGCGGGGCAGGCGGCAGACCGGTCAGCTCGAACATCCCGAGCTTCTTGTTGTACGCCGCGATCTCGCGCTCGCCCTGGTACACCTGGATCTGGACGGACGGCTGGTTGTCCTCGGCGGTGGTGAAGATCTCGGACCGCTTGGTCGGGATCGTCGTGTTCCGCTCGATCAGCTTGGTCATGATGCCGCCCTTGGTCTCGATACCCAGGGACAGCGGGGTCACGTCGAGGAGCAGGACGTCCTTGACCTCACCCTTGAGGACACCGGCCTGCAGGGCGGCGCCGATGGCGACGACCTCGTCCGGGTTGACGCCCTTGTTGGCGTCCTGGCCGCCGGTGAGCTCCTTGACGAGCTCGGCGACGGCGGGCATCCGGGTGGAGCCACCGACGAGAACGACGTGGTCGATCTCGGAGAGGTTGATGCCGGCGTCCTTGATGACGTTGTGGAACGGCGTCTTGCAGCGCTCCAGCAGGTCGGCCGTCAGCTGCTGGAACTGAGAGCGGGTGAGCTTCTCGTCCAGGTGCAGCGGGCCCTCGGCGGACGCGGTGATGTACGGCAGGTTGATCGAGGTCTCGGTGGACGAGGACAGCTCGATCTTGGCCTTCTCGGCGGCCTCGCGGAGGCGCTGGAGGGCCATCTTGTCCTTGCCGAGGTCCACACCGTGGCCGGACGCGAACTGCTTGACCAGGTAGTCGACGACGCGCTGGTCCCAGTCGTCACCACCGAGGTGGTTGTCGCCGTTGGTGGCCTTCACCTCGACGACGCCGTCGCCGATCTCCAGGAGGGACACGTCGAAGGTGCCGCCACCGAGGTCGAAGACGAGGATCGTCTGGTCGTCCTTGTCGAGGCCGTACGCGAGCGCGGCCGCGGTGGGCTCGTTGACGATGCGCAGGACGTTCAGACCGGCGATCTCGCCGGCCTCCTTCGTCGCCTGGCGCTCGGAGTCGTTGAAGTACGCCGGGACGGTGATGACCGCGTCGGTCACCTTCTCGCCCAGGTAGGCCTCGGCGTCCCGCTTCAGCTTCTGCAGGATGAACGCGGACATCTGCTGCGGGTTGAAGGGCTTCCCGTCCAGCTCGATCTTCCAGTCGGTGCCCATGTGGCGCTTCACCGAGCGGATGGTCCGGTCCACGTTCGTGACCGCCTGGCGCTTAGCCACCTCGCCGACGAGCACCTCACCGTTCTTGGCGAAGGCGACGACGGACGGCGTGGTCCTGGCGCCCTCGGCGTTGGTGATCACGGTGGGCTCGCCGCCCTCCAGAACGCTGACGACGGAGTTAGTCGTGCCCAGGTCGATGCCGACCGCACGTGCCATGGTTGATTCCTCCAGCGATGACTTGAGTGGAACGGACTCAAGTGTGCACGACGCCTCAGCCCTGGTCAACAGACCTGAGTCGCACGGACTCAACTCTTATCCGTTCCTTACACGCAACCGCCCTGTGACCTGCGGAGATTCCAGACGCCGAGGGCTGCGGGGGGTGTACACCCGGATCCGCAGCAGGACGAGCACGACGACCAGGACGCCCGCCGCCACCCAGAACACCCCGGACCGCGCGATCCATCCCAGATGCACGAGGACCGCGACGAGTACCCCGCCGGACGCCCCGACACCGAGCAGAAGCGTCACCCCCTGGGGGGTCAGGCCGAGCCGCCGCAGCCGGTGCGCGAGATGGTCCGGCCCGCCGCGCAGCAGGGGCCGCCCGGCGAGGCGCCGGGAGAGCAGGACGAGGGCGGTGTCCGCACCGGCGAGGGCCGTCAGCGCGAACAACACCCCCGCGCTGGACGCCGGTTCGTGCCCGGTCCGGGTGGCCACGGCGGCCGAGGCGAGCACGAACCCGGTGAACAGGGACCCGCACGAACCGAGCCCCACGCGCGCGGGAGGCCAGTTGTGCATCAGGAAGCCGGTCAGCGCGGCGGCCAGCACGCTCAGCAGCGCGGCCAGCCCGTCCAGCACCTCGGCCGCCGCGAGCACCCCCACCCCGAAGGCGGTCACGACCCCGACGGTGCCCGCCAGCGCGTCCGCGTGGTCGAGCGCCCTGAAGCCGACGGCGACGAAGACGATCCAGCCGACCGCCAGCAGCCCGCCCGCCACCCCGGTCTCCGCGTACGGCACGACACAGGCCGCCGCGACGGCCGTACCGCCCACCAGGAAGCGCATCTTGACCCGCCGCAGGTCGGCGATCAGACCCAGTGCGGCGACGGCGCCCCCGGCGCAGAGCAGCGTGCCGATGCCGGCCACGAGCGGCGCGAACCCGGTCCACTCCCCGGCCATCGTGACCAGGCACGTGACGAGCACGACGGCCATCCCGCCGAGCAGCGGGAGCGGGCGCTGTCGGCGTCGGTCGAGGACGCCGAGGCGCAGGGCCGGGACCCGCAGGGCACCGGTGAGGACGGCGGCGAGGAGGAGGGCGATGACGGCGGCGGCGATCCCGTAGAGCACGAACCCAAGCTAAGCCGAATGTCATGATTTGGTATGAATGGCGGGACCGGACCGGCGCGCCGCGTGACCCGGTCGACGCACGGTTTACTGAGGTCTGCCTCAGTAGCACAGATCACCGAGCGGCTGACTACATTGCGACACAGGATTGCGGGTACTCTCAGAGGACTGCATAAGTTACCGCTTAGTAATCTCCCGTGAAGACCCCCTCGCAGGCCCGAGGAGCCCGAAATGCAACTCGCCGCGATCATCGTGTCGCTGGTTCTGACCGTGGTCGGCGTCGCGCTGCTCGCACGCGCCATCGGCCAGTTCGTCCGGTACTTCAAACTCGGTCAGCCGCTCCCCGCCGGCGCCCGGACCGACAACCCCTACCAGCGCAGCGTGACGCTGGTGAAGGAGTTCCTCGGCCACACCCGGATGAACCGCTGGGGCATCGTCGGCTTCGCCCACTGGTTCGTGGCGATCGGCTTCCTGACGCTGCCGCCGACCATCATCACCGCCTACGGCCAGCTCTTCGAGGCCGACTGGACGCTCCCGGTGATCGGCGGCTTCCTGCCGTACGAGCTGTACATCGAGTTCATCGCCGCGATGACGACCCTCGGCATCGCCACGCTGATGGTCATCCGCCTGCTGAACCTGCCGTCCCGGCCGGGCCGCAAGTCGCGGTTCGCGGGCTCGAAGATGGGTCAGGCGTACTTCGTCGAGTACGTGATCCTCACCATCGGTCTGGCCATCTACGTGCTGCGCGGCCTCGAGGGCGCCATCCACCACGTGGAGCACTACGAGGCCGCGTACTTCGCCTCGTACCCGCTGGTCCTGGCCTTCAAGGGGCTGAGCCTCGGCACGCTGCAGAACCTCATCTACCTGACCGCCATGGTCAAGCTGGGCACGACCATGATCTGGATGATCACGGTCTCGCTCAACACCAACATGGGCGTGGCCTGGCACCGCTTCCTGGCGTTCCCGAACATCTGGTTCAAGCGCAACGCCACCGGCGGGACCGCCCTGGGCGGCCTCCAGCCGATGACCTCCGGCGGCAAGCCGATCGACTTCACCGACCCGGGCGACGACGACGTCTTCGGCGTCTCCCAGGTCGAGCAGTACTCCTGGAAGGGCCTGCTGGACTTCTCCACCTGCACCGAGTGCGGGCGTTGCCAGTCGCAGTGCCCGGCCTGGAACACCGGCAAGCCGCTCTCCCCGAAGCTGCTGATCATGTCGCTGCGGGACCACGCCCACGCCAAGGCGCCCTACCTGCTCGCGGGTGGCGGCAAGACCATGGAGGGCGAGGAGAAGGCTTCGGCCGAGGCCCTGAAGGACGTCCCGGCCGCCGCGCTCGCGGAGGCCGAGCGCCCCCTCGTCGGCACCGCCGAGGAGAACGGCGTCATCGACCCGGACGTCCTGTGGTCCTGCACCACCTGCGGCGCCTGTGTCGAGCAGTGCCCGGTGGACATCGAGCACGTCGACCACATCGTCGACATGCGCCGCTACCAGGTGATGATCGAGTCCAGCTTCCCCTCCGAGGCGGGCACGATGCTCAAGAACCTGGAGAAGAAGGGCAACCCCTGGGGCCTCGCCAAGAAGCAGCGCCTGGAGTGGACGAAGGAGGTCGACTTCGAGATCCCGGTCGTCGGCCGCGACATCGAGGACCTCTCCGAGGTCGAGTACCTGTACTGGGTCGGCTGCGCCGGCGCCCTGGAGGACCGCGCCAAGAAGACCACGAAGGCCTTCGCGGAACTCCTCCACATGGCGGGCGTCAAGTTCGCGATCATGGGCGGCGACGAGAAGTGCACGGGTGACTCGGCGCGGCGTCTCGGCAACGAGCCGCTGTTCCAGGAACTCGGCATGGAGAACGTCTCCGCGCTGAACATGGCGTTCGGCGAGGAGATGGACGACGAGGGCAACTTCACCGAGGAGTCGAAGAAGCCGAAGTCGGCGAAGAAGATCGTCGCCACCTGCCCGCACTGCCTCAACACCCTCGGCAACGAGTACCCGCAGCTCGGCGGCGACTACGAGGTCATCCACCACACCCAGCTGCTCCAGCACCTCATCGACGAGGGCAAGCTGGTCCCGGTCACGCCGGTCGAGGGCCTCATCACCTACCACGACCCGTGCTACCTGGGCCGCCACAACAAGATCTACACGCCCCCCCGCGAGATCATGACCGCCGTCCCGGGCCTGCGCCAGCAGGAGATGCACCGCCACAAGGAACGCGGCTTCTGCTGCGGCGCCGGTGGCGCGCGGATGTGGATGGAGGAGCGGATCGGCAAGCGCATCAACAACGAGCGTGTCGACGAGGCCCTCTCGCTCAACCCGGACATCGTCTCCACGGCCTGCCCGTTCTGCCTCGTCATGCTGACCGACTCGGTCAACGGCAAGAAGAACGACGGCAAGGCCAAGGAGTCCATCCAGGTCGTCGACGTCGCCCAGCTGCTGCTGGACTCCGTCAGGACGCCGGTGGACGACGAGCCCCCGGCGGGCGAGACGGACGCCGAGAGCGAGCCGGAGCCGCAGCCGGTGAAGTAGCCGGCCCCACAAGTGCGTCGAGGCGCCGCGCCCCCATGTCCTGACCGGGCATGGGGGCGTCGTCGTACGCGCGTCCGTCAGCCCAGGGAGCGGATGGACGTGAAGACGTACACCAGGAAGACGAGGAAGAAACCGCCCCCGGCGAAGAGCAGTTCCGCGATCTGCGGCTGCTCGCCCAGCAGAAGCGGCCGCCAGCCCAGGAACACGGCCGCGGCCAGCGCGGCGCGGATCGTCTGGACCGTCGGCGACCAGGCCAGTTCCTGGAGGGCGTCGGCATCGGCCGGCAGCGTGAAGACGGGCGTCAGAACACCCCCGAAGACCACCGCGAGGAGGATGAAGGCGAACAGCATCGCGTCGCCCAACTCGCTGTCCGGGAAAGCCTTCCAGCGCCCCTCGGCGATCGCCGGCAGGTCCCTGTCCTCGTGGACGAAACCGCCGAGCCGCGTCGCGGACCGGGCCCACAGGACGTCGACCTCGGTCCCCTTGCGAGGCTTCTCGGAGGTGTACGCGCCCATCACGGTGAGCCGTTCTGGCCCTCCCGCAACGGACACGACGAGCCGTGACGAATACCCCTGGACGACGTCCTCGTCGTCGACGTCCGCCCGAACCGCCGTCGGCCTGTCCACGACCGTCGCGGCACTGACCTCGGCGCCGGCGTCCCGCAGCGTCTCGGCCCTGCCTCCCGCCTCCGAACCGGTCAGCAGCGCGACGAAGAACGCGCCCGAGGAGAACGCCACGAGCAGCCATACGGCGACGGTACGGAGCTTGGTCCAGATCTCGTACCCGCGGAAGGAGAGGTCGTGGACGTCGTCCCAGTCGTCCCAGTCGCCCCAGCCGTCCCAGCGACCGCCCGAGCGGCGGTCCGGGCGGCGGTCCGAGCGGTCCGCGCTCCGCTCCTTGCTCAGTGAGACGCCGCTCGGACGCCGCCGCCGACGCCACCAGGCAACCGCGGTCGGCACCCGCAACACCCACAGCGCCAGCGCCCGCACCACCGCGCACCCCGCCGCGACGGCGCCCCACACCAGCGGCCCGTTCCACGGCCGGGGCATGGGCGCGACGCCGAGCAGCCACGTACACGCGACCGCCGTCGCCACCCAGCCCGCCAGCGCGCACAGTCGTACGACCCAGACCAGCACCCAGAACAGCACAGAGCGCATGAGCGCCCTCCCCCCGACTCCCCCAATGCGAACATCCGCATCATCACGCGTCCGGCGTCACACGCAACCCCTTACCACCATCAGCCAGCACACCACCGGCAACCCGGGCCCCCTACGGTCCAGGGGTCCCCTAGGGGATGTCACAGCTCGGCAGCAAAGCCGGGTCCGGAACGCCGGGCCCGGCACGTGACTCTCCGGGACCAGGTACGTTCGAAGACGTGGCTGGATTCAGGATCGGACGCGGCCGGGACAACGGCGCTCCTCACGCGCGACCGCAACAACCTCCGTACGGGCAGCAGCAGGCGCCCCAGGGACAGCCGTACGGCTCGTCCCAGGGACAGCCGTACGGCTATCCGCCGTCGCCGCAGCCCCACCCGGGGCAGCAGTACGGCGGCGGCACCCAGGCGGGCGGCTACGACGAGCCGGAGTACTTCGGCGACGGCGGCGGATACCCGCCGCAGCCCGGGCCCGACCCGTACGCCGCCAACAACCCGGGGCACACCCAGGCGTTCTCGGTCGACGAGGACGCCTACAACCAGGGCGGCGTCTACCGCGCCGGATCGGCCCCCACGGCCCCGATCGGCCCCCGCCTGCACTGGAAGGAACTCCTGAGGGGCATCGTCCTGGCCCCCAAGCAGACCTTCCTCCAGATGCGCGACTACACGGTGTGGGGCCCCGCCCTCGTCGTGTCCTTCCTCTACGGCCTGCTCGCGGTCTTCGGCTTCGACGGCGCCCGCGAGGACGCGATCAACGCCACGCTGTCGAACGCGGTCCCGATCGTCCTGATCACCGCCGTGGCGATGGTGCTGAGCTCCTTCGTCCTGGGCGTGGTCACCCACACCCTGGCCCGCCAGCTCGGCGGCGACGGCGCCTGGCAGCCCACGGTCGGCCTCTCCATGCTGATCATGTCCCTCACGGACGCCCCGCGCCTGGTCGTCGCGATGTTCTTCGGCGGCGACGCGAGCTTCGTCCAGATCCTGGGCTGGGCCACCTGGGTCGCGGCCGGCGCCCTGCTGACCCTGATGGTCACCCGCTCCCACGACCTGCCCTGGCCGAAGGCGCTGGGCGCTTCCGCGATCCAGCTGATCGCGCTGCTGTCGATCGTGAAGCTGGGCACGTTCTGAGGTTCCACAGCCGTACGAAGGGGGCTCTCCCGCGCGCTGCGGGGAGCCCCCTTCTCCTTCTACGACGTCCGGGCCGCGTCTGTGCCGCGTCCGTCAGGCGTCGAGAACCTGCCCAGCCCGCCTGATCACCGGAGGTTCGACGCTCCACGGGAAGTTGATCCACTCATCGGTCCGCTTCCACACGTACTCGCACTTCACCAGCGACTGGGTCTTCTCGTAGATGACCGCGCTGCGCACCTCGGCGACCGTGTCGATACAGAAGTCACGCACCAGCTTGAGCGTCTTGCCGGTGTCGGCGACGTCGTCGGTGATGAGGACCTTCTTGGAGGAGAAGTCGATGGCGTTGGGGACGGGCGCGAGCATGACGGGCATGTCGAGAGTCGTCCCCACCCCCGTGTAGAACTCGACGTTCACGAGATGGATGTTCTTGCAGTCGAGGGCGTAGGCGAGCCCGCCGGCCACGAACACGCCGCCACGGGCGATGGAGAGCACTATGTCGGGCTCGTACCCGTCGTCGGCGATGGCCTGCGCGAGCTCGCGCACGGCGGTGCCGAACGCCTCGTAGGTCAGATTCTCCCGGACACCGCTCACGCCACTCACACCTGCGTCCGGTGGAAGTTGAGGAAGGACCGCGAGGCGGTCGGCCCCCGCTGCCCCTGGTACCGGGACCCGTACCGCTCGCTCCCGTAGGGGAACTCGGCCGGCGAGGTGAGCCGGAACATGCACAGCTGCCCGATCTTCATCCCGGGCCAGAGCTTGATCGGGAGGGTGGCGAGGTTGGACAGCTCGAGAGTCACGTGCCCCGAGAACCCCGGGTCGATGAACCCGGCGGTGGAGTGCGTGACAAGCCCCAGCCGCCCCAGAGAGCTCTTCCCTTCGAGCCGCGAGGCGAGATCGTCGGGCAGCGTGATGACCTCGTACGTACTGGCGAGGACGAACTCCCCGGGATGCAGAATGAACGGCTCATCGCCCTCCGGCTCGACGAGCCGCGTGAGATCCGCCTGCTCGACCGAGGGATCGATGTGGGGGTACCGGTGGTTCTCGAACACCCGGAAGTACCGATCAAGACGTACGTCAATGCTGGACGGCTGCACCATGGATTCGTCGAAGGGATCGATCCGCACCCGCCCGGCGTCGATCTCGGCCCGGAGGTCCTTGTCTGAGAGAAGCACGTCCCGAGGATACGCAAGACGCGCGGACCGACCACCATCGGACGGCCCGCGCGCCAGCACTGCTCTCTGTACGACTACCTGTATGGACGACTACCTATACAGCTACTGCCAGGACACCTGCTCCGGCTAACGCTTCTCCAAAGCCACCGGCACCACACTGCGGAGCCGGGCACACCGAGGACACCGGACGAGCCGTCCGGGACCGAGCCGCTCGGCCTGCTGCATCGGGAACGAAGCGGTGCTGAACACGTGCCCATCGGCACAACGGACGACGGTGCGCTCCATCAAGTCCATGAGTCCCTTCCCCAAGAGCCGCGTCGTCCGGCTGCCACTCGCCTGACGACAAAAGCCACATTACGGGATCAAAGAGACGACTCTCCAGGCGGCACCCCGACCCACCCGGCCCCTCTCCCACGCCTCCACCGTACGCCCCAACTCCGGCCCCCCGCAGCCCTGTCACACCCCCGAAACGCACCGCGGCCCCACGGCTTCAGCGCCGGGGGCCGGACATGAGGTAAAGTGACTGTGCGTTCCGACACCGGTCGATACCGGCGTCTTACGCGGGTGTAGTTTAGTGGTAGAACATCAGCTTCCCAAGCTGAGAGTGCGAGTTCGATTCTCGTCACCCGCTCCAGATCGAAACCCCAGGTCGATGGCCTGGGGTTTACGCGTTGTCTAGTTCAATTTGGGAGTGGCGTGCCCTCCGCGTGCCCTAAGTCGAGGCCAATAGGGCCTTCAAGGGCCCCGCGGGCGCGAGCATTCTGGGTCTGGGCCTCCGTCGAGTTCCTCCGGCACGCCGGCGCCCGAACGCCTGCTGCTCGTCACCCCCGAACTGGCCGATGTACTGTCCTCCGTCGTCAGCCGGGTGCGGGACGCGACAGGGCGCATCCCCCTGGTGGCCTGCTACGACATCAGGGAGAGGGTGTGGAATCCCTCAATGCCGCTGCTGTTCCAGTGGCGCATCGCGGGACAGAACCGCCTGGTCACGGGCGAAAACATCCGCCGCGGCCTGACCGACCTCCTCCTCGCCTCCGGCCCCACAGACGCCTCCGGCCAACCTCTGCTTTACCAGCCCCACGACTTCCGCAGGATGTTCGTCACCGACGCCATCCTCAACGGCCTGCCCCCGCACATCGCCCAAGTGATCTGCGGGCACAAGGACATCGCCACGACCATCGGCCGGCCAGCGCCCGCCGCAGCTGATCGTTCTCGGCGCGCAGGGCGACGAGATCCTCTCCCGCGGCTGCGTTCCCCCACGTGGCCTCGGCCCGCAGTTTCCAATAGTCCTCATGCAGCAGGGTTGTGCGATGCATGGCATGTACCTCTCAATGAGTTCGACGTGTCCGGCCCGGCTGAAGCCGTCCGGAAACCGTGGCCGCCGACCACTCCACGGGGTCACCTGTGGTGTTCGTGGTCCCGACGGTCCTTGCGCCTCCAGCGCGCCCGGTTCTGGCGGCTGTAGCGGCGGTCCCAGCGGTCCTGACGATCCCGACGCTCCCGGTAGTCCCGGTAGTCCCCGAGATCGGAACCGCCGCTGCGGCTCCGGCCTCCGCCACGATCGCGGGCGTGCCGGGTCGCGCCGTAGACCAGCACCGCTGCGGCCACCCACCAGATGGGGTGAAGGAAGCCGAAGGCGAACAGGGCAGCGATGAGGATGAGGAGCAGAACGAACATGGTGGGCCTCCCCGGGAGTTGGACACAGCATCGATACCGGGGACTGGGGCCTCACACCAGAGCGTAGTCCTGCCCAACGGTTGCGGATACCGTGCGACGTCAGCGCGTCTGCCCGGCGTGGATGGCTGCTTGACACCTGTCGGGGAACTGCTGCGAGGGCTAGCGTGCGGTATGCCGCCCCTGCCCCCGGCAGCGTCGATCACCTCTCGCGCTCCTTCCGGGGGCGCACCCTGCGCATCGGCGCCGGGACCCGCCGCGTCACGAGCGAGGCCGTTCCCTCACACGCTCAGCGTCACGCGTTCCCGGCGCGCCCGATGTGCCTCAAGCGGGCAACGATCTGCTGCCCGCCGCGTCGCACGCATCCCAAACCAGGCGGCACGCATGTACGCGCTGATCGTTCCGGCTTCAACCCCCTTTGTCCTGCTCGCCGTCGTGATGGCCCTGTCCTGGTGGGAGGACCACATCCTGCCGACGTCGCCGACCGAGCCGGCCGAACCGACCGCCGAGGCTCCGTTCACCCCGGCGACCCCTGCCCAGCTCCCACAACTCCTCAGTGTCGACACCGCGTTGACAAGGGAGGATGCCGGGCGTTGATTGGCAACACGGCGTAGGGCCATGCCACTCCGGATCACTCGGTCGGCGCATTCCACCTTCCCGCTTCGCCCGGACCCCGCGGAACTCAGGAACTTCCCGCGATCCGGAGGCCCGGCAATGATCTGGTTTCTTCTCCTTCTGCTGATCCTGGTGGTGTTCGGGTTCGGCTTCACCCTGCAGATCCTGTGGTGGGTCGCCGCCGCCCTCCTGGTCCTCTGGATCGTCGGCTTCGCCAAGCGCGGGCGCGGCGGTGGCCGCCGCCGGTACAGCCGCAGGTAGTCCGTTCCGGAGCTCGATCCTGCCCGCAGGAACAACGGCCTGTACGGCGATCACGCGCGGGCGCCCACTCACCAGACAGGCAGGAGGCTGCCATGAGCGTCGGACGGACAATCAGGCACAAGGCACAGGCATTGAAGGGCCGGGTCACCGAACGCATCGGCCGGGCCAACCGCAACAGGCGACTGCAGCGGCACGGCAGGACCGACCAGGTCTCCGGAAACCTGAAGCAGTCCGGCGACAAGGCCAGTGGCGGTGGGCGCGTATCGCGCGCCCACACCATGGGGAGGACATCGTGACGTCGTCCAACACACAAGGGCGTGGCCGGGGCGCGAAGTCCGCGGCCCGTTCCACGGAGCGCGAGACGCTGACCGCCGCAGGGCGAGCGGGCTTTGTCGCGCGCGGCATCGTGTACGTACTGATCGACTGCTGTCCATCCGGATCGCCTCGGGAGCGGCGGCGGCCAGGCGGACCGGCAGCGCGCGCTGCACGAGATCGCGGCTCAGCCCTTCGGGAAAGCGATGCTCTGGGCGCTGGTGGTCGGTTTCGCGGCCATGGCGCTCTGGCGGGGAGCCCGCGCCGTGCTCACCAGGGGGCCCCGGCGGAAGGCGGGTTCGCGCGTGCTGGACGGCGGGCGGGCGGTCTTCTACGCCTTCGTCTGCTGGACCACGGCGGTGTACGCCGCCGGGGGCGGGC
>NZ_JBHXSG010000015.1:17662-158327 GCF_042714835.1 Streptomyces sp. NPDC058678 | reverse complement strand
GCACCGGCTCAGGCCCGCTGCCGCGGCACCGGCTCAGGCCCGCTGCCGCGGCACCGGCTCACGCCCGCCGCCGTGCCACCGGCTCACGCCCGCCGCCGCGCCACCGGCTCACGCCCGCTGCCCGAACAGTTCCCGCAGCACGTCCTCCATGGTCACCAGACCGGTCAGCCGCCCGTCCGCGCCCAGCACCGCCGCCAGGTGCGTACGACTGCCCCGCATCGCCGTGAGGACGTCGTCCAGCGGCGTGCTCTCCCGGATCCGGGCGATGGGCCGCATGTCCCTCTGCTGGAAGGGCAGGTCGCGCGGAATCTTGTCCAGCGCGTCCTTCACGTGCAGGTAGCCGGTGATCCGGCGCCCCTCGTCCACCACGGGGAAGCGGGAGTAGCCGGTCTCGGCCGACAGCATCTCCAGCCGCTCGGGCGTGACGCCCAGGTACACGTACGCGACGCGGTCCAGCGGGAGCACGACGTCCCGCACGGGCCGGCGCCCCAGCTCCAGCGCGTCGTGCAGCCGCTCCCGGGCACGGTCGTCGATCAGACCCGCCTCGCCGGAGTCCCGGACGATCCGCGCCAGCTCGGCGTCCGAGAAGGTGGCCGTGACCTCGTCCTTGACCTCGACCTTGAGCAGCTTCAGCAGGGCGTTGGCGAAGGCGTTGACCGTGAAGATCACCGGGCGCAGCGCCCGGGACAGGGCGACCAGCGGCGGGCCGAGCAGCAGCGCGCTGCGCACCGGCTCGGCGAGCGCGATGTTCTTCGGCACCATCTCGCCGAGGAGCATGTGCAGATAGGTCGCCAGGGTCAGCGCGATCACGAAGGAGACCGCGTGTCCGGCGCTCGTGGGCACGCCCATCGCGTGGAACGCCGGCTCCAGCAGATGCGCGATGGCCGGTTCGGCGACCACACCCAGCACCAGCGTGCACAGCGTGATGCCGAGTTGTGCGGCGGCCATCAGCGCGGACACGTGGCGCAGCCCCCACAGCACGCTCTTCGCGCGCCGGTCGCCCTGGTCGGCGTGGGGCTCGATCTGGCTGCGGCGCACGGAGATCAGGGCGAACTCGGCGCCCACGAAGAAGGCGTTGACGACAAGGGTCGCCAGACCGATCAGCAACTGGACGGCGGTCACGCGCCTTCCACCTCCGTCATCTCGTCATTGAGCGGCGCGTGCAGCAGCAGGCGGGCGGCCCGGCGGCCGGACGCGTCCACCACGTCCAGCAGCCAGCCCGCGACCTCGATGCGGTCACCGACGGCGGGGATGCGGCCGAGGTCCGTCGCGACGAGTCCGGCCAGGGTCTCGTACGGTCCCTCGGGGGCCCGCAGGCCGACGCGGGCGAGCTGGTCGGTGCGGGCGGAGCCGTCCGCGGAGTACAGGGTGCGGCCGTCGTCGTCGGTGCCGGCCGGGGCCAGGTCGGGCGTCTCGTGCGGGTCGTGCTCGTCCCGTACCTCGCCGACGACCTCCTCGACGATGTCCTCCAGCGTGGCCACGCCCGCCGTACCGCCGTACTCGTCGATGACCACGGCCATCGTGCGCTTGCCGGCGAGCCGGTCCAGGAGCCGGTCGACGGTGAGGGACTCCGGGACCAGGAGCGGCTCGCGCATGAGCTCGGAGACGGGGACGCGGGGGCGGCGGTCGGCGGGAATCGCCAGGACGTCCTTGATGTGCGCGGTGCCCACGACCGAGTCGAGACTGCCGCGGTAGACGGGGAACCGGGACAGTCCCGTCGCCCTGGTCGCGTTCGCCACGTCCTCGCAGGTGGCCTGCGCGTCCAGGGCGATGACCTGTACGCGCGGTGTCATCACGTTCTCCGCTGTCAGGTCGGCGAGGTTCAGCGTCCGTACGAACAGCTCGGCGGTGTCCGGCTCCAGGGCGCCCTCGCGGGCGGAGTACCGGGCCAGCGCCGCCAGCTCCTGCGGACCGCGCGCGGAGGCCAGTTCCTCGGCGGGCTCCAGGCCGAAGAGGCGCACCGCGCGGTTGGCGGTGTTGTTGAGGTGGGTGATGAAGGGGCGGAAGGCCGCGCTGAACCAGCGCTGCGCGTTGCCCACCCGCTTGGCCACGGCCAGCGGCGAGGAGATCGCCCAGTTCTTCGGGACCAGCTCCCCGACGACCATCAGGAAGACCGTCGACAGGGCGGTGCCGAGCACCAGGGCGAGCGAGCTCGCCGTGGAGCGCGAGATGCCCATGGATTCCAGCGGGCCCGCGATCAGCGCGGCGATCGACGGCTCGGAGAGCATGCCGACCACCAGGTTGGTGACCGTGATGCCGAGCTGTGCGCCGGAGAGCTGGAAGGTCAGGCTCCGGACGGCCTTCAGGGCCCCGGCCGCGCCTCGCTCGCCGCGCTCGGCGGCGCGCTCCAGTTCGCCGCGCTCGACGGTGGTCAGCGAGAACTCGGCGGCGACGAAGGCGCCACAGGCCAGCGAGAGCAGGATCGCCACCAGCAGCAGGAGCACTTCTGTCATCGGGTCACCTCCGTCCCATGGTCGGACAGGGCAGGGAGGATCGCGCGATGTCGCGTACTGGGAGGCTCGCCCATGGGCGGACGCTCACACCTTTCATGGAGGACCGAGTGGCCCACCAAGGGTAAAGGATGGGCAAAAGAGTGCGATCGAGGTGTCCGGTCCTAGTCCGTGAGGGGCTTCACCCAGCGCCGCCACTGCTCCTCGGGCGCGTACCCGGCGGCCCGCCACGCGTGGTGCGCGGTCTCGTTGCGGGTCAGCACCATCGCGTCCCCGCGGCGCCCGCCGAGCCCTACGAACCGGTCCTCGGCGGCCGTGAGCAGGGCGCCGCCGATGCCCCGGCGGCGGCGGTCCGGGTGTACCGCGAGCCGGTACAGATGGCAGCGCCAGCCGTCGAAGCCCGCGATCACCGTGCCGACCAGCTCCCCGTCGAGCTCGGCCAGGATCAGTGCCTCGGGGTCGCGGGCGACCAGCCGCTCCACGCCGCCCCGGTCGTCGCTGATGCTCGTCCCCTCGGCGGCCACCTTCCAGAAGGCCAGCACGGTGTCGAGGTCGTCGGGCGTCGCGGCCCGTATCCGCAGATCGGTCATACGGCAATCCCATCACGCCCGCCGGACCGGGACGCGGAATTCCAGGATCCGGACGATTACCGGCCCTGCATGGAGGCGATCACCGGCGCGAACGCCTCCATGCAGGGCTCCAGCACGGTCAGATACGAGAACCCGTACCGCTCGCGTTGCGCCAGCACCTTCGCGGTGATCTCCTCCAGGGTGCCGGCGAGCACGAGGGGTAGTTCCAGCGCCCGCGCCGCGGTCAGGTCCGGTACCCGCTCCACGAGGGGCCGGACGGCGGCCTCCGGGTCGCCGGTGATCGCCACCAGCTGGACGAGAAGGTTCCGCTCGGCCGGCTCCGCCCGCCCTTTCGTCAGGTCCTGGTACCGGGCCACGCGCTCGTCGAGTTCCTCGGGCGTGATCGGCAGCAGTTTGCCCGCCTGGTTCCCTGGCACCGGGCGCGCTCCGGTGAAGGCCGCGATGTCGGCGTGCTCGGCGGCGAGCCGCAGCATGCGGTCGCCGTTGCCGCCGACCATGAGCGGCACGCGGTCCTGCGCCGGCTGTGGCACGGGGGTCCCCCCGCTCGAGCGAAGTCGAGCGTGGGGGAGCTCCGGGGAGCCGAGCAGGCGCTCCAACTCCTTGATCGTGCGCTGCAGATGGTCGACCCGCTCGCCCGGCGAGCCGTACGGCAGCCCGGCCGTGTCGTGCTCGGCCTGTACGTATCCCGTGCCGAGGCCGAGCTCCAGCCGCCCACCGGTCAGCGCGTCGGTCGTGGCGACCTCGCGCGCCAGCAACGCGGGGTTCCAGAAACCGGCGTTGAGCACGAACGTGCCCAGCCGTGGCCGCTCGGTCGCCTCCGCCGCCGCGACCAGGGCCGGGAAGGGCGCGACCATGCCGAGATGGTCGGGGACCAGGATCACGTCGTAGCCGAGCTCCTCGGCCCGGCGGCACTTGGCACGCCACTCCTCGGCGGGCGCGGGGACGATCATGCTGGCACCGAAGCGGAACGGACGGGACATGAACTCTCCTCAGGGGCAAGCGACTTGAGTACCCGCCGTGATTCCCTCACTCGTGCGCGATGGCCGCCAGCACGTTCATGCGGGAGGCACGAAGCGCGGGCAGCAGCGCCGCCACGACCCCCACCACCGCCGAGCCGACCACGACCGCGACGATCGTGCCCCAGGGGATCGCGAGCGCGTTCATGCCCTGCAACGCCAGGACCTGCTGGGTGCACACGCCCCACACCAGCCCCAGGGCGAGCCCCAGCACCGCGCCGAACACCGCGATCACCACCGACTCCAGCCGGATCATCCGGCGCAGCTGTCGCCGGGCGAGCCCGATGGCCCGCAGCAGCCCGATCTCCCGGGTCCGTTCAACGACCGACAGGGCAAGGGTGTTGACCACGCCGAGGACTGCGATGACGATCGCGAGCCCCAGCAGCGCGTACACGAGGTAGAGCAGCACGGCGATCTGGTCGTGGACGAGTTCCTTGTAGTCGGCCAGGTCGCGCACCTGCACCTGCGGGTACGGGTCGAGTGTCCGCTCGAGGCCCGCACGCAGGTCGTCGGCGCTCGTCCCGGAGGCCGCGTTCACGTACAGCGTGGAGTCCTGCGCGCCCGGTGCGAACTTCTCCAGCGTGGCCAGGCCGAAGTACAGACCGCCCTGCGTGCCGAACCCCTCGGCGGCGTCCTGGTCGGTGAGGGCGCCCACGGTCAGTTCCGTGGTGCGTCCGCCCTGGAACTCGACGGGGATCGCGCTGCCGATCCGCACGCCGTGGTCGCGCGCGAAGTCCTGGTCCATGGCGAACCGGCCGTCCGCGAGCGCCGCCGCGGTGTCGCCCTGCGCGTAGGTGATGTTGGCGACCTCGTCGAGCTGCGGGTCGTAGGCCGCCGCGGTCGTCTCGACCCGGTCGCCGTCCGGCAGCCGTACGGCGATCGGTGTGAACCGCGACCGTACGACGAGCCCCACGCCCTCCGTGTCCCGCACCGCGTCCGTGACCTCCCGGGGGAAGGGCAGGAAGTTGCCGTTCTGCACGACGAAGTCGGCGCCCAGCGTCTCGTCGATCTGCTGGTCGAAGGACTCGCTCATGGAGGCGCTCGCCACCGACATCCCACCGACCAGGGCCAGGCCCACCATGAGCGCGGCCGCGGTGGCACCGGTGCGGCGGGGGTTGCGCAGGGCGTTGCGCTGGCTCATCCGGCCGACGGGCCCGAACAGCGCCGGGAAGGCGCCGCCGAGCACCCGGATCACCGGCCGTACCAGCAGCGGGCCCGCGATCACGGTGGCGAGGAGGGTGAGGATGATGCCGACGCCCAGCAGGGAGGCCGCCGAACCGGTCTCGGACGCGGTGACGCAGCCGACGAGCGCGGCCGCGCCGAGCGCCCCGACGACACCGCCCACGATCGCCCGCGTCCGGAGCGGCCGACCGATGCCGGCGATCTCGGCGTCCGCGAGGGCCGCCATCGGTGAGACCCCCGCCGCGCGCCGGGCCGGGAGGTAGGCCGCGACGAAGGTGACGCCGACGCCGACGACGTACGCCGCGACCGGCGTGCTCCAGCCGATCTGCATCTCGCTGGCTTTGATGTTCATGCCGAGCGCGTTCATCAGCTCGATCAGCCCGGCCGCGAGCCCGATGCCGGTGGCCAGGCCCAGCGTGGAGCCGACCAGGCCGAGCAGCATGGCCTCGGTGAGGACGGAGCGGCGGACCTGGCGCCGGTCGGCGCCCAGCGCGCGCAGCAGGCCCAGCTCGCGGGTGCGCTGGGCGATCAGCATCGAGAAGGTGTTGACGATGAGGAAGACGCCGACCAGCACGGCGATGCCGGCGAAGCCGAGCATGACGTACTTGATGATGTCGAGGAATCCGCCGAGCTGTTCGACGTCCGACTCGGCCTGCTCGTCGGCGGTCCGGTAGTCGTAGGTGCCGGTGCCGAGCGCGGCGGCCACGCGCTGCTTCAGCTGGTCGTCGCTGACGCCGTCGGCGGCGTCGACCGAGATGCTGGTGGCGGCCTTCGCGTCGCCCAGCAGCTTCTCCCGCGCGGTCTCGGGGTCGAGGAAGAGCAGCGCGGCTCCGGGGTTGGTGGTGGTGAAGGTGGCGATGCCGACGACCTCGACCTTGAAGGAGCCCGGGCCCGCGATCACGGTGAGCGTGTCGCCGATCCGCACGTCCTTGCGGTCGGCGGTCTCCGAGTCGAGCATCGCCTCGGCCGGTCCGCGCGGGGCGTGGCCGGAGGTGAGTTCCACCGGGCTGCGCTCGTCCGGGTTCCAGTCGGTGCCGATGGTGGGGGCCCCGGTGGTCGGGCCGACGGTCTCGTTCTCGTCGTCGACGACGGTGATGTTCTCGGCCTCGGCGTCCGAACGCGCGGCGGCGACCCCGTCGATTCGGGCCACCCGGGCCGCGAGCTCGGCGGGCAGGGTGGCCGTCCTGCCGGACGGCACCGCCTCGTCGAGGTTCTCCTTCGGACTGACGGTGACGTCGGGCGCGGTCGAGGCGAACAGCCGGTCGAAGGTCCGGCTGAGCGTGTCGGAGAAGATCAGGCTGCCCGCGACGAACGCCACGGACAGGACGACCGCCAGAGCGGAGAGGAGCAGCCGCCCCTTGTGGGCGAGGAAGCTGCGGAGCGTCGCCTTCAGCACGGGATCAGTCCTTGTCGAGGGTGACGTCGGACGAGGTGCCCCCGTCCTCGGCGCTGAACGGGGCCCGGCTCACGTCGAAGCGTTTCATGCGCTCCAGGACCCCCTCCGCCGTCGGCCGCTCCATCTCGTCCACGATCCGCCCGTCCCCGAGGAAGAGCACCAGGTCGGAGTGGGCGGCCGCGCCCGGATCGTGGGTCACCATCACGACGGTCTGCCCGAGCTGGTCGACGGCCTCCCGCAGGAACCCGAGGACTTCGAGGCCCGCCCGCGAGTCGAGGTTGCCGGTCGGCTCGTCCGCGAAGATCAGCTCGGGCCGGGAGGCGAGCGCCCGCGCGCACGCGACGCGCTGCTGCTGGCCGCCCGAGAGCTGGGACGGCCGGTGTTTGAGCCGGTCCCGCAGCCCGAGCGTGTCGATGACCTGGTCCAGCCACTTCTCGTCGGGCTTCTTGCCCGCGATGTCCATGGGCAGGGTGATGTTCTCGGCCGCGTTCAGTGTCGGAATGAGGTTGAACGACTGGAACATGAACCCGATCCGGTCCCGGCGCAGGCGGGTCAGCTCGCGGTCCTTCAAGCCCGTGATCTCGGTGTCGCCGAGCCATACCTGTCCGGCCGAGACGGTGTCGAGCCCGGCCAGGCAGTGCATCATCGTGGACTTCCCGGAGCCGGACGGGCCCATGACCGCGGTGAACCGGCCGCGCGCGATGTCCACGTCCACCGAGTCCAGGGCCAGCACGGTCGTCTCGCCCGAGCCGTACGCCTTGGTCAGGCCGCGGGCGCGGGCGGCGATCCCGTCGGCCGGGGCCTGTCCCGGCACGTGCTGAGCAGCGGGTGTGGACAAGGCTGTCTCCTCCTCCTGGTCGCTCCTGGCGGTCGCGCACTGGTCGTCCCGGCCGAGGGTAGTGTGATCCGGCCCACACCCGGTATCCCTCGTGGGGCCGAGTCGCCCTCCGCCCCAGGTCGGGTCCCTGATACCGGTGTAAGGGGCACCTTCCGCACTCGGGCGCGGCGTGGGCACTCTTGCGGGTGCTAGCACCACGGCGCTAGCTTCGAAGCATGGCCAAGACCCAGCTGAACGTGCGAGTCGACGAGGGCACCGCCCGCGCCGCCCGCGAACGCGCCCATGCCCGCGGCGTGAGCGTCAACCGCTACATCGAGGAACTGGTCAGACAGGACACCGGCGAGGTCGGCCACACCTTCGTGGAAGCCGCCGCCGACTTCATGAAGCAGTACGAGTCCGTGTTCGCCGAGGAGTTCGACGGGGGTACCCCCGCTCGGGTGAAGGCGACAGCGGGAGACGAACACGAGGGCTCTGACGAAGGTCGCCGCTGATCCCTTGAGCGACCTCCGGATCGACCTCGCCTGGCTCCTCATGGTCGTCGAACACAAGATCCCGGGCGATCCTCAGATCACCGACTGGGGCGCACTCGTCGCCGCCGTCGCCCGCCACGAGGCGGAGATCTTCGACATCCCCGTCTACGACAGCCCGCACGCGCGTGCCGCCGCACTGCTCCAGCTGCTCATCCACGTCCCGGCCCTGGAGCGCTCCAACGCCCTCTTCGCCTGCGCCGTCGCGTACGCCTATCTCGTCGCCGGCGGCCTCAAGGTCGTCACCTCGCCCGAGCAGGTGAGGGAACTGGCCCGGCTGGTCAAGAGCGGCGAGGCGTCCGTGTACGACATCGCCCAGGAACTGCGCCGGTGGACCCTGTGATCACGGCTCCTCGAGCGCGGGGCGCCACGCGGTGCCGAGGACGCAGTACGAGGTGGGCAGCCGCGGGCCCTTCTCGGGCATCGACATCCGCCGGTAGGGGCCGAGTTCGAACCCGGCGTCGCGCAGTGCGCCGACCGGGTCCCGGGCGACGTGGCAGCCGCCGCTCAGTGGCGGCCACAGTGTGCGGTCCAGCGCGCGCTGGGTGAGGGTCATCGCCCGGCCGCCGCCCCTGCCGTGCTCGAAGAACCGCACCTCGCCGCCGGGCCGCAGCACCCGCCGTATCTCACCGAGGGCCCGCGGCACGTCCCGCACACTGCACAGCACCAGCGAGACCACCGCCGCGTCGAAGGCCTCGCTCTTGACCGGCAGCGCCTCCGCCGCGCCCGGCACCACGTCGACGGGCACCTCGGAGCGCAGGGCGGACTCCACGGCCAACTTCCGCAGCACGCGCTCCGGTTCCATGGCCACGACCTCGGAGACGGTGCCCGGGTAGTGCGCGAAGTTCAGGCCGTTGCCCGCGCCGATCTCGATGACCCGCCCGGACAGCCCGGCCAGCAGCCGCTCGCGCACCCCGGCCATGCCCATCCTGGTCTCGGCGCTCACACTGACCCGGGCGTAACACCGGGCGAACAGCGGGTGGTGGACGGGATCACGGGACACCCTGCCGGATCGCGCGGATCGCAGCGGCATGGCAACCTCCCTGGCAGGCGGGCCTCACCAGGATTGTCCCCCGTACGGGCCCGCCGCACCCCCGCGAGTTCACTCCGTCCGTCTCACTGGACGAAGTTCCGCACCTGCTGGTAGACGCCGTAGTCGTTGTTCATCTCGTTGTGCGAGACGCAGCCGACCTCGACGTTCGTCGCGCCGCTGAGGATCGCGCTGGTGTCCGGGGTGAGCGCGTCGTCGCAGTTCGACCAGTAACTGGCGTAGGAGACGCTGCCCGGCGTCTCGTCGCCGGAGTTGAGGGCGGCGAGGAAGGAACTGCCGGTCTTCAGCTCGGTGCACGACGTGTAGAGCCACGAGCACCACCCGGCGACGCTCGTGCCGTGGTTCACACCGGCGGCCGAGACGAAGTCGTCGACGTACGCCGTCCCACCGAGGTTCTTGAGGTAGTAGCGGGAGCTGAGCGCGCCCATGGAGTGCACGACCAGGTCGACCTTCGTGGCACCCGTCCTCGCGAGCACGTTCTTGACCTGGGTCGCGAGCTGCTGAGCGGTGGAGGCGTTGGACTTGGTCCAGTCGTACGACCAGGTGGTGAGTTCCGCGGACGTGTAGCCGTCGGCCTTGAAGTCGGCGATCCAGTCGTCCCAACTGCTCGCCGAACTGCTCAAGCCGTGCACGAAGACGATCGGGTTGTGGGTCGCTCCCTCGGCGGGAGTCGCGGCGAGCGTGAGGGACGCGAGGAGCGATGCGGTCACGGCGGACAGAACCATGGCGATGCGAGGCTTACGGCGCATGATGCCTCCTGGAGCGGGTGGGGGTGCCAGGAGTGTCCGGTGGGGTCCTCGCGCGCCGCATCGGCGAGATCGCCGGTCTTTACGTGTGAATTAACTCGCCAGTAACGTCAAGGGTGTGGTGACACCGGTAAACCCCCCGCCGCTCGACCGCACTTCGCCACCGCGACTCACGGACACGTGCAAGCGGTCCGCTCCCGCGCTCCCCGAAGGTGTCCGCGTACGGGTGCTGCGTGCCGTGTACGGCGATCCGCGCGCCGCCGCCGAACTCATGCCGCGGCTCACCGAACGGCAGTCGGCCGGCTTGGACCCGCTGCCGACGGAACCGGCCGAACTGGCCCCCACGCTGCTGCGCGCACACCGCGCTCGGATCCAGTCGCTGCCCGACGACACCCGCCTGCTCCTGCTCCTCGCGGCGGCGGACCAGTACCCGCTCCCGACCCATGCCTTCCTGCGCGCCGTCACGGCCGCCCGCCTCGACACCCGGCCGCTGGAGGCAGCAGAGGCGGCCGGGGTCGCGCAGGCGACGGCGGGCGGGGTCGTCTTCCGCGACGCGTGGACGATGATCGCCGCGTACGAGACCGGCTCCCCGGCGGACCGGCGTGAAGCCCACCGGCTGTTGGCCCGTGTGCTGTGCGGCGACGGCGAGACGCCCGGCCGGTCCTGGCACCGGGGCGCGGGCGCACTCGGCCCCAGTGCCCGGCTCGCGGCGGAACTCGGGGCCGCGGCGCGCCAGGCGCACGACGCGGGCCTCCTCACCACGGCCCGGGCCCTCGCCGAACGCGCGGCCGCACTCAGCCCTGATGCCCGCGACCAGTCCCGTCTGCTCGCCCTCGCGGCCGCCTGCGCCTGGCAGTCCGGCGACGGCGACCGCGCCCGCCGCCTTGCCGCCGCCGGCCCCGAGGAGGCCCTGACCGGCGTCCTCGCCCTGCGGGCGGGCAACGCGTCCGAGGCCTTCGACGCGTTGCTGGGGGCGGCGGTGCTGCGGGGGTCCGAGGCAGGTGAGGGCGGGGGCGAACACCCGGAGGTCCCGTCCGGCGGGGCCGAAGGTGCGGACGCGCGGGGCGAGTCGAGCCGCACGCCGTCCGCATCGGCGGCACATGGCGGGCAGGAGCACGGGGCGCGGGCCACACGGGTCCCCACCGACCACCCGTCCACCGGGGCTCACGCCCCGGACACCGCGGCTCACGCTGCCGTGCCCCCGGTGCCGGCTGCGGGGTTTGCAACTCCGCGTGTTGCGGGGGGAGTCGGTGCGGGGGCCGTAGGTCCGCCTGTCCCGGATGGAGCGGGTGCGGGCGCCGCAGCTCTGCCCGTCCCGGACGGAGTGCGTGCCGGCTCTGTGGTTCCGCGTGTCTCGGGCGGGGCGGGTGTGGGCTCCGCAGATCCGCGCGTCCCGGACGGAGCGGGTGCGGGATCCGCAACCCCGCCCGCCCCTCACGGAGCCGGCGCGGGCGCCGCAGCTCTGCCCGTCCCGGACGGAGTGCGTGCGGGCTCTGTGGTTCCGCGTGTCTCGGGCGGGGCGGGTGTGGGCTCGGAAGCTCCGCCTGTTCCGGGACGAGCCGGCGCGGGCACCGCAGCCCCGCGCGTCCCCCACGGAGCCGGCGTGGGCACCGCGGCCCCGCCCGTCCCGGATGGAGCCGACGCGGCGGACGGCGCCCCCGACCTCGTCACCGCTTACCCCTTCGCCCCTGGTCCGGCCGCCCGTCTCCTCGCCCGCGCCACCGAAGCCGCCATCTACACCGGCGACCTGCGCCGCTGCCGGGAGGCGGCCCGTGCCGCCGACCGGTTGGGGATCGTGGCCCCCGGCACGCTCGGAGCACTCGCCGCCGCCTTCGACGGGCGGTACGAGGATGCGCGGGACCTGCTGATGGCGGCGGCCGGGCGGTGCGGTCCCGGCGGGGACCCCACCCTGCTGATGCACGCCGGTATCGCCGCGCTGCTGCTCGGTGACCACACCGGGGCCGCCACCGCCACCCTCCGCGCGGCCGCCTCGGCCCGGGCGCGGGGCGCGACGGCCACCGTCGTGCAGGCGATGGAGTTCCGGGCGTACGCCGACTTCTGGACAGGGCGCCCCCGCGCCGGGGAAGCCGCCGCAGCGGAAGCGCTGGGGCAGGCGTACGCCACCGGCCAGGACAACGGCGCGTGCCATCTGCAGGCCGCGCTCGCCATGTTCGCGGCGATCACCGGCGACGCGGACGTCTGCCGCGAACGCGCCGCCACCGCACGGTCGTACGCCCTCGCCCGCGGCCTCGGCCTGCCCGCCGCCCTCGCCCAGTGGGCGCTCGCCTACCTCGACCTCAGCAGTGGTCGCTTCGCCGCGGCGGCGGCCCGGCTGCGCGCCCTCGCCGGATTCGGGCCCGGCCACGGCCACCGCGCCATCCGGCACCTGGCCACCCCGCACTACGTGGAGGCCGCCGTACGCACCGGCGACACCCGGGTGGCCCGGGCCGCCCACGCCGACTACCACCGTTGGGCGAGCGCCGTGCTCAGCCCCGACGACCTGGCCCTCAGTGCCCGCTGCCGTGCCCTGCTGGTGCCGGGCGAGGAGGCCGTGGAGCACTATCGCGAGGCGCTGGAACTGCACTCCCACGGCACCCGGGACTTCGAACGCGCCCGCACGGAACTGTTGTTCGGCAGCGCGCTGCGCCGCCTGCGCCGCCGTACCGAGGCACGCGACCGCCTCCACAGCGCCCTGGAGGCGTTCGACTCCTTCGGCGCGCCGCACTGCGCGGCCCAGGCCCGCACCGAACTCCGCGCCCTGGGCGCGCCGAGTCCACCCGCATCCACCGCGCCCGACGGCCTCACCACCCGCCTGACCGCCCAGCAGCTCCTGGTCGCCAGGATGGCCGCCGAGGGCGCCACCAACCGCGAGATCGCCGACCGCCTCGCGCTCAGCCCGCGCACGATCGACCACCATCTACGGGGAGTCTTCACCCGACTGGACATCCGCTCCCGCATCGAACTGGTGAGGCTCCTCGGCGAAGTCGGCGACTAGGGAGCCTCCCGTTCGCGGAACGCCTGCGCGTCCCACGTCCCGTCCAGCCGCGGCGCCAGCCAGGTCGGCGCGGCGGTGCGGAAGGCGGCGGGAGCCAGGGACCCGGCCCCGGCGGGCACGGCCCCCAGCAGCGGTGCGCCGGACACGTCCGGCAGGTCCGCCAGGTTGCAACGCGAGGCGAGATCCGGTGCGTCGGGCCAGCTGCCGATCACGACGCCCGCCAGGTCGAGCCCGCGGTTGCGCAGTTCACGGGCCGTCAACTCCGTGGTGTTGAGCGTGCCCAGACCCGCCGACGCCACCAGCAGCACCGGCGCGGCCAGCAGCCCGGCCGCGTCCGCCAGCGTCCCGCCCGTCGCGTCGAACCGGACGAGCAGTCCGCCCGCGCCCTCGACCAGCACCAGCTCGTGCTCGGCGGCCAGCTTGGCGGCGGCCTCGGCGACCTCGTGCGGACGCACCGGCGCCCGCCCGGCCCGCCGCGCCGCCGTGGCCGGCGCCAACGGCTCGGGATACCGGGCGACTTCGTCGGCCCTCACGGCACCCGCGAGCCGCGCCACCTCGGCGGCGTCCCCGGGCTCGTCCGGCCCCAGGCCCGTCTGCGCGGCCTTGAGCACGGCCACCGTCCGTCCGGCCGCCAGCGCCGCCGCGGCGACGGCGGCGGTCGCCACCGTCTTGCCGACCTCCGTGCCCGTGCCCGTGATCACCAGTACCGGCATGTCACACTCCCGCTCATCCTTCGCGCGCCGCCGCGCACACCGCGCGCGCGATCCGTGCCACGTCCCCGTCGCCGGTGACGTACGGCGGCATCGTGTAGACGAGGTCGCGGAACGGCCGCAGCCACACTCCCTCGCGCACGGCGGCTTCCGTGGCCGCCTTCATGTCCACGGCGTGGTCGAGCTGCACGACCCCGATGGCGCCGAGGACGCGGACGTCCTTCACGCCCGGCGTCTCGAGAGCAGGCGCCAGTCCCTCCCGCAGCCCCGCCTCGATCCGCTTGACCTCCGCGAGCCAGTCCTGGCCCAGCAGCAGCTCGATCGAGGCACAGGCGACCGAGGCCGCGAGCGGGTTGCCCATGAAGGTGGGGCCGTGGGCGAGCACCGGGACCTCGCCCCTCGAGATGCCGTCGGCCACCTCCGAGGTGCACAGCGTCGCCGCCATCGTCAGATAACCGCCGGTCAGCGCCTTGCCCACGCACATCACGTCCGGTGTCACCGCCGCGTGCCCGGCCGCGAACAGCGCGCCCGTGCGGCCGAACCCCGTCGCGATCTCGTCGAACACCAGCAGTACGCCGTGCGCGTCGCACGCCTCGCGCAGCACCCGCAGATACGCGGGGGAGTGGAACCGCATTCCGCCCGCGCCCTGGACCACCGGCTCGACGATCACCGCGGCCAGCTCGTCGGCGTGCCGCTCGATCAGGGCGCGCAGCTGGTCGGCGTACGACTCCTCGAACTCCACGGGCGGCGGGTCCGCGAACACCTGGCGCTGGAGCAGCCCGGACCACAGCCCGTGCATCCCGCCCTCGGGGTCGCACACCGACATCGGCTGCCAGGTGTCGCCGTGGTAGCCGCCGCGCCAGGTCAGCAGGCGTTGCTTGGAAGGCCGTCCCAGCGAGCGCCAGTACTGCAGGCACATCTTGACCGCGACCTCGACCGACACCGACCCGGAATCGGCGAGGAAGACATGTTCCAGACCGGCGGGCGACATGTCGACAAGGAGCTTCGCGAGCCGTACGGCGGGCTCGTGGGTGAGCCCGCCGAACATCACGTGACTCATCCGCCCGAGCTGCTCGCGCGCGGCCTCGTTGAGCACCGGGTGGTTGTAGCCGTGGATCGCCGACCACCAGGACGACATGCCGTCGACGAGCTCGCCCGAGCCGTCCGCCATCGTCAGGCGTACCCCGCTCGCCGACTCCACGACGAGCGGTTCCTGCCGGCCGGGCATCGGACCGTACGGATGCCAGACGTGCCGCCGGTCCAGCTCCAGCAGTTGGGGGACGGTCAGGTCAGGCATTGGGCGCGAGGTCCGTTCCGGCGCCTCGGCGGCGTACGGCGACCAGGTCCGTACGGGCCTCGCCCGCCGGCGCGGCGGCCGGAGCGGAACCGCACGCACCGCCACCCTCCTGGGACCCGCACCCGGTGGCCTCCTCGGAGCCGCAACCGCCCCTGCGGTGCTCCGGCAGCGTCACCTGGTCGGTGCCCTCCACCTCGAACCCGGCGTCCGCGATCATGTCCAGGTCGGCCTTGCCGGCCTGGCCCTCACTGGTGAGGTAGTCGCCCAGGAAGATCGAGTTGGCCAGGTGCAGGGCGAGCGGCTGCATGGTCCGCAGATGGACCTCACGGCCGCCCGCGATACGCACCTCGACGTCCGGGCAGACGAACCGGACCATCGCCAGGATCCTGAGGCAGCGCTGCGGGGTGAGGTTCCACTCCTTGGCCAGCGGCGTGCCCTCGAACGGGATCAGGAAGTTGACCGGCACCGAGTCCGCGTCCAGCTCACGCAGTGAGAAGACCACGTCGATCAGGTCCTCGTCGCGCTCGCCCATGCCGGCGATCAGCCCGGAGCAGGCGGACAGCCCGGCCGCGTGGGCCTTCTGCACGGTGTCCACCCGGTCGGCGTACGTGTGCGTGGTCGTGATGTCCCCGTACGTCTCCTCGGACGTGTTCAGGTTGTGGTTGTAGGCGTCCGCGCCCGCTTCGCGCAGCCGCTCGGCCTGTCCGTCGGAGAGCAGACCGAGGCAGGCGCACACCTCGACGCCCTCGTTCTGGTCCTTGATCGTCTTGATGGTGTCGGAGACCCGGTCCACGTCCCGGTCGGTGGGACCGCGTCCGCTGGCCACCAGGCACACCCGCTTGGCGCCTCCGGCCAACCCGGCCGCCGCGGCCTTCGAGGCGTCGTCGGGCTTGAGCCAGGTGTACTTGAGGATGCCGGCGGTGGAGCCGAGCCGCTGGGAGCAGTAGGAACAGTCCTCCGGGCACAGGCCCGACTTGAGGTTGACGAGGTAGTTGAGTTTCACCCGTCGGCCGAACCAGTGCCGGCGTACCTTGCCGGCCGCGGCCACCACATCGAGCAGGTCGTCGTCGGAAGTGGCGAGGACGGCCAGCGCCTCCTCGCGGGTCGGCAGCTCGCGCCGAAGCCCCTTGTCCACCAGCGTGTTCAGCAGGTCCATGAGAGCCGATCCTGTCTTACGGAGGCGCCCCGGGCCAAGGAGAGTTCGGACAACAGAGGCGCTTCGACGTGTGGGTATTGCCACATCATGGGTGCCTGGTCGCCCCGCTAGTGTCTGTGCACTGCCTACAAATCGCTGGCAGTGCCTACACATTCCCTGGAGGGCCGATGGCGTTCGCCTGGATCGACGAGCAGGCGGAGCTGCGCCGCCGCGCCGGACTCGTACGGACGCTGCGCCCCCGCCCCTCCGACTCACCGCTCCTGGACCTGGCGAGCAACGACTACCTGGGCCTGGCGCGGCACCGGGAGGTCACCGAGGGCGCCGCGCGGGCCGCGCGGACCTGGGGCGGCGGCTCGACCGGATCCCGGCTCGTCACCGGCACCACGGAACTCCACCACGAGCTGGAACAGGAACTGGCCGACTTCTGCGGCTTCGAGGCGGCCCTGGTGTTCTCCTCCGGGTACGCGGCCAACCTCGCCGCGGTCACCGCGCTGGCCCCGCACGGCTCGCTGATCGTCTCCGACGCCGGCAACCACGCCTCACTGATCGACGGCTGCCGCCTGGCCCGCGGCACCACCCAGGTCGTCGCGCACGCCGACCCGGACGCCGTACGCAAGGCGCTGAGGACGCACGAGGGCCCCGCCGTCGTCGTGTCCGACACGGTCTTCTCCGTCGACGGCGACGCGGCCCCGCTGGCCGGGCTCGCCGAGGCGTGCCGGGAGCGCGGCGCGGGACTGGTGGTCGACGACGCCCACGGCCTCGGCGTCCTCGGTGAAGGCGGCCGCGGCGCCCCGCACGCGGCGGGGCTCGCGGGCGCCGACGACGTCGTCGTGACGGTCACGCTGTCCAAGTCGCTCGGCAGCCAGGGCGGTGCCGTCCTCGGCCCCGCCCGGGTGATCGACCACCTGGTCAACGCGGCCCGGACCTTCATCTTCGACACCGGCCTCGCCCCCGCGGCGGTGGGCGCGGCCCTGGCGGCCCTGCGTCTGCTGCGCCGCGAGCCTCAGCGGGCGGCGCGGGCCCGCGCGGTCGCCGCCGACCTGCACGCACGCCTGAGCGCCGCGGGTCTGGAGGCGGTACGTCCGGACGCCGCGGTCGTCTCCGTGCGCGCACCGTCCCCGGAGGGGGCCGTGCGCTGGGCGGCCGACTGTCGTGAGCGAGGGCTGGCCGTGGGCTGCTTTCGTCCTCCTTCCGTGCCTGACGGCATCTCCCGGCTGCGGCTGACCGCCCGTGCGGACCTCTCCGACGGGCAGATCGAACGCGCTGTACGGGTGATCGGCGAGACGCGACCGTGAGTCGGCGTGGCACGGCCGTGCGTCGCGCCCGGGCGGAAACGGTCAGATGTGGTGCACCTCGGCCGTGAAACCCGCCCAGCTCTCGGGGGAGAAGAGCAGCGCGGGTCCGGCCGGGTTCTTCGAGTCGCGCACGGCGAGCAGTCCGGCCGAGCGCCCGGCCACGAGCCGGGCGGTCTCGACGCAGTTGTTCGCTCCCGTGCTGTAACTGCTGCGCAGCCACCGCAGGCCGTGCAGATCGGTGGGAGAAGTTACGTGCCGAGGCAGTACGGACATGGTGCCTCCTTACGCGCCGTCACCTGTCGCGGCGATGTAGTCCAACGAGTCCTTGGGCGAAAGGGCGTGGAACTGAAGGGCGTTGAAGGCCTCCGTGTAGGCCTGGAGGTCTTCTTTCCGTTCGAGGTAGAGGCTACTCGTCAAGTGGTCGAGAACAACCACATCCAGATCAGATGTGCGCGAAAATGAGAAGATAACGAAAGGCCCGGTGACGCCGATGTGCGCTCCGGCCGCGAACGGCAGTACCTGCAACCGCACTTGGGGCAGGCGCGCGGCCTCGACCAGCCGCGCCAGCTGCCGCGCCATGATGCCGGGGCCGCCGACCTCCCGCCGCAGCACCGCCTCGTCCAGGACGGCGCTCAACTCCAGGGGCGGATGCGAACGCAGCACGTCCTGCCGGGCCAGGCGCACCTCGACCAGGGCGTCCAACTTCTCGTCGTCCAGCCCGTCCACCGCGGCCTTCGTCACCGCGCGCGCGTACTCCGCTGTCTGCAACAGCCCGGGCACCACCGTGGTCTCCAGCGTGCGCATCGCGCCGGCCTGCGACTCCAGGCTGATGAAGTCCCGGTAGGTCGGCGGCAGTACGCCTCGGTACGCGTGCCACCAGTGGTGCCGGCCGCCGCTCTCGTCGGAGCCCGCCAACGCCAGCAGCAACTCTCGCGGTTGCGAGTCGTGCACCCCGTAGGCGTCGAGGAGTAACCGCACATCGGCCGGTTTCACCCCGCTCGCGCCGGTCTCGATCCGGCTCACCTTCGACTGGTGCCAGCCCACCAGCCGGGCCGCCTCACCGCTGGTGAGCCCCGCACCGGTGCGCAGCGCACGCAGTTCGGCGCCCAGCTTTCGGCGGCGCACCGCGGGACCGTGCTGCATGGGCTACTCCTTACTCCAACCGAGGCACCCAAATACGGTCTGTCGTCGCAGAGTTCACCGCTTCGAGCGACAGATATATGCATATCTTGGTGGATCGCCACCCGTGACCGCCCCGGTAATGGCACTCTGGCGACGAAGCACCAGTCCGGGACCGTACTCGAACCTCCGCCTTCGTGTCGGACTGCGGTCCCGTGGGAAAGGGACGACGTCGTCATGGCAGACCACCTGGAATCATCCGTCACTCTGCCGAGCGATCCAGCCTCGGTCTCCGCCGCCCGCTCCTACGTGCTCGCAACCCTGGCGGAGTGGGGTCTGCCGGAGGGCACGGAAGTGGCCGAAACCATCCGCCTCATCGTCTCCGAACTCGCCACCAACGCCGTACAGCACACCTTCGGGCAGTCACCCACCTTCACGGTGGACATCGCGCTCGACCGTGACGAACACCTGCGCATCGGCGTAACCGACAGCCACCCGCGCTTTCCGAAACGCCTGCCCGCCGCCGTCCAGCAGGACAACGGCCGCGGCATGGTGATCATCCGCTGGCTGACCGCCGAGTGCGGCGGCAAGCTCAGAGTCCGGCCGACCCGCGAGGGGGGTAAGACCGTCTCCATCGAAGTGCCGTGGACCGTACCGGCCGAGCCGGTTCCGGCGGCGGGGCAGCAGGAGCCGTAGGCAGGCCGTGGTCCACGAATGCTCCGGGCCCGTCGAGCGGGTCACCTGCGGCGCGCCGACAGCTCCCAGTGCGGTGCTCCTCCCCGCACCACTGTGGGCGGCCTGACGGCTGACCGGTGCGCGTCGGTCCGTACGGCCCGCTGCACCAGCCGTGGGAGCAGCCACCACAGTCCCAGGCACACGAGCAGGGTCGCCCCGCCCGCGGCCAGCCCGCCGGTCCGTCCGGTCGTCACGTCCACCACGAGCAGCACCGACCCGGTGAACGCGAGCACCAGCACCCCCATGCCGAGGGTGGCCAGCCGTGAGGAGACCTGGACGATGCGGGCCTTGGCGCCCTTCTGGAAGAGCGAGCGGTGCAGGGCGGCGGGTGCGGTGAACAGCGCCGCCGCGAGGACCGCCAGCAGAAGCGTGACGACGTACGTGGTGCGCTGGACCGTGTCGAGGGACGGGAAGCGCGGCGTGAAGGCCAGGGTCAGCAGGAAGGCGAAGAGGATCTGCACTCCGGTCTGAGTCACGCGCAGTTCCTGGAGCAGTTCGCCGAAATTGCGGTCGGCGCGCTCCAGCGGGGTCTCGTTGCGTGCGGTGCAGGGACTGTGGTCGGCCATGGATGAACGAGTAACCATCTCAGCCCGTGTCACGCGCCCCGGGGAGCCCCGGAAGGGGGCGGCGGCGGGTCAGGTCGCCGCCGCCCCCTAGCGGGTGGGTCTACTTGACCCGGCCGTACCAGACGCTCTTCGTCCAGATCTTCTGCAGTCGCACCACGTCCCCGGTCTTCGGGGCGTGCCAGATCTTCCCCTTCCCGGCGTAGATGCCGACGTGGTAGACGCTCGAACCCGAGTGGAAGAACACCAGGTCCCCGGCCTTGCGGCTCTTCGAGGAGATGTGGTGCGTCTTGTTGTACTGCTGGGCCGCCGTCCGGGGGAGCTTCTTGCCCGCCTTTTTGAACGAGTACAGCGTGAGCCCGGAGCAGTCGAAACGGCGTGGTCCGGTGGCGCCGTACTTGTACGGGGAGCCCTTCTTGGACGCGGCGATCTGAAGTGCCTTCGTCGCCGGCGTGGCGGCCGCGGCGTCGGAGGCGACACCCGGAACCACGACGGAGCCGCTCACCGCGGCGATGGTGAGGGCCGAGGCCGTGCCGGCCCGGACCATGAGCGACGGGACACGATTGAGCGCAGTCATGCGCAACCCTTCGTCAGCCGCCTGTGAAGGATGACCTGTCGGATTCGGGCTGGCGAAGTTGCCCGGCCGCTGCTGCGGCTTCACCCCAAGGGAAGCTCGGCCCGGTCATGGCGTGACCGTTCCGGCGACCCGTCGTGCTTGGGTCCTCCACTCCTGCCGATCCACTCCTGTCGACCGGTCATCCGGGCAGCGGCAGGACTCGGCGTCCGCCCGGATCGCCCCGCCGCTGTGGCGGGGGCTTGTCGTCAGACAGGGATCTTGGCTCACTGATGTCCGAAAATCCCAACGGAACCGATGGTTTGTGTTGTTACTCACCACTCACCCGTTCGGGTGGACACCCCTGTGTTCGAAGGAGTGTCGAGGGACCCGAGGACGCTCGGACCAGCACCGGAACAACTCATTCCGCCCTTGGGTCACGCGCGTTGCGCAACCTCAGGGGGCCTGTAAATGGACGCGCAACTACACCAAATGGTGGTACGCCGTTTGGTCCATTCCGACACGAGCCCGGACGCTCCTCAGGAGGGCGGCGCGTCCGGAACGGCTGTGGGTGCGTCAACTGTCGGTGAGCGGCGGCAGTGCGACGCGATTCGTACGGCGCTCCCCGTCCAGCACGCGCAGCGCACGCGCCAGCGTGTCGGCGTGCACTTCGCTCTCGCCCCGACGGTGCATCAGCGCCAGCGCGTCGCGCAGCTCGACCGCCTTGGTGACCAGCGCCTGCGCGGCCCGCAGCCCGCTGTACGTGTCGCCGGGGCGGGCCGGGTTGATCCGGCCGAGCAGGTCGACCACGTCGAGATAACGGTCGATCAGTTCGCCCTCGGCGCGCGTCAGGGCGGGCAGTGGCGGAAGATCGGGCAGCATCGGTGGCTCACCCCTGGCCGGGGGCTGGGGGCGAGGTCTTGCGGCTCGGGATGATCCGGTCCGCCAGCCCGTACTCCAGTGCCTCCTGCGCGGTGAAGATCTTGTCCCGCTCGATGTCGGCGTTCACCTGCTCCGGACTGCGCCCGGTGTGCCGTACGAGCATCTCCTCCAGGCGGGACCGCACCCGCGTCAACTCGGCGGCGTGGATGGCCAGGTCGCTCGCCTGTCCCTGCATCGGCTCGGACAGTGCGGGCTGGTGGATCACCACGCGCGCGCCCGGCAGCAGGCTCCGCTTGCCGGGCGTCCCCGCGGCCAGCAGTACGGCGGCCGACGAACCGGCCTGCCCCAGGCACGTCGTCTCCACGTCACAACTGACGTACTGCATCGTGTCGTAGATCGCCGACATCGAACTGAACGAGCCGCCGGGGGAGTTGATGTACAGCACGATGTCGCGGTCCGGGTCCTGGTACTCCAGGTGCATGAACTGAGCCATCACGTCGTTCGCCGAGATGTCGTCGATCGGTGTCCCGAGGAAGACGATCCGTTCCTCCAGCAGCTTCGAGTACGGATCCATCGTCCTCGTACCGGAAGCGGTGCGTTCGGTGAACTCGGGCAGGGCGTGACGGGCGGACGGTCGGGTCATGGGAGCCCCTCCTTCGGCGTCTGTGAAAAATGTACAGGATGTACGTGACGTTATGATGGGGGTATGGCCTATGAGATTCCGGTGACGCAAGCCAGGGCTGAACTCGCCGACCTGATCAACCGGGTGGTGTACGGCGGTGAGCGGGTGGTCGTGACACGACACGGCAAACCCCTCGTCGCCCTGGTCTCCGCCGCCGACCTCGAACGGCTGGAGGAACTCCAGGAGCCCTCTGAGGAGCAGGTGGTCAGCGCGGTCTCCTCGGTCCGCGAGGTGGCGTCCGCTTCCCGCGAACAACAGCGCTTCGGCATCGCGGCACACCACCGGGGGTCCGGCGCCTCCTGAGGGGTGCTGGGGGGCGTACGACAAGACCGTGCGCCCTCGTCCGTCTCGGCGGGGGTACAGGTCGGGCCGGCGCGGCCGGCGGTCACCGGCTCCCGCGCGGGTGCGGGCTCGGCCCGTAGCGCACGCGCCCTGAGCGCACCGCCGAGAAGCACGGCGCCCAAGCCCAGCGCCGCCCACCGGGTCAGCGTGAGGGCGGGGCCGGTCACTGCCGCCCCGGCGAAGACCCACACCGAGCGCAGCGGGGCCGTCCTCGCGCCCGGCGGCGGCCCACCGGCCGATCGTGCCGACCGGCTCCGTGGCCCGGCGGCGGCCCACCCGCCGATCATGCCCACCGGCTCCGTCGCCCGGCGGCAGCCACCGGCCGATCGTGCACACCGGCTCGGGCAGCATCCGCGGCACGGTGGCCGCCCCGGGGACGGGTTGCCGAACAGCATCACGACGCTCGCGGCGATTCCGATACCGGCAGGGCCCACGAGGGCGGCCAGAGCGGCCACCGCCGCGCTGACAGCCAGTGTCGCCTGGGCGAAGGAGCCCGCTCCGCCCAGCTGCCGGTGATTACGTCGAGCCAGTTGTGCGAGACGGCGGCGGCCCCCACGCCGATCGGGACCGTGGCTCCGACCAGTGCGCCGGCGGCCCGCAAGCCGCGCAGCCCCAGGAGCCGACCGTCGACCCCGCCGCGATCCCCGCCAGGGCGAGCGACAGCACGCTCGCGTTCAGTGCCGAGCCCCGCGGATCCGCCCCCGGGACGGCCACCACGTCGACGTCTCGATCCGCGCCCCCGAGGCGGCGGCCTGCCTGATCATCGTCTGCTGGAGCGTCTGGGCCACGAACGGGCTCGCCGCGCAGGCGGTCAGCAGTTCGGTCCCCCGGTCGGTGGCCACGACCGCGCCGTATACGGTTCGGTGCTCGATGGCGGTTCGGGCGACGGCCTCGTCGGCGTAGCGGTGGATCTCGAACGTGCCTTCCCGCTGCGTGCGTCGCTTCTCGACCCGGGCCGTCGTGGCGATCGGCCCGGCGACTCCGAGCGGCAGGTCGCGGGATGCGGTGCGGGCCGCGGGCCAGGCGGACGCCCACAGGGGGAGACTACGCGCGTTGATCAGCATGTGGTCACCCCCGAAAGAGGCCTGAACGATCACAGCTCGGTTAACTTGCTTGAAACCCCGCCCAACTAGCCTGCCGATCCATGCCACCAGGGACTTTGCCCCGGGGCTGCGGCAGCCGGACCCCGCACGGTCCGGAGCGAGGACTGTGAGGTGGGACGTGCAACTGACCCCGCACGAGCAAGAGAGGCTGCTGATCCACGTGGCGGCCGACGTGGCCGAGAAGCGCCGGGCCCGCGGGCTGAAGCTCAACCATCCCGAGGCGGTCGCGCTCATCACGTCGCACATCCTCGAGGGCGCGCGTGACGGCCGTACGGTCGCCGAGCTCATGTCCTCCGGGCGCAAGCTGCTCACCCGTGACGACGTCATGGAGGGCATTCCCGAGATGATCCACGACGTCCAGGTCGAGGCGACCTTCCCGGACGGCACCAAGCTCGTCACCGTCCACGACCCGATCGTCTGACGGGAAGGAGCCGCCGTGATTCCCGGAGAGATCCTGTTCGCCGAGGACCCGATCGTCTACAACGAGGGCCGCGAGGTCACCTCGCTCACCGTCCTCAACGCCGCCGACCGGCCCGTCCAGGTCGGCTCCCACTACCACTTCGCCGAGGCCAACCCCGGTCTGGACTTCGACCGCGCCGCGGCGCACGGCAAGCGGCTCAACATCGCCGCCGGCACCGCCGTGCGCTTCGAGCCCGGGATCCCCGTCGACGTCGAACTCGTCCCGCTCACCGGTGCCCGTGTGGTGCCCGGACTGCGCGGGGAGACCGGAGGTGCCCTCGATGCCTGAGATCTCGCGTGCCGCGTACGCCGACCTGTTCGGCCCCACCACCGGCGACCGCATCCGGCTCGCCGACACAGACCTGCTCGTCGAGATCGAGGAGGATCGTTCCGGCGGTCCCGGGCTCGCCGGAGACGAGGCCGTCTTCGGCGGCGGCAAGGTCATCCGCGAGTCCATGGGCCAGTCGCGTGCGACGCGCGCGGAGGGCACCCCGGACACGGTGATCACCGGTGTCGTGATCATCGACCACTGGGGGATCATCAAGGCCGACGTCGGCATCCGCGACGGCCGGATCACCGGCATCGGCAAGGCCGGCAACCCCGACACCATGGACGGCATCCACCCCGACCTGGTCATCGGCCCCGAGACCGAGATCATCGCCGGCAACGGACGGATCCTGACCGCCGGAGCCATCGACGCGCACGTCCACTTCATCTGCCCGCAGATCGCCGACGAGGCGCTGTCCTCGGGCGTCACGACGCTGATCGGCGGGGGCACCGGCCCCGCCGAGGGCTCGAAGGCGACGACCGTGACGCCCGGCCCCTGGCACCTGGCCCGGATGCTGGAGGCCATGGAGGAGTACCCGGTCAACTTCGGCCTCCTGGGCAAGGGCAACACCGTCTCCCACGAGGCGATGCTGTCCCAGATCCGCGGCGGCGCCCTCGGCCTCAAGCTGCACGAGGACTGGGGTTCGACCCCGGCCGTCATCGACGCCTCGCTGACCGTCGCCGACCGCACCGGCATCCAGGTCGCCATCCACACCGACACGCTGAACGAGGCCGGATTCGTCGGCGACACCCTCGCGGCGATCGCCGGACGCGGCATCCACGCCTACCACACCGAGGGTGCGGGCGGCGGGCACGCGCCGGACATCATGACCGTGGTGTCCGAGCCGCACGTGCTGCCGAGTTCGACGAACCCGACCCGCCCCTTCACCGTCAACACCGCCGAGGAACACCTCGACATGCTGATGGTGTGCCACCACCTCAACCCGGCGGTCCCGGAGGACCTCGCCTTCGCCGAGTCCCGGATCCGGCCCTCCACGATCGGCGCGGAGGACATCCTCCACGACCTGGGCGCCATCTCGATCATCTCCTCCGACGCGCAGGCCATGGGCCGGGTCGGCGAGGTCATCATGCGGACCTGGCAGACGGCCCATGTGATGAAGCGACGGCGGGGCGCACTGCCCGGCGACGGACGCGCGGACAACCACCGGGTACGTCGCTATGTCGCCAAGTACACGATCAACCCGGCCGTCGCGCAGGGCCTCGCCCACCAGGTCGGCTCGGTCGAGACCGGTAAGCTCGCCGACCTCGTGCTGTGGGAGCCCGCGTTCTTCGGGGTCAAGCCGCACCTCGTCGTCAAGGGCGGGCAGATCGCGTACGCGCAGATGGGCGACGCCAACGCCTCCATCCCGACCCCGCAGCCGATCCTGCCGCGTCCGATGTTCGGTGCGATCGGGCGGGCGCCCGCGTCGAACTCCTTCAACTTCGTGGCGCCGCTCGCCATCGAGGACGGGCTGCCGGAGCGACTCCAGCTCGGCAAGAGGTTCGTGGCCATCGAGTCGACGCGGGGGGTCACCAAGGCCGACATGCGGGAGAACGACGCGCGGCCCCGCGTCCAGGTCGATCCCGACAGCTTCGCCGTGCACATCGACGGGGAGCTGGTCGAGGCGACTCCGGCGGCCGAACTGCCCATGGCCCAGCGCTACTTCCTCTTCTGACGGCGCGGATCCGATGTCACGAGCAGCACTTCTCGTTCTGGCCGACGGCCGCTTCCCCGCCGGCGGGCACGCCCACTCCGGCGGTGCCGAGGCGGCCGTCAAGGCCGGGCGCGTCACCGGCGCCGCGAGCCTGGAGGACTTCTGCCGGGGGCGGCTGCACACGGCCGGGCGCGTCTCCGCGTCGCTGGCCGCGGCGGCCGTACTCGGCGTGGAGCCGGTGGAGCTGGACGCGGCCGCTGACGCGCGGACGCCGTCCCCCGCGCTGCGGGTCGCCGCGCGGAAGCTGGGCCGCCAGCTGATGCGGGCGGCCCGGGCGACCTGGCCGTCGGAGGAACTCGACGCCCTGGCGCGCCAGTTCCCCAAGGGGGCGCACCAGCCGGTGGTGCTCGGACTCACGGCACGTGCGGCGGGACTGGGGGCTCTGGACGCCGCCTACTGTGCGGCGTACGAGAGCGTCAGTGGGCCGGCGTCGGCCACGGTGCGGTTGCTGAGTCTGGACCCGTTCGACGCGACCCGGGCGCTGGCGCGGCTGGCGCCGGAGCTGGACCGCGTCGCGGATCAGGCGGTGGAGGCGGCACGGAGGGCTGTCGACGAGGGCGTGGATGCCTTGCCCGCGGCTTCCGCTCCGCTGCTGGAGATCTCCGCCGAGGTGCATGCCGCCTGGCCCGTACGGCTCTTCGCGTCGTAGGAGGTTGTTCGCCCCCGCCGCCCCTACCCGTCCCGTCCTCAGGGGCCCTGCCCCTTCGACCCCGCCAGGGGGCTTCGCCCCCTGGACCCCGTCGGCCCTGAACGGGCCTCGTCCTCAAACGCCGGACGGGCTGGATACAGCCGACCTCGTGCAAAAGGAGCCGCCCCATGCACCTCGACCACTCCCACGACGGCCCCGCCGCCGTCAGCGCCGACGCCCACCGCCCCGACGGCTCGCACCGCGCCCTGAGGATCGGGCTCGGCGGGCCCGTGGGGTCCGGGAAGACCGCCACCGTCGCCGCGCTCTGCCGGGCGTTGCGCGACGAGTTGTCCCTCGCCGTCGTCACCAACGACATCTACACGCGCGAGGACGCCGAGTTTCTGCTCCGGGAGGCCGTGTTGCCGCCCGAGCGGATCACCGCCGTGGAGACGGGGGCCTGCCCGCACACCGCGATCCGGGACGACATCTCCGCCAACCTCGAAGCGGTCGAGGACCTGGAGGACGAGGTCGGCCCACTGGACCTGATCCTCGTCGAATCCGGCGGCGACAACCTCACCGCCACCTTCTCCCGGGGGCTCGTCGACGCGCAGATCTTCGTGATCGACGTCGCCGGCGGGGACGACATTCCGCGCAAGGGCGGCCCGGGCGTCACCACCGCCGACCTCCTCGTCGTCAACAAGACCGACCTCGCCCCCTACGTCGGCTCCGACCTTGCCCGAATGGCGGCCGACGCCAAGGCGCAGCGGGCCGAACTGCCGGTCGTCTTCCAGTCGCTCAGGACCGAGGCCGGTGTGCGGGACGTCGCCGCCTGGGTGCGGGCGCAGCTCGCCGCGTGGACGGCATGACCGCGGCCGTGACAGGGGTGCGGGCCACCGCGCGGATGCTCGCGCGGGACGACGGCCGCGGCGGTACGTCCCTGCCCGTCCTGGAGGGCGAGGGGCCGCTGGCGCTGCGGCGGACCCGGGGGATCGGCAGTCAGGCGCACGTCATGATCGTCGGTGCGATGAGCGGGCCGCTCGGCGGCGACCACTTCACGGTGGAGGCCGGGGTGGAGGCCGGGGCCCGGCTGCGCGTCGGGTCGGCCGCCGCCACCATCGCGCTGCCGGGCCAGGCCAAGGGCGAGTCCCGCTACGACGTCCGGCTCACCGTCGCCGACGGCGGCGAACTGCACTGGTTGCCCGAGCAGTTGATCTCCGCATACGGCAGCGACCTGTACGTCACGACGCGCGTCGAACTCGGTGCGACGGCCCGGCTCGTGCTGCGCGAGGAGCAGGTGCTCGGGCGGGCCGGCGAGGAACCGGGGCGGCTCGGCAGCCGTCTGGTCGTCCGGGTCGCGGGGCGTACCGTGCTGGACCAGGAGCTGTCCTGCGGGCCCGGAGCACCGGGTGGCTGGGACGGGCCCGCCGTGCTCGCGGGGCATCGCGCTGTCGGCCAAGTCGTGGTCGTACGACCGGAGTTCGCGAACGAGCCGGTGGCGGCGCAGGTGCTGGGAGAGGGTGCCGCGATCGTACCGCTCGTGGGGCCCGCTGCCCTGGTGACCGCCGTGGCGCCGGACGCGCTGAAGCTTCGGCGGATCCTGGACGAGGCGCTGACGTCCCTCGGCTGAGGACGGGTTCAGGATCCGCCGAGCGAACGTCCCAGTCCGGTTATCGGATTGGCAAAGAAGGTCAACAACCCCTGTTCTCAGGGAGCTCACAGCCGCGAGGATCCCCGTACCACTCGCAACGACGTACGGGGAGGCTCCACTTGAGCGACAAGAGAGCGACCAGGCGGGCGACGGCGTTCGGTACGGCCGGAGTGCTCGTCACGGCGACCCTGATCGCCGGGGCGGTCACGGCCCCCACCGCCGGCGCGGCCACCCGCCACGGCCAGGACCGCGAGGCCCGCGGTGCCGCGATCGCCGCCGCCAAGGCCGCGAAGGCCGGTATCGACTGGCAGGACTGCCCGGCCGACTGGGGCCTGGAGAAGCCGATCCAGTGCGGCTATGTCACCGTGCCGCTCGACTACTCCAAGCCGTACGGCAAGCAGATCAAGCTCGCCGTCGACCGCATCGGCAACACCGGCACCAAGGCGGAGCGTCAGGGCGCCCTCATCTACAACCCCGGCGGACCGGGCGGCTCCGGCCTGCGCTTCCCGCGCCGGGTCACCACCAAGGCGCCGGTGTGGGCCAACACGGCCAAGGCGTACGACTTCGTGGGCTTCGACCCGCGCGGCGTCGGCAAGTCGGCGCCCATCTCCTGCGCCGACCCGCAGGAGTTCGTGAAGGCGCCCAAGATGGACCCGGTGCCGGACTCCGAGGCGGACAAGCTCGCCCAGCGCAAGCTCGCCCGCGAGTACGCCGAGGGCTGCTACGAGCGCAGCGGCGAGATGCTGCCGCACATGACCACGCCGAACACCGCGCGCGACCTGGACGTCATCCGTGCCGCGCTCGGCGAGAAGAAGCTCAACTTCCTCGGCGTCTCCTACGGCACCTACCTCGGCGCGGTCTACGGCACCCTGTTCCCGGGCCATGTCCGGCGCATGGTCGTCGACAGCGTGGTCAACCCGTCGCGGGAGAAGATCTGGTACGAGGCCAACCTCGACCAGGACATCGCCTTCGAGGGCCGCTGGAAGGACTGGCAGGACTGGGTCGCCGCCAACGACGCAGTCTTCCACCTCGGTGCCACGCGGGCCGAAGTCCAGGCGAAGTGGCTGGAGTTGCGTGCCGCCGCGAAGAAGAGCCCGATCGGCGGAGTCGTCGGCCCGGCCGAGCTGCTCAGCTTCTTCACCAGCGCCCCCTACTACGACTCGTCGTGGATTCCGGTCGCCACCGTGTTCAGCAAGTACTTCGCCGGTGACACCCAGGCGCTCGTCGACGCGGCCGCCCCCGACCTGTCGGACACCGCGGGCAACATCGCCTCGGAGAACGGCAACGCCGTCTACACGGCCGTGGAGTGCACCGACGCCAAGTGGCCCACCAGCTGGAAGAAGTGGGACCGGGACAACACGCGGCTGCACCAGAACCACCCGTTCCTGACCTGGTCCAACGCGTGGATGAACCTGCCGTGCGCGACCTGGCCGGTCAAGCAGCAGACGCCGGTGAACGTGAAGACCGGCAAGGGGTTGCCGGGCGTGCTGATCGTGCAGGCCGAGCGTGACGCCGCCACGCCGTACGGCGGCGCACTCGAACTGCACAAGCGCTTCAAGGGCTCCCGCCTGATCACCGAGAAGGACGCGGGCTCCCATGGCGTGACCAGCCTCGTCAACCCGTGCATCAACCAGCGGGTCGACGCCTACCTGCTCACCGGCAAGCTGGACGCCGCCGACGTGACGTGCGGACCGCACGCGACGCCGAAGCCGTAACCGGTACGCAGTGAGGGGGGCGGCCGTCGCCGACGGCCGCCCCCCTTTTTTTCACGCGTCCAGCGCGGCGAGAAACCCGTCCTCCGCCGCGTAGTCGAAGAGGTCGCCGTACGTCTGGAACATCTTCGGGTACGCCTCCCGCCAGTCCCGCCCCACGAGGTGCCTCTCGATCCACGCGATCGTGTCCGGCAGCGACTCGGCGTACCGCACGACCGGGCGGTACCCCAACTCCCGTTCCGCCGCGGACATGTCGCACACCACGGGCACCGGCACCGACCACGGCGTGTCACCCACCGTGGGCGCCGGCGGCGGCCCGTCCACGAGGACGCTCTCGCTCTCGACGCCCATGACGGCGTCGATCGCCCGCGCGATCTCCGCGACCGTCGGAGCGTCCGGGTCCACGGCGTTGAGGACCCGGGCGCCCGGCCGCGCGGCGGCCAGCCGGATCAGCTCCGCGATGGTGTGGACGCTCGCCGGATGGAACCGGCTCTCGCCGCCGTAGGAGAGGACGCGCCGGGGCCGGCCGTCCAGGTTGCGCTTGACGAAGTAGAGCTCGCGGGGCGTCCGGCAGTGCGGTCCGTGGATCGCCCCGGCGCGCAGCAGCGTGGTCGGCAACCGCGCGCCTGCCGAAAGGAGTTCGCGCTCCAGGCCCGCCTTGCGGGTGCTGTACGAGGTGTCGCCCGGTCGGACCGTCCGCTGGTCCTCCGTGATCGGCACCGGGTACTCGGGGAAGCCGTCCGGCTCCTGCTGGGTGTCGAAGTTCCGGCCCTTGTCGTCCTCGTACACCGACACACTGGAGATCACCACGGCCGAGCCCACGCGATCGCCCAGCGAGATCAACTGCCGTGCGTGGTCCGGCCCGTAGGCCACCATGTCGACCAGGACGTCACAGCCGTCGCCGACCGCCGCGGCCAGGGCCGCGTCGTCCTCACAGTCCGCCCGCACCGCACGCACGTCCTCGGGCCAGACCTCGTCCCGGCCGCCGCCGCGCGAGACGGCCGTCACCTCCCAGCCGTCCCGGGCCAGCACGCCCACGGCCGCCCGCCCGATCTGTCCCGTCGCTCCGACCACCACAGCACGTCTCATGCGGCGACCGTACGACCCGGCGCGCCACGGCTGCCAGGTGCTCTGCCAAGAGCAGAGCTCAACTCAGCGGCAGCCGGGGGAACCTGCGCTCCTTCTCCGAGCGCGCCGCGGCCTCCTCCGCCTTGGCGACGGCCGCGTACTGGTCGACGTACTCCTGCTCGGACAGCGTGAGGATCGCGTACATGATCTCGTCGGTGATCGCGCGCAGGATCGCCTTCTCGTTCTCCATGCCGGCGTACCGGGAGAAGTCGAGGGGCTCGCCGAAGCGGATCACCACCGGGTGGATGTTGGGGACGAGCTTGCCGGGGGGCTGGGCCTCGAAGGTGCCGATCATCGCGCAGGGGATGACGGGCACTTGGGCCCTGAGCGCCATCACGGCGACGCCGACCTTGCCCTTGTAGAGCCGGCCGTCGTGGGAGCGGGTGCCCTCCGGGTAGATGCCGAGCAGTTCGTCCTTGGTCAGGACGCCCAGCCCTTCGCGGATCGCGGCCTGGCCCGCCTCCTTGCCGGAGCGGTCCACCGGGATCTGACCGGCGCTGCGGAAGAAGGTCGCGACCAGCCGGCCCCTGATGCCCGGACCCGTGAAGTACTCGGCCTTCGCGAGGAAGGTGATGCGCCGCTTCAGCACTGCGGGCATGAGGAAGTGGTCCGAGAAAGAAAGGTGGTTACCCGCGATGATGGCCGCACCCGATGCCGGAACGTGTTCGAGACCCTCTATTCGAGGGCGGAAGACCAGTCTCAGCAACGGCCCCAGGAACACGTATTTGAGCAGGTAGTAGAACAAGGGGGGTCGCTCCTCACTCCGGCGGTCGGCTCAACCGCCGCGTTAAAGCAGGTCAACCGGCACGTAGCGGGGGTGCCAGTGTAGGCCCAGGCCGCGGCCGCCGGAACCGCAGCGGGCGGGCGGGGGCAGGGGTTTGGCCGATCACCGCCGGGTCGGCGGCGGTCGGGCCACCCTCGCACGCCCGGCCGCACTCACCGCCGTACGCACGGCCGCACCCATAGCCGTACTCACAGCCGGACGATGATCAGGGCCGTGTCGTCCGTGGCGCCGCCGGGTGGCAGCAGCTCCAGCAGAACGGCGTCGGCGAGGGTCTCGGGGTCTGCGGCCCGGTGGCGGCGCAGGGAGTCGGCCAGGCGGCCCAGACCGGTGTCGATGTCCTCGCGGCGCCGCTCCACCAGACCGTCGGTGTACAGGGCGAGGATGGCGCCGTCCGTGAAGCTGGTGCCTGCCTGGGGTCTGGTGATCGGGTCGGGGCGGGCGTCCAGCGGGGGATCGGTGGCCCGGTCGAGGAACTCCACCCGGCCGTCGGGATGAACCAGGACGGGCGGCGGGTGGCCGGCGCTGCTGTAGGTGATCGTGTGCCGGTCGAAGTCGATGAAGGTGGTGGCCACGGTGGCCGATTCGGCGCCGTCGACCACATGGGCGTACCGCCCGAGGACGTCCAGCGCTTGAGCGGGCCCTTCGGCGACCCGGGAGGTGGCGCTGAGCGCGCTGCGCAGCTGGCCCATGACCCCCGCCGCCGCCAGTCCGTGGCCGACGACGTCGCCCACGGACACGCCGAGGCGGTGGCCGCCCACCAGGTCGACCATGTCGTACCAGTCGCCGCACACGTTCAGGGCGCCGACCGCGGGCCGGTATCGGACGGCGGCCCGGTGGTCCCCCACCTGCCGACGGGCGGGCAGCATCGCCTCCTGCAGGGCCAGGGCCACTTCGCGCTCGCGGGCGTGGGCCCGCCGCAGCCGCTCGTTGAGGTCCTGCAGCTCGCGGGCGCGCGTGTACAGCTCGGCCTCCAGCACCCGGGACCGGCCGGTGCCCCGGTCGCCGCGGGCCCGGATCAGCTCGGTGACCTCCTCCACCCGGTGCACCAGCAGCACCACCTCCCCGCCCGGGCCGAACACCGGCGCGTTGCACGGGCTCCAGTACCGCTCCTGCCAGTGCCCGGGCCGCTCGGGATCCTCGACGTCGTACCGCTGCAACGCCATCGCGTCGCGTTCGCCGGTGGCCAGCACGCGCCGCAGCGAGGCCTCCAGGTTGCGCATGCCGGTCGCATCGGGGTCGTTGGGGTTGTCCGGGAAGACCTCGAACAGATGGCGCCCCACGATCTGCTCGCGCTTGCGGCCGGTGACCCGGAGGAACTCCTCGTTGACGTCCGCGTACACCAGTCCGGGCGTGAGCGCGGCCACCATTCCGGGCAGGGACTGGAACAGCGCCGCGTAGTCGATCGCCGAATCGTTCATTGTTCCCGCTCTCACCACCGGGATCATCCCACTTTTCCACGATATGCGCCGCCTCGGTCCCTGCCGGGCGATCCGTGGTCACGCCGGAGGATCCGTGAGCGACTGCTCCGCCCAGATGACCTTTCCCTCGGGAAGAAAACGGGTGCCCCATCGCTGGGTGAACTGGGAGACCAGCAGCAGTCCGCGCCCGCCCTCGTCCATGGTGCGGGGATGGCGCAGGTGGGGTGCCGTGGCACCGCCGTCGAAGGCCTCGCAGATCAACGTCCGGTCTTTGATCAACCTGAGCAGGATGGGACCCGAGGCGTGCCGGATGGCGTTGGTGACCAGTTCGCTGACGACGAGTTCCGTGGTGAAGGCCAGCTCGTCCAGGCCCCAGTCCGTCAGCCGGCGTGAGGCCGCCTTGCGGGCGTCGGCGACGACGGCCGGGTCGGCGGGCAGCTCCCAGGACGCGACCTGATCGGCGCCGAGACGCCTGGTACGGGCCATCAGCAGCGCCACGTCGTCGAGCGGGCGGGCCGGGACAAGGTCGTTCACGACGGCTCGGCAGCGCTGGTCGAGGGAGGACGCCGACCGTTCCAGCGCCCGCCGCAGCCGCTCCCGGTCCGTTTCCAGGGCCCACTCCTCGCCGCGGGCCAGCAGACCGTCGGTGTAGAGCGCGAGCGTGCTGCCCTCCGGCAGGGTCACCTCGACCGACTCGAACGGCCGGCCGCCCGCGCCCAGCGGCGGCCCCTGCGGCAGCTCGACGAACATGACCGTCCCGTCGGGCCGGACGACCGCGGGCGCGGGATGCCCGGCGGCGGCCATCGAACACCGCCCGTCCACCGGGTCGTGCACGACGTACAGACACCCGGAGCCCACCTCCTGGGTGCCGGCGCCCGGCGTCCCGCTCTCCTCCTGCGCCGTGCGCGCCACCAGGTCGTCGAGGTGGGCCAGCACCTCGTCCGGGGGCAGGTCCAGCGCCGCGAGGGTCCGTACGGCGGTCCGCAGCCGTCCCATGGCCGCCGCCGCCTCGATGCCGTGACCGGGCACCTCGCCCACGACGAGGGCCACCCGGGCGCCGGAGAGCGGGATCACGTCGTACCAGTCGCCGCCGAGGCCCGTCAGCTCGTTCGCCGGCCGGTAGCAGGCGGCCACCTCCACGGCGTCCTGGTCGGGCAGGCGGTGCGGGAGCAGGTTGCGCTGCAGCGCCAGTGCCGCGTCCCGCTCGCGGGTGTAGCGCCGCGCGTTGTCCACGCACACCGCGGCCCGCGAGACCAGGTCCTCGGCCAGGCTCAAGTCCTCCTCCTCGAAGGGTTCCTGCCGGTGACGCCGGAAGAACGTGGTGACTCCGAGCGTGACGCCCCGCGCCCGGACGGGCACGACCATCACGCTGTGCAGCCCGGGATCCGACGTGCCGCCAGGGTCGCCGGGGCTGTCCGCACCCCACTCCCGGGGGAGCGGTTCCCTGCGCTCCTCGCGCCGGGACAGGCCGGTGGCGAGGCACCGGATCTGGGGGGAGTCGGGCGGGTAGGCGGCGGGGTCGCCGATGCCGACGGCGGTGGCGCGCGCCGCACCCTCCTCGCCGTCCGCGCCCGCTTCGGCCGACGTCCGCCCCGCCCGCCGCAGCCGTACCGGTTCCGTCCCGTCCAGCGGACCGGGCGCCGGCTCGGCTCCCCGCAGCACCGACTCCAGCAGGTCCACGACGACCAGGTCGGCGAGCGCCGGTACGGCCACGTCGGCCAGCTCCTGTGCCGTCCGCACGAGGTCCAGGCCGCGGCCGATGTACTCGCCGGCCCGGTCGAGGAGGGCCAGTCGCTGCCGGGCGCGGTGGTGCGCGGTGATGTCGACGACGGTGTAGTACACGCCCATCGGATGGCCCCGCTCGTCGTCGAGCCGGGTGAACGACATGACGTGCGCGGTCTCCCGGTGCGGCGCGGAGCGCACGCTGCCGACGTGCTCGTATCCGATGACCGGCTCCCCGGTCGTCAGCGCGTGCCGCATCTGCGCCTCGATGGCGTCGGAGTCCAGTCCCGGCTGTATGTCCACCAGTCGCAGCCCGAGCCGCCGCTCGGGCGGTCCGCCGCCGAACTGCGCCAGGGCCGTGTTCGACCACACGTACCGCAGGTCGGTGTCGACGACGGCGATGCCGATGGGTGACCTGGCGACCATCTGCTCCAGCACGGTGCGCCGCATGTCCCAGCCGGGGGCCTCGGCCATCTCCGACATCAGCATCAGCCACCGTGAGGGTCCCCGGGACTCCTCGGCGGAGGCGATCCGGACCATGACCCTGACCGGCCGCCCGTCGCCGCGGCGCACCGACAGCAGCCCCGCCCAGCCGCCGTTCGTGCGCCACTGCTCGACCAGGTGCGGCACTCGCCCGGCGTCCTCGGCGGTCAGCAGGTCGGCCAGGCTCGTGCCGACCGCCTCGGCGGCCGGGTACGCCAGCAGCCGCTGCGCGTCGGCGCTCCAGCTCGTCACCACTCCCGCCGCGTCGAGCAGCAGTGGCGCCGCGTCCGCCACGTCGAACCGCCGGCGGGACACCTCGTACTCCTCAAATGTGCCCACTGCCGACCTCTCTGTCGCTGAGAGTGGTCTACCACCTCCTGACTCAATCTTGCCCCGCTACGACAGGACCGCACCGCGCCGCGGCCAGGAGTTGGATGGGTGCGGCGGCACTCCGCCTGTGAGGGCGGCCGCACCCACCCGCCCGGCTCAGTCCCGCCCGAGCACCCGGCGCAGCGCCCCGAGCGCCGACAACAGCTCCGCCTCCGTGATCGTCAGCGGCGGGGCCAGTCGGATCGTCGAGCCGTGCGTGTCCTTGGCCAGGACGCCCTCCCGCAGGAGTCCCTGGCCGATCTCGCGGCCGGTGCCGATGGCCGGGTCGATGTCGACGCCCGCCCACAGGCCGCGGGAGCGGAAGCCAACCACACCCTGGCCGACCAGATCGGCGAGGCCGTCGCGGAGCACCTCGCCCAGCTCGGCCGCCCGGCGCTGGAATTCACCCGTCTCCAGCAACTCCACCACCGCCGTGCCGACCGCGGCGGCGAGCGGGTTGCCGCCGAACGTCGAACCGTGCTCGCCCGGCCGGAGTACTCCGAGGACGTCCCGGCGGCCCACCACCGCCGACACCGGCACGATCCCGCCACCCAGCGCCTTGCCCAGCAGGAGCAGGTCCGGGACGACCCCCTCGTGATCGAGCGCGAGGGTGCGGCCCGTGCGACCGAGCCCCGACTGGATCTCGTCGGCGACGAAGAGGCAGCCCGTGCGACGGGTCAGTTCGCGTACGCCGGTCAGGTAGCCCTCGTCGGGGATGACGACTCCCGCCTCGCCCTGGATCGGCTCGATCAGCACCGCCGCCGTGGTCTCGTCGACGGCCGCCTCCAGCGCGGCCAGGTCGTTGTACGGGACGACACGGAAACCGGGTGTGAACGGGCCGAAGCCGGCCCTCGCGGTCTCGTCCGTGGAGAACGACACGATCGTCGTCGTACGGCCGTGGAAGTTGTCCGCGGCGACCACGATCGTCGCCTGATCGGCCGGGACGCCCTTCACCTCGTACGCCCACTTGCGGGCCACCTTGATGCCGCTCTCGACCGCCTCCGCGCCCGTGTTCATCGGCAGCACCATGTCCAGCCCCGTCAACTCCGCCAGCCGTTCGGCGAATTCGGCGAGCCGGTCGTTGTGGAAGGCGCGCGAGGTGAGGGTGAGGCGGTCGAGCTGGGCGTGGGCCGCCTCGACCAGCGCCGGGTGGCGGTGACCGAAGTTGAGGGCCGAGTAGCCGGCCAGCATGTCGAGGTAGCGGCGGCCCTCGACGTCCTCCACCCAGGTGCCCTCGGCGCGGGCGACGACCACGGGCAGCGGGTGGTAGTTGTGCGCGAGGACCGGCTCCTCGGCGCTGATCAGGTCGGCGGAGGTACGCGTACGGACAGGAACACGGGTGGGAGCTGTCATGAGCGGATCTCCTGGGTGCAGCACTTGATGCCGCCGCCGGCCTTCCGGAACTCGGAGAGGTCGACGGGGACGGGGACATAGCCGTGGTCGGAGAGGCGGGAGGCGAGCGCCTCGGCCCGGGGCGCGATGAAGACGTTCCGGCCGTCGGACACGGAGTTGAGGCCGAAGGCCATCGCGTCGTCACGGGTGGCGAGCACCGCGTCCGGATAGAGGCGGGCCAGCACCTCGCGGCTGCCCCGCGAGAACGCCTCCGGGTAGTACACGATGTTTTCTTCGTGCCCGCCGCCGAGGACGAACAACGCCGTGTCGAGGTGGTAGAAGTACGGGTCCACGAGCGTCAGGCTGACCACCGGATGGCCGAAGAACTCCTGCACCTCGCGGTGCGCCTCCCTCGTCGTCCGGAAGCCGGTGCCGGCCAGCATGTACCGGCCGGTCCACACCAGGTCGCCCTCGCCCTCGCACACGGACTGCGGGCGGTGGACGTCGTAGCCCGCCGTCTTGAACCACGTGTCGTAGTGCGTGGACTCGGGACGGCGTTCGGGGGCGTGGAAGAGGGAGCCGAAGACGCGGCCGTCGACGACGACCGCCGAGTTCGCGGCGAAGACCATGTCCGGGAGCCCGGGGACGGGTTCCAGGGTGTCGACGTCGTGGCCGTGTGTGCGGTAGGCGCTGATCAGCGCCTGCCACTGCTCGTGGGCCAGATCGACGTCGACCCGGGTGTCGGGATGCATCCAGGGGTTGATCGCGTACTGCACGGCGAAGTGTCTGGGTTCGCAGACGAGGAAGCGCCGCCGGCGCGGCACACGGGAATCGGTCACAGAGGGGTTCCTCCGCTTCCTGCGGTGTCGACTGAGGGTTGACACCACGGTAGGAAGTGACCTGGACGGCCGACAAGAAACGAGAATTGCGTGTCCGCGCAGGAATGCTGCGTCTTTGGCCCGCTCAACGCTCGTCTTGTGCGCGCTCCGGCGTATGCTCCGGCGCAGGCTGGCTTGCGCCCGCCTCCGGGCTCTCCGGCAGCAGGTGAGACAGCACCATCACGCTGATCGTCTTGCGGATGAACGGCTCGACGCGGATGCGCTCCAGCACCTCCTCGAAGTGCTCCACGTCCCGTGCCCGCACGTGCAGCAACGCGTCCGCCCCGCCGGTCACCGTCATCGCCGCGGTGATCTCCGGGTGGTTGCGCATCACCTCCGCGAGCCGCCGGGGCGGGGCCGCGCCCTCGCAGTACACCTCGACGTACGCCTCCGTACGCCAGCCCAGCGCCGACGGCTTCACCGTCGCCGTGAACCCGGTGATCACGCCGGTGTCCCGCATCCGGTCCACGCGCCGCTTGACCGCCGTCGCGGACAGCCCTACAGCCGCGCCGATCTCGGCGAAGCTGGTCCTGGCGTTCGCCATCAACGCGGTGACGATCTTCCGGTCGAGCTCGTCGAACGGCGCGGGCCTGCTGTTCATGCGGGCACTGTATCCAGCGGAAAGGTCCTGACCCCTCCACGTGTGCAGGCGTACGAATAACTCCTACACTCCGGGTTCATGCTGCGCGCCCTGGCTGTCGACGACGAACGCCCCTCGCTGGAGGAACTGCTCTACCTCCTGAACGCCGATCCCCGCATCGACAGCGCGGAGGGCGCCGGCGACGCGACCGAGGCGCTGCGCCGCATCAACCGCGCCCTGGAGTCCGGACCCGACGGGCCGGAGGCCATCGACGTCGTCTTCCTCGACATCAACATGCCCGGCCTCGACGGACTGGACCTCGCCCGGCTGCTCACCGGCTTCGCCAAGCCGCCGCTCGTCGTGTTCGTCACCGCCCACGAGGACTTCGCCGTGCAGGCCTTCGACCTCAAGGCCGTCGACTACGTGCTCAAGCCCGTCCGCAAGGAACGCCTCGCGGAGGCCGTCCGCCGCGCCGCCGAACGCAGCGACCTGAGCCCCCGCATCCCCGTGCACGAACCCGATCCCGACCACATACCCGTCGAACTCGGCGGCGTGACCCGCTTCGTCTCCGTCGACGACATCACGCACGTCGAGGCGCAGGGCGACTACGCCCGGCTGCACACCGACAAGGGCAGTCACCTCGTACGGATCCCGCTGTCCACCCTGGAGGACCGCTGGCGCTCCCGCGGCTTCGTCCGCATCCACCGCCGCCACCTGGTCGCCCTGCGCCACGTCGGTGAACTGCGGCTGGACGCGGGCACGGTGAGCGTCATGGTCGGGATCGAGGAACTCCAGGTCAGCCGCCGCCACGCCCGTGAGCTGCGGGACCTGCTGATGAGGAGGCCGTGACGTGCCCCAGGACCCCGCCGACCGCAGAGTCGTCGTCACCGGCCCGCCCCGGCGCACTCGCCGGGCCTCCGGCTATTACCGCCCGCGCACCGAGATCGACGAACAGACCACCCTCGGTCACACCTACGTCCGCTCCCTGATGCGCACCCAACTGCGCGCCGGACTCGCCGTGTTCGCGTTCCTCGGTCTGCTGATCGGCCCGCTGCCCCTGCTCTTCGCGGCGATGCCGGACGCCCGCCGCCTCGAATGGGCGGTCCTCGGATTCGGCCTCTACGTCCCCCTGGTCCTCCTCGCCCGCTGGTACGTGCGGCGCGCCGAGCGCAACGAACGGGACTTCGTGCGCCTCGTAGAAGACCGATGAACTCGAGCTACGCCGTTCCCGCGGTCGCCCTCGTCGTGGTGGCGACCGTCCTCGTCGGCGCCTTCGGCCTGCGCATATCCCGTACGACCTCGGACTTCTACGTCGCCTCCCGCACCGTCGGACCCCGCCTCAACGCGGCCGCCATCAGCGGCGAGTACCTCTCCGCCGCCTCCTTCCTCGGCATTGCCGGCCTGGTCCTGGTCCAGGGCCCGGACATGCTCTGGTACCCGGTCGGCTACACCGCCGGATACCTGGTCCTGCTCCTGTTCGTCGCCGCCCCGCTGCGCCGCTCCGGCGCCTACACACTCCCCGACTTCGCCGAGGCCCGGCTCGCCTCCCAGGCGGTACGGCGGCTCGCGGGCGCCTTCGTCGTGGGCGTCGGCTGGCTGTACCTGCTGCCCCAACTCCAAGGCGCGGGACTCACGTTGACCGTGCTGACGAGCGCGCCCGAGTGGCTCGGAGGAGTGATCGTCGCGGTCGTGGTCGTCGCCACCGTCGCCGCCGGCGGCATGCGCAGCATCACCTTCGTGCAGGCCTTCCAGTACTGGCTCAAACTCACCGCCCTGCTCGTCCCCGCCCTCTTCCTGGTCCTCGCCTGGCAGGGCGACGGATCCCCCCGGCGTGCCTTCGAGGAACCGGCCACCTTCCGCGAACAGCGGGTGGTCCGCGTCGACACGAGCCTCGATCTCAAGCTGGACGCCCCCCTGACGGTCACGGTGAGCGGCACGGTCGACGGCCGCCCCCACGACGACCAGCGGCTCCACCTGCCCGTCGGCACCCACCGCATCGAACAGGGCACCCGGCTGACCTTCGCCGAGGGCGCCACCGTCCCGGCCGCCGACCGCGGCAGCAACGGCGGCATGTCGACCTCCCTGGCCGCGAGCCGCGAGGAACGCCCGCTGTACGCGACGTACGGCCTGATCCTCGCCACCTTCCTCGGCACCATGGGCCTGCCGCACGTCGTCGTCCGCTTCTACACCAGCCCGCACGGAGTCGCCGCCCGCCGCACCACGGTCGCCGTGCTCGGCCTGATCGGCGCCTTCTACCTGCTGCCGCCCGTCTACGGCGCCCTCGGCCGCCTCTACGCCCCCGAACTCACCATCACCGGAGACGCGGACGCCGCCGTCCTGCTGTTGCCCGAACGGATGATCGGCGGCCTCGGCGGTGACCTGCTCGGCGCGCTGGTGGCGGGCGGGGCCTTCGCCGCGTTCCTGTCCACCGCCTCCGGACTGACCATGGCCGTGGCGGGCGTCCTCACCCAGGACGTCCTGCCCTCGCGCGGCGTACGGCACTTCAGACTCGGCACGGTCCTCGCCATGGCCGTGCCGCTCGCGGCGAGCATGCTGGTCGGCGGACTGCCGGTCGCCGACGCGGTGGGCCTGGCCTTCGCCGTCTCGGCGTCGTCCTTCTGCCCGCTGCTCGTCCTCGGCATCTGGTGGCGGCGGCTGACCCCGCCGGGCGCGGCCGCCGGGATGCTGGTGGGGGGCGGCTCCGCGTTCCTGGCCGTGGCCGCGACCATGGCGGGCTTCCCGGGCACCGGCCCGCTGCACGCCCTGCTCGCCTGGCCCGCCCTCTGGTCGGTGCCGCTGGGCTTCCTCACCATGGTGCTGATGTCCCTGGCCACGGCCGGGCGCGTACCGGCGGGGACGGCGGCGATCCTGGCCCGCTTCCATCTGCCGGAGGAACTGCGGGAGGAAATGCGTGAGGACGTGAAGGCATGAGCGGATTCCTCGCCGGGCTGTGCGTGGCGATCCTGCCTCTCCTGGCGGCCGGCTTCTGGCTCGGCAGGCGCACCGCACGCCCGCAGAACCTCGGCGGACTCGGCACTCCCGTCGAACACGCCACCTTCCAGACCCTGCACACCGCCTCCCTCGCCGCGCCCCCGCTGCGGGCCGGCCTCACGGAGGAGACCGCGCGCAAGTCGGCCCGCCGGCTGCGCACCCTGCTCGGCACGGACGCGCTGTGTCTCACGGACCAGGAGCAGGTCCTGGTCTGGGACGGTGTCGGCGACCACCATCGCACCGAGATCATGGAGCTCCTCGCCGGCCCCCTGGACACCGGCCGCGGCGAGGCCTTCCGCCTGAAGTGCGACGTCCCCGACTGCCCGGTCCGCTGGGCGGTCGTCGCCCCCCTCACCGTCGACGACCGGGTCCACGGAGCCCTCGTCGCCTGCGCGCCCCGCGAGTCCGCCGTCCTCGTCCGCGCGGCCGGAGAGGTCGCCCGCTGGGTCTCCGTACAACTCGAACTCGCCGATCTCGACCAGTCCCGCACCCGCCTCATCGAGGCCGAGATCAAGGCGCTGCGCGCCCAGATCTCCCCGCACTTCATCTTCAACTCGCTCGCGGTGATCGCTTCGTTCGTCCGCACCGACCCCGAGCGCGCCCGCGAACTGCTTCTGGAATTCGCCGACTTCACCCGCTACTCGTTCCGCAGGCACGGCGACTTCACCACCCTCGCCGACGAACTGCACGCCATCGACCACTACTTGGCACTCGTCCGCGCACGCTTCGGCGACCGCCTCTCCGTCACCCTGCAGATCGCCCCCGAGGTGCTGCCGGTCGCCCTGCCCTTCCTCTGCCTGCAGCCGCTCGTCGAGAACGCCGTCAAGCACGGCCTGGAGGGCAAGGCGGCTGCCGGCAAGAGCCACATCAGCATCACCGCGCAGGACACCGGCGCCGAGGCCCTGGTCGTCATCGAGGACGACGGCGCGGGCATGGACCCCGGCCTGCTGCGCCGCATCCTCGCGGGCGAGGTCAGCCCGTCGGGCGGCATCGGGCTGTCCAACGTCGACGACCGCCTCCGCCAGGTCTACGGAGACGACCACGGCCTCGTCATCGAGACCGCCGTCGGCGCGGGCATGAAAATCACCGCCCGGCTGCCGAAGTACCAGCCGGGGGTGCACTCGGCGGGCCGCCTCAGCGGCGGCTAGGAATCAGGTGCTGCGAGTGGCCACCATCCCGAGGGTGATCAGCCCCAGCACGACCCAGCCGAACCACAGCCAGCCGTTGCTCCCGAGCGCCACCGTGTAGGCGGTCACCGCGACGAGGCCGCCGACGGTGAGCACCCCCATCGTTCTGGTCGAGCCGTCCGTGGAACCGGGCATCGCAACACCCTCCTCATGATTCGTCCCCCTCCATGGTGCCCCCGTTCTGCCGCCGCACGGTGCATACGACGAAATGTGTGCCGTTCTTCCAGGGACCCTCGCTCGTCCAGGAGCCCGCCGTGTACACCGACGGATCGAAGCCGTAGTCGCCCGGCGGCACCGCACGCCCGCATGCCACGTCCGACTCGGTGCGCGCCTCGGGAAGCGTGACGTCCGCGTCCAACCGGGTGAACCCGAGCACCACCTCGTCGTGCGCCCCCTCGCAGGACACCAGCCGGGCGTCCCGGTTGGAGCGGACGTCGAGACAGTCCCGCTTCTGCATGGTCGCCGTGTCCGCGAAGGCCGAGCCCACCTCGCGGTGCCGGCCGATCGGCCCGTACACCGGCCCGTGCGCGCCCAGCACCAGACAGGCGGTGCGCCGCCCGGCGGCCTCGAAACCACCCGAGGTCGGCACGACGGCGAAGCTCCGCACGTCCGCGAGCCGGCCCCGGACCTCCCGCGTCCGCTCCTCGCACCGGGCTGGCCCCAGCCGCCGCGCCTCGTCCGCCGACGCGGCCGCGACGAACGCCAGCACCTGCCCGTCCGGTGCCGCCCCGCTCCCACAGCTCGGGTCCACGGCCAGTCGGGGCGTGCCCTGGAAGGGCTGCGCGCCCGCCCAGTCGGCGAGCACACAGTCACCGTCCCGCAGCGGCTTCGCCAGCCCGACGCGCTCCCCGTACGGCGCTCCGCTCCCGTCGCCGCCGGGGGTGGTGGTCCGGTCCGCCAGCGCGTACCAGACACCGCCCAGGGCGAGGACCATACCGAGCCCGCAGGCGAGGACGGCCCGCAGAGCGTGCGAGCGCTCCCGCCGCCGCCTGCCGGGCGCGGACGGCGGCGAGGGCGCGAAGGGCGGCCCGAACCCGTGCGGATCCGGGGAGAGTCCCGGCCCGTGCCCGTGCGGATCCAGGGTCGGCCCGTGCCCGTGAGGGTCCGGGGTCGGCCCGAACCCGCGCGGATCTGGAGAGAGACCCGGCCCGTGCGGATCCAGGGTCGGCCCGAGCCCGGGGGGATCAGCGGTCGGCGAGGCGAACCCTCGCGAGTCGGCCGCCGGCCCGAACCGCGGCCCGTGCGACTCCGTCGGTGGCGCGGGCACACCCGCCCAGGGCGGCTGCGACCCCAGGTCGGTCTGCGTCCGGGAGTACGCCTCGGCCTGCGGCGTGACGATCCGCGACAGCGCCGCCTCCGCCTCCGCCTCCGACAACCGCTGTCCCGGCTCCTTCACGAGCAGCGCGGCCAGGACGGGCCCCAGCGCCCCGGCGCGTACGGCCGGACGCGGTTCCTCCATGACCACCGCGGTCACCTCGGCGAGATGCGACTCCCGCTCGAAGGGCCCCCGGCCCTCGACGGCGTGGTAGAGCGTGCAGCCCAGCGAGAACAGGTCGGCGGCCGCCGTGGGCGCCCCGCCCGTGGCCCGCTCCGGCGCCAGGTACCCGGCGGTCCCCACGAGCACGGACGCCAGCGTGTACCGCGTCTCGCCGGCGTCCGGCTGCACGGAGATCCCGTAGTCGGTGAGCAGGACACGGCCGTACGGTGCCCCGGCGCGGTCCGGCGCGAGGAGGATGTTCGCCGGTTTCACGTCCCGGTGCATGACGCCCCGCCGATGCCCGGCGGTCAGTGCGTCGAGGACGGCAAGGCCCACCCGGGCGCACTCGGCCGGGGCGAGCGGTCCCCTCGTCCGGACCAGCTCACGCAGGTCGACCGCGCCCGCCACGTACTCCATGACGATCCACGGCAGCCCTTCGTGCTCCAGCACGTCGTGCACGGTCACCACGTGCGGATGGCCGCGCAACCCGGCCGCGTACCGTGCCTCGGCACGGGCCCGGGCGACCCGCGCCTCCCGCTCGTGACCGGCCTCGACCGGGTCGCGGAACACGATCTCCTTGAGCGCGACCTCGCAGGCGAGTCTCTGGTCGTGGGCGAGCCACACATGGCCCATGCCGCCGCTGCCGAGCTGGTTCAGCAGGAGATAGCGGCCGGCGATGACCCGGCCCACTCCCGATGTCGGTGATCCTGAAGGCATCCGGTGACTCCCGGGTTCTGCGGCTACGCGGTCGCACCGGCGGATCCGCTGCCCGCCGGGGCGCTGGTGACCGGTTCGCTGTTCGCCGGTTCGCTGGTGACGGGTGCGCTGCTCGGCGGTGGCGCGCTGCTGGTGACCGGGGCACTGGCCGGGGGTGAGCCGGTCACCTGCGGCGGTGAACTGGCCGGAGGTGCCGGGGGAGGCGGCGAGCTCGTCGAAGGCGGCGCGGAATTGGGCGGCCGGCTGGACGGGTTGGCCGTGTCCGGAGCCGAGCTGGTCGGCGGGCTCGACGAGGGCGGCGCGGAGCTCGACGGCGGGTTCGACGGCGGGCTCGACCCGGGCGACCCCGAGCCGGACGACGTACCGGACGACGGCGCCGAGGGCGACGCCCCGGTCCCGCTGCTCGACGGCGGCGGTGTGCTGGTCGACCCGGAGGACCCGGGCGGCGCCGGGGGAGTGGTCGACCCACCGGACGACCCACCGGACGACCCACCCGACGTGGCGTCGGACGTGCCCGCCGACGAGCCCCCGGGCCCGCCTCCGCCGGACGCGCCCCCGGCCACGCTCAGCGTCACGTATTCCCCGAACCGCAGCTCGGTCCCCGCCGGCGGATCGGACGCCGTGACCCTTGCACCGTTCGGCGGCAGACCCTTCCCGTCGTACCCGACCGCCAGGCCCGAGTCGGCCAGTCGCCGGCTCGCCTGCCCGAAAGTCGTCCCGGCGAGCTTCGGCACCGCGCGCCGCTCCCGTGTGTCGAACGTGGAGTCGTCCTCGCCTGTCGTGCCGACCGGCCGGGCGATGCCCCGCTCGGGTTCCTCGACGTCGACGAGGGCGATCCGCTGCAACGCCCGGGGCGCGGGCCGCACGGCCACCACCTGGGACCGCTCGTAGCCCTGCCACTTCCTGTTGCCGTCCTCGAACTCGACCGAGATCCGGCTCGTGTCACCGTCGAAAGGTCGCAGCGGATTTCCGCACGAGCACTTCACGGCCGGCTGTCCCTGCCGATCCACCAGAATCGCGATTCCCGCCTGGAGCAGCGAGTCGTAGGGGACGGCCTTTCCCTTTTTGTAGTCGTGGTTCTTCACGAGAGTGTCGTGACGCAAGAGAACAGGTGTGAGCCGTTCCAGATATCCCGGAATCCCGTTCTTCGAGATCTCCATGGCACGCGCCCACGCCTCGGCCTTCCGGTCGTTGGCGGGATCGGTCAGGAACTGTTCGAGCCGGTCGACGTCACAGATCGTCGGCTGCTTGGAACCCCCGTACAGACCGGGTGTGTCCCCCTGCTGCAATCCGCCGTGCGCCGCCTGCGACCGGACCTGGGCGTCCTTGCCCAGCCCGCTGTCCTCGTCGAAGAACGGCGCCAGTGAGGGCACGCCCGCGGCGACCGCCTTCACCACGGCCAAGGGCGTCTCTCTGTCGCAGCCGCTCAGTGTGAGAACGAAAACCAGGAAGCACGCAATCCTTTTCCCGGCCCCTTGCATAAATGCGCGAAGTGTCATCACCGCTCCCCCCGGCGGTTCCCCCATCGCGCTTCATGCTACTGAAGAAGAAGCCTTTCAACGCCCGCGTGCGTTCAATGAGGCCAAATAGGCGTTGTATGCCTCGAGTTCCTTGTCGCCGTCCCGGTCGGCGGCCCGGTCCGTTCGCCTGGCCTGTCGCTGTTCGGAGCGGTACCACTGGAACAGCAGCGCGACGAGCACCAGCACGGACGGAATCTCGCTGAAGGCCCACGCGATGCCGCCGGCGGCGTTCTGGTCGGAGAGCGCGTCGATGCCGAGCGAGGCGGGCGGGTTCTTGAACGTCTCGACCATGGGCTCGGACGCCATCATCAGCGCGATGCCGAAGAACGCGTGGAACGGCATGCCCGCGAACAGCTCCAGCATCCGCATCAGGTAGCCCGGCCGGTTGGGGCCCGGGTCCACGCCCATGATCGGCCAGAAGAACACGAAGCCGACGGCGAGGAAGTGCACCATCATCGCGATGTGCCCCGTCTTGGAGCCCATCAGGAAGTCGAAGATCGGCGTGAAGTACAGCGCGTACAGGCTCGCGATGAACAACGGGATGGTGAACGCCGGGTGCGTGATGATCCGCATGTACCGGCTGTGCAGGAACATCAGCAGCAGCTCGCGCGGCCCCTTGCGGCCCCTCGCCGCGGGCGGCAGCGCACGCAGCGCCAACGTGACGGGGGCACCGAGAAGCAACAGGATCGGCGACAGCATGCTGATCACCATGTGCTGCACCATGTGCACGCTGAACATGACCATCCCGTAGTCGTTCAGCCGGGTGCACATCACGAGCCCGATGGACAGCACACCCACGACATAGGCGATCGTCCGCCCCACCGGCCAGGCGTCCCCACGCCGCCGCAGCCGCACGACCCCCCAGCCGTACAGGGCGAGCCCCGCCAGGCAGGCCACCAGGAAGAACGGGTCCGCCGACCACTGAAGACCCCGGCCCAGCGTGAACGGCGGCAGATCCATGGTCATGCCGTGCCCGCTGTGATCCATCCAACGGCTCCTGATTCGTGGGGGTTGTGCATGTCTGTCCGCAGACAGACTAGAACTGCCCCCGGCGACCACTGTCACCGGGGGCAGTGCGGTCACCCGCTGATCAGAGAACGCACTCGGCCTCGTCGTAGCGCTCCACCGGGACCGTCTTCAGCGTCTCCACGGCCTCCGCCAGCGACACCATCACGATGTCGGTCCCACGAAGAGCCGTCATCTTCCCGAACTCACCCCGGTGCACGGCCTCCACCGCATGCCACCCGAACCGGGTGGCCAGCACCCGGTCGTACGCGGTGGGCGTCCCGCCCCGCTGCACGTGCCCGAGTATCACCGGCCGCGCTTCCTTCCCCAGCCGCTGCTCCAACTCGATCGACAGCTGCCGCGCGATCCCGGCGAACCGCTCGTGTCCGTAGACGTCCTTGACGCCCTCGTCGAAGCTCATGCTGCCGGGCCGCGGCTTGGCCCCCTCCGCGGCGACGACGATCGCGAACCGCTTGCCCGCCTCGAACCGCTCGCCGACCTTCGCGGCCAACTCCTCGATGTCGAAGGGCCGTTCCGGTACGACGATGGCGTGCGCGCCGGCCGCCATGCCGGAGTGCAGAGCTATCCACCCGGTGTGCCGGCCCATGACCTCGACGACGAGTACCCGCTGGTGGGACTCGGCGGTGGTCTTCAGCCGGTCCAGCGCCTCCGTGGCGACGCCGACGGCCGTGTCGAAGCCGAACGTGACGTCCGTGACGGCGATGTCGTTGTCGATGGTCTTCGGCACGCCCACGATGGGCAGACCGTTGTCCGACATCAGCCGGGCCGCCTTGAGCGTGCCCTCGCCGCCGATCGGGATGATGGCGTCGAGGCCGAGTTCCTCGACGTGGCCCCGGGCCCGTTCCACGCCGTCCCGCAGGTGGGAGGGCTGGACCCGGGAGGAACCGAGGATCGTGCCGCCGCGCGCCAGGATGCCGCTCACCGAGTCGAGGTCGAGCTTGAGGTAGTCGCACTCCAGGAGGCCCTTCCAGCCGTCCCGGAAACCGATGACCTCGTCGCCGTGGTCGGCGACGGCGCGGTGCACGACGGACCGGATGACGGCGTTCAGGCCGGGGCAGTCGCCGCCGGAGGTGAGGACACCAATGCGCATAGCCCGAAACCTTCTCGACTGGGGCCGGATCCGGACCACGTTGTCCGGCTCGATCCCCGCCACCCTAACGGGAGGAGGGGGCGGGGCCGTACCGTACGTCCGCCTACTGGACGACCCCGCTCACCTGTGCGGACCCATGGTCAGACGGGCTGTTTAAGGGCGGCTTAAGAGAAGGTGTACTCGCAGGTCAAGCGGTCACGCTGATCATGTGGGCAGGCAGGTCACGCCGGCTGCTGCGCGGCCGCGATGCGCTCGTTGCGGAGCGCCTCGTACCACCGGTCGTCGGTCGGCGGCAGCGCGTTGACGTCGAGCGCCAGCTTCAGCAGCAGGTCCGCGATCAGCGGGTTCCGCGCGAGCACGGGTCCGTGCATGTACGTACCGAAGACCGTGTCGTTGTACGCCCCTTCCGTGCCGTCACCCGTGCCGTTGCCGTTGCCGAGGCGGACCTGGGCGAACGGGCGGGCGGTGGGGCCGAGGTGGGTGACGCCCTGGTGGTTCTCGAAGCCGGTCAGCGGGGGCATGCCGAGGCGCGGGTCGATGTCGGCGAGCACGTCGCCGACGCACCGGTCGCCCTCGCCGCGGGTGGAGACCACGTCGAGCAGGCCGAGGCCGGGCTCGCGCTGGCCGAGGTCGTTGATGAACTCGTGGCCGAGGATCTGGTAGCCGGCGCACACCGAGAAGACGATCGCGCCGTTCCCGACGGCCCGGTGCAGACCGCCGTCCCGGCGCAGCCGCTCGGCGGCGAGCCGCTGCGGCCGGTCCTCGCCGCCGCCGATCAGGTAGATGTCGCCGGAGGTCGGGATCGGCTGGTCGCTGCGCACGTCGAGCCGGGCCACGTCGAGGCCGCGCTGCCGGGCCCGGCGTTCCACGACGAGGACGTTGCCCTGGTCGCCGTACGTGCTGAGCAGGTCGGGATAGATCCAGACGATCCGCAGTTGGTTGTCGCTCACAAAAGTCCCCTGAAGTCCGTGGCTCAGTTGCCGACGCGGCGGCGCAGGTCCTGGAAGGCGGTGTAGTTGGCGATGACCTCGATACGACCGGGCGGGGACAGCTGCACCGCCTGGTCGAGGTTCTCGCACACCTGGAAGTGCTGGTTGGCCACCTCCAGGCGCACCGCGAGGTCCAGCTTGCGGTCACCGACCACGCAGATCGGGTGGCCGGTCAGACGCGTGTAGTCGACGTCCCACAGCCAGGAGGTGTCGGTGCCGTCGGCGCCGCGCGCGTTCACCGAGAGGATCACCGGGGTCGGCGGCGGATCGATCAGGCTGAACGTTTCGAGCCAGCCGGCGGGGTTCTTCGCGAGCAGCAGCCTGAGGTCGCGCTCCATGAACTGCACCACGTCGTACCGGCCGGCCACCGCCTGCACCTGGTACATGCGCTCCAGAGCGACCTGCGGCGGCACGCCGAAGACGGCGGCGACGGCGGCCGAGGAGGCTGCGTTCGCCTTGTTGGCGCGGCCCGGCAGCTGGAGGTGGATCGGCCAGGCGGAGCCGTGCGGGTCCAGGACGTGGTCACCGGAGAGTGCCCAGCTCGGCGTCGGCCGGCGGAAGCCGCACTCGCCGCAGAACCAGTCGTCGCCAGGGCGCTGCATCACGCCACCGCAGGACGGGCAGGACCAGGCGTCGTCCTTCCACATCTGCCCGGCGGCGACCCAGACCACGTTGGGGGAGGAGGATGCGGCCCACACGATCAGCGGGTCGTCCGCGTTGGCCACGATGACGGCCTTGGAACCGGCCAGCCCTTCCCGCCAGTTCTCGGCGAGCATCCGGGTCTCGGCGGCGCGGTCGAGCTGGTCGCGGGAGAGGTTGAGCAGGGCGATGCACTTGGGGTCGGTGTCCCTGGCGACGCCGGCGAGGTACTTCTCGTCGACCTCGATGACGCCGTACCGGGCCTCCGACCTGCCCGCCAGCGCCGAGGTGATGCCGGCCGGCATGTTGGCGCCGAGCGCGTTGGAGACGACCGGACCCGCGGCACGCAGCGCCTCGGCGATCAACCGCGTGGTCGTGGTCTTGCCGTTGGTCGCCGACACCAGGACGACGTCCAGGTTCTGGGCGAGCCTGGCGAGGAGGTCGGGGTCGAGTTTGAGTGCCACCCGGCCGCCGATCACCGAACCGCTGCCGCGCCCCGCGGCGCGCGATGCCGCCGCGACCGCCTTGCCCGCGGTCACGGCGATCTTGGCCCGCGGCGAGAGCGGGTCCGAGTTGCCTGCCATCAGTTCTCGATCCTCCTTGCGTACGCGCCGCGCCCCTGCCTTCGGCAACGTGGTGTGGGCCTCAGCCTATCGAGATCCATTCGCACTCCCGAATCGCGGCGCCCGCGCGACATGCGCGTGACAGGGAGGACCGTACCCTTGCGGCCATGCGACACGGCCCGATCCCGGGCGCCCACGGGCGCGTCCGGCCCCTCACGCTGCTCGGCGACGACGTTCTGCACGCCCCCTGCGAGGAGGTCACCGACTTCGGCCCCGAACTGGCGGGACTCGTGGAGGACTTGTTCGCGACCATGTACGCCGCTCAGGGCGTGGGCCTGGCGGCGAACCAGATCGGCCGGCCGCTACGGGTGTTCGTCTACGACTGCCCGGACGACGAAGAGGTGCGCCACCTGGGCCACGTGGTGAACCCCACGCTCGTCGAGAAGGACGGAGTCGTCCTGCGCGGCCCGGAGGGCTGCCTGTCCCTGCCGGGCCTGGAGGCGGGAACGGAACGCCACGACCACGCGGTGATCGAGGGGTACACGGTGACGGGCGAGCCGATCACCGTCCACGGCACGGGTTTCTTCGCGAGATGCCTGCAGCACGAGTACGACCACGTGGAAGGCAGGATCTACGCGGACCACGTGCAGGGCTGGCGCTACAGACGCCTGATGCGACAGGCGGCCCGGGCCTCCTGGCGCCGGTGAGTGGACGTCCCCAGGGGCGCGGGGTGCCCACTGCCCGTGGACGACGGGCGACCGTCAGAACCCGGGGCCCCCCACCTTGTCCCCCGCCGCAGCGAGCCGCCCCCACAGCAGGTCGGCCAGACTCCGCACCAACTCCGCCCGCGAGCAGGGCCGTTCCCCCAGCCACCAGTCGCCCGCCGCGTGCATCATCCCGACGATCCCGTGCCCCCAGACCCGGGCCAGCTGCTGGCTGCCCGGCCCCAGATCCACGCGCTCCTCGATGACCTGCGCCAACTCCTCGCCCATCCTGCGGAGCAGCGGCGCACTGTGCTTGTTGACGTCGAACCCCGGATCGCCGACCTGACCACCCTCGGCCGGATGCATCAGGAAGCGGTACACCTGAGGCCGCGCCTCGATCGCCGCCAGATACGTGTCCAGCGTCGCCTCCACCCGGTCCCGCCGGTCCGCAGGAGCGTCCACCGCCGCACGGAGGGAATCGAGCAGGGCGTCCGTGTGCCGCTTGGCCAAGGCCGCGTAAAGTCCGCCCTTGTCGCCGAAGTGGCGATAAAGGATCGGCTTGGTGATGCCTGCCTCCGCGGCGATGGCGTTCATGGAGGCCTGCGGGCCGTCGCGCAGCACCACTCTGTCCGCGGCCTCCAGCAGCTCACGCCGGCGGCGGTCGGCGGACCGTTGCTGATCGGTCCGCTGTGTGGTGTCCATGAGCTCTCCCCACCCGTGCTGATTAGGTAACGCCTGCGCAAACTAACACCCAGCATGCCTGGGGCATCGAACGGGCTGCCGAGCGGGCATCGGGAGTTGACTTTTCCTACCCGCGGGTAACAGACTCGGGTTACCGTAAGTAACACGCACATGCAAAGCCGCTGGAGGGGACATGGCCGAGTTCACCATGGAGCTCAACGACGAACAGAAGGAGGTGCGGGACTGGCTGCACGGCTTCGCCGCCGACGTCATCCGCCCCGCGGCCGCCGAATGGGACGAGCGTGAGGAGACTCCCTGGCCGGTCATCCAGGAGGCCGCCAAGGTCGGCATCTACTCCCTCGACTTCTACGCCCAGCAGTACTTCGACCCCACCGGCCTCGGCATACCGATGGCCATGGAGGAGCTCTTCTGGGGCGACGCGGGCATCGCCCTCTCCATCGTCGGCACCGGTCTCGCCGCCGTCGGCGTCCTCGCCAACGGCACCGAGGAGCAGATCGGCACCTGGATCCCCCAGATGTACGGCGACGCCAACGATGTCAAGGTCGCCGCGTTCTGCTCCTCCGAACCCGACGCCGGCTCCGACGTCGCCTCCATGCGCACCCGCGCGGTGTACGACGAGGCCAAGGACGAGTGGGTCCTCAACGGCACCAAGACCTGGGCGACCAACGGCGGCATCGCCAATGTCCACGTGGTCGTCGCCGTCGTCGACCCGGAGCTCGGCTCGAAGGGACACGCCTCCTTCATCGTCCCGCCGAACACCCCCGGCCTCTCCCAGGGCCAGAAGTTCAAGAAGCACGGCATCCGCGCCTCGCACACCGCCGAGGTCGTTCTGGAGGACGTCCGGCTGCCCGGCTCCTGCCTCCTCGGCGGCAAGCAGAAGCTGGACGAGCGGCTGGCCCGCGCCCGTGAGCGGGCCAAGGCGGGCGGGGAGCGGGTGAAGAACGCGGCGATGGCCACCTTCGAGGCCTCGCGGCCGGCCGTGGGTGCGATGGCCGTCGGTACGGCCCGCGCCGCGTACGAGGTCGCCCTCGACTACGCCAAGACGCGTGAGCAGTTCGGCCGCCCGATCATCGACAACCAGGGTGTGGCGTTCCAGCTCGCCGACATGCGGACGTCCATCGACGCGGCGCGGCTGCTGGTCTGGCGAGCGTCCTGGATGGCGATCAACGGCAAGCAGTTCACGGCGGCCGAGGGGTCGATGTCGAAGCTGTTCGCGAGCGAGACGGCGAAGACGGTGACGGCTCAGGCGGTTCAGATCCTTGGTGGGAACGGCTACACGCGGGAGTACCCGGTGGAGCGGATGCACCGGGACGCCGCGATCTACACGATCTTCGAGGGCACGAGCGAGATCCAGCGGTTGGTGATCGCCCGGACCTTGTCGGGGATGCCGATCCGGTAGCGCCCGAGGGTGTGGGTCCGTAGTGGTCTTCCGGCCGACTGTGGCTGGTCGCGCCCACGCGGCGGAGCCGCAGACTGATGCAGCCCCGCGCCCCTGAGGCCGCTCACCACGTGACGGGAAGCGCCTCGGGGCCGCGGATCAACGTGCCCTTCTTGAAGGGCACTTCGTTCGCCGGCACGGCCAGATTCAGCCCCGGCACGCGGTCCAGCAGCGCGTCGACCAGCAGCTCGGACTCCAGCCGGGCGAGCATGCCGCCGGGGCAGGAGTGCGGGCCGAAGCCGAAGGACACGTGCGGGTTCGGGCTGCGGGAGAAGTCGATCGTCTCCGGGTAGGGGAAGACGTCCGGATCCCGGTTCGCGGATAGGTACGACACGTAGATCGCGTCGCCCGCCCGGATCCGTACGCCCCTGATCCCCACGTCCTCCAGGGCGATCCGGGACAGCCCGACCGCGTTGCGGTGCGGGATGTAGCGCAGCAGCTCGTCGATGGCCTGCGGGCGGATCTCCGGCTCGCGGCGCAGCCTTTCGGCCAGGTCCGGACGGGTCAGCAGGATGTAGAACATCTGGCCGCTGTTGTCGGTGACCGCCTCGCCGCCGATCTGGAGCAGCACCGCGAGGCCCACGGCCTCCTCCAACGTCACCTCGCCTCGGCCCACGGCGGCGCCCAGCAGCGAGCTGACGTCCTCGCCGGAGCAGCCTTCCCGCAGCGCGATGAGGTCCGAGAAGTAGGCGCCCATCTCGTTCTTCGCCTTCTCGCCGACCTGGGTGGCGTGCGGGGAGGACAGGATCAGCCGGGTCCAGGTGTGCATGCTGTGCCGGTCGGCCGCCGGGACACCCAGCAACTCGCAGATCACGGCGGTGGGGAAGGGGGTGAGCACGGTCGCCGAGAGGTCGGTCGGCGGTCCGTCCTGGAGCAGTTCGTCGACCAGCTCCTCCAGCATCCGGCGGGACTTGTCGCGGATCCGCTCGACGCCCTTCGCCGTGAAGGCGGCGGCGACCGAGCGGCGCAGCCGGGTGTGGTCGGGCGGGTCCAGAAGACCGACCGTGGCACCGGCCGACACGAAGTGCGGGGCGAGCCGGGTGACGGGCCGTTCCATGACGGCCTCGCGGCTGAACCGGGGGTCGTCGGCCACCGTGCGTACGTCCTCGTAGCGGGTGACCAGCCAGGCCCAGCCCTCGCCGTCGGGCAGCTGGATGCGGGTGATCGGGCCCTCGCTCATCAGCTCGGTCAGCACGGGGTCGAAGTCCACGCCGGACAGGTCGAGCGCCGGCCAGTGCCGGATGGGGGGCAGGATCTCGGTGATCGTCTCTTCGGTCATCTCACGCCGTCTCGTCGGGGCGCTGCCAGCGGCCCAGTGTGGTCCCTGTCCACGATCTCCCGAGGGGATGACGATCTCGCGTGGAACTACTCCGTATCGGGGACATGAGGCGCTGCGGAAGTGCGATCGCTATCCGGTCTGCCCGCTGCTGTGCGCGATGCACGCCACGTCGATACGATCGGCCAGCTTGGCCAACTCGATGGTCAACGCCGCCACCGTGTCCTCGTCGAGTCCGTCCTCCCCGGCTTCGACGAGATGCAGCCACCGACCGCCCACCGTCCGCAACAACTTGCTGACGTCGGCGGCAGCCACCTGCAAGGTCCCGCGGTCGTCGACGATCAGAGGCAGAGTCACTTCGCGGTTCACAAAGGGGATCGTAGCTGCGGAAGCCTCACGCTCCGTGCCATACGGTCGTGATGTTGCAGAACTCCCGGATTCCGTGCCCGGACAGCTCACGCCCGTACCCGGACCGCTTGACCCCGCCGAACGGGAACGCCGGGTGGGACGCCGTCATTCCGTTGACATACACGCCGCCCGCCTCCAGATCCCGTACGAAACGGTCGACCTCGGTGTCGTCGCGCGTCCAGACGTTGGAACTCAGCCCGAACGGCGAGTCGTTCGCGATCAGCACGGCCTCGTCCAGGTCGGCGGCCCGGTACAGCGTGGCGACCGGCCCGAACGCCTCCTCGCGGTGGATGCGCATCTCGCGGGTGATGCCGGCCAGGACGGTCGGCGGGTAGTACCAGCCGGCCCCGTCGGGCCGCTCGCCCCCGCAGAGCACGCTCGCGCCACCGCGCCGGGCGTCGTCGACGAGTTCCTCCAGGTCGGCCCGGCCCTGTGCGCTCGCGAGCGGTCCGACCTCCGTCCCGTCCTCCAGGGGGTCGCCGATCTGCAGCGCCTTCATGCCCTCGACGAACCGCTCGGCGAACGCGTCGTACACGTCCGTGTGCACGATGAACCGCTTCGCGGCGATGCACGACTGCCCGTTGTTCTGCACCCGCGCGGTCACCGCGGTCTGGGCGGCGCGGTCGATGTCCGCGGACGGCATCACGACGTACGGGTCGCTGCCGCCCAGCTCCAGCACCGTCTTCTTGACCATGTCCCCGGCCGTGGAGGCGACCGCCCGGCCCGCGGGCTCGCTGCCCGTGAGGGTGGCCGCCTTGATCCGCTCGTCGCGCAGGATCTCGTCGACCGCCGCGGAGCCGATGAGGAGGGTCTGGAAACAGCCCTCGGGGAAGCCCGCCCGGTGGAACAGGTCCTCCAGGTACAGGGCGGTCTGCGGCACGTTCGAGGCGTGTTTGAGCAGGCCCACGTTGCCCGCCATCAGCGCGGGTGCCGCGAACCGGACCACCTGCCACAGCGGGAAGTTCCAGGGCATCACCGCGAGCACCGGGCCCATCGGCCGGTAGCGCACCAGGGCGCGGGAGGCGCCGGAGTCCTTGACGTCGGAGGCGGCCGGCTCCTCGTCGGCGAGCAGCTCCTGCGCGTGGTCGGCGTACCAGCGCATCGCTTTCGCACACTTCCCGGCCTCGGCGCGGGCCTGCTTGACCGGCTTGCCCATCTCGGTGGTCATCACACGGGCGATGTCCTGCTGATCCTCGTCGAGAAGATCGGCGGCCCGGTGCAGGAGACGGGCGCGCTCGGCGAAGGGCGTCGCCCGGTAGGTGCGGAAGGTGGCCTGCGCGAGCTGGAGCCGGCGCTCGATCTCCTCCTCGCCCATGGCTTCGTACGTCTTGAGTGTCTCGCCGTTCGCCGGGTTGACCGTTGCGATGGGCATGGCTGACCTTCCTGGGGACGAACTGTGTTTCCGACCTTCCCGCGCGGCGCTGGGGACCGCAACGCGTAGGCCTCCGCTCAGGCCGAGTGCTCCGCCAGGCGGTCGAGAAACGCGGTCTGCGCCTTGACGATCACGGCTCGCGCGCGGTCCAGGTCGAACCACGCCACGCGGTCCAGCTCCGGGAACTCCTGAATCTGCCCGGACCTCGGGGGCCACTCCATCCGGAAGGTGCCCGGGGTGACGGTCGCCGGATCGAGGTCCGCCTCGATCGCTTCCACGCCCCCGCCTCGCGCCGCGCGAAGAAGGGGCCGCCCATGTGCCCGAGCAACACCTGCCGGCCGTGGTCGGTGCGGCGGAACAGCAGCAGGCCCGCGCTGCGCTTCCCGGTCATGGTGTGACCTCCGGATGGGCTGCCAGCAGTGTCTCCACCGTGTCCGCCTCCGCCGGGCGCTTGTCCTCGCGGTAGCGGACCACGCGGGCGAAGCGGAGGGTAACGCCGGCCGGGTAGCGGGTGGACTTCTGCAGGCCGTCGTAGGCGATCTCGACGACGAGTTCGGGGCGTACGGTCACCACGTAGCCGTTGGTGTCCACGGCCAGCTCCTGCAGCCGCTCGGTCTGCCAGGTCAGCATCGCGTCGGTCATGCCCTTGAAGGTCTTGCCGAGCATCGCGAAGGAGCCGTCCGCCGTGCGGGCGCCGAGGTGGAGGTTGGAGAGTTTGCCGGTGCGGCGGCCGTGGCCCCACTCGGCGGCCAGGACGACCAGGTCGAGGGTGTGGACGGGCTTGACCTTCAGCCAGGACGCGCCACGCCGGCCCGCGCTGTAGGGCGCGTCGAGGGACTTCACGACGACGCCCTCGTGACCGCGCTGCAGTGTCCCGGCAAGGAACTCCTCGGCCGCGTGCACGTTTTGCGGCCCGGACACCAGCGTCCGGCGCACCCGCATCGGCTCGGGCACCAGCCGGGCCAGTTCCGCGTGCCGTTCGGCGAACGGCAGGTCGAGCAGGTCGCGGTCCTCGACGGACAGGGCGTCGAAGAAGACGGGCGAGACGGGGACCGCTTCGGCCGCCGTCGTCACGTCCACGCGGGAGCCGACACGGCCCGCGGTCTCCTGGAAGGAGCGGGGGCGGCCGTCCGCGTCGAAGGCGATGACCTCGCCGTCCAGGATGAAGCGCTCACCCCGCAGCTGAAGGGCGGCCGCCGTCAGTTCGGGCAGCCGGTCGGTGATGTCGTCCAGGGTGCGGGTGTACAGCCGTACGGTCTCTCCGTCGCGGTGGATCTGGACGCGGATGCCGTCGAGCTTCTCCTCGACCGCGCAGGAACCCAGCTTCTGGACCGCTTCGGCGACCGAGGAGGCGCTGTGCGCCAGCATCGGCAGGACCGGGCGGCCGACGGTCAGCCGGAAGCGGTCCAGGGCGGCGGAGCCGTCCGCGAGCAGGGCCTCGGCCACCGTCTGGAGCGAGCCCGCGAGCATCACGGCCCGCCGTACGTCCGCCGACGGTGCCTCGGTCGCCTGGGCCAGGCCCTCGATCGCGACCGCGTCCAGCGCGCCCTGCCGCACCTCGCCGCTGATCAGGCCGAGCAGGAACCGCTGTTCGCCCTCCGTGGCCGCGCCCATCAGCTCGCCGACCAGCCGGGCCCGCTCGGCCTGCGAACCGGCGCCCGAGACCTTGCCCAGCGCGCTCAGCAGGGCGTCCACCTCGCGCACGGTCAGCGTCGGCTCGACGGCCGGGGCGACCGGACGGCTCAATACCTTCCAGCCGACGCCGAGCCGGCCCTGCGGCAGGCGTCCCGCCAGATACGGGATGACGATCGGCACGTCCGCCGCCTCGGCGTCCCGGAAGAGCTCGGCGAGGAGCGCGATCTTCCGGGAGCGCGCCGAGGTCGCGGCGACCTCCTGGGACACCTGGGCCAGCCGGGTCAGCAGCATGCAGCCATGGTGCACCGGAGGCGGGCGGTCTACACCCGGACGTCCGCGACGGCCGCGTCCAGGTCCGTCATCAGCAGCTCGCCGTTGATCGTGGCGGCGGCCCGGTAGCCGCCGGCCGCCGCGTTCACGACCTGCTCCGCGAAGCCCGTCGCGTTGCCCGCGGACCACACACCGGGGACGGTCGTCAGACCCGTCTCGTCGACCACGGGGTACGCGCCGAACGGGGTCTCGCGCAGCTCCGCGCCGAGGCGGCGGAGCAGATCGGTCCGCGGCACGGCCCGGGGTGCCACGAACAGCACCTCGCGGTCGTGGGCGGTGCCGTCCGCGAGACGGACACCGGTGAGCCGGTCGTCGTCCACCCTCACCTCCGCGACCTCGCCAGGCACCACCTTCACCCCGGCCGCGGCGAGCCTGCGCAGGTCGTCGTCCGACAGCTCGTCCTCGGCGACCGTGTGCAGGAAGAAGGTCACGTCCTTCGACCACTGGGACACGATCAACGCCTGGTGCACGCTCATCGGGGTGGTGGCGAGCACGCCGAACGCCCGGTCGCGGACCTCCCAGCCGTGGCAGTACGGGCAGTGCAGCACATCGCGGCCGAAGCGCCCGGCGAGGCCGGCGACCTCGGGCAGCTCGTCCTCGAGGCCGGTCGCGATCACCAGGCGGCGGGCGTGCACCGTGCGCCCGCCGGCCAGGTCCACGGCGAAGCCCTTCCTGACGTCCACCACCCGGTCCCGGACCAGCTCGACGCCGTACCGCGCGATCTCCTCGCGGCCGACCGCCAGGAAGTCGGCGGGTGACATGCCGTCCCGGGACAGATAGCCCTGCATGTGCGCGGCGGGAGCGTTGCGCGGCTCGCCCGCGTCGACGACCAGCGTGTGGCGCCGGGCCCGGCCCAGGACCAGCGCGGCGGACAGCCCGGCCGCGCCGCCGCCGACGACGACCACTTCGTAGTTCTCGGTCATTGGTGACCACCTCCACAGCGACCGTCTCTCTTGGCTGCCGCATTGACAAACGCATTTGCCGAAACTGCAATGGGCTCATGAGTGACGACGACATGGACGAGGTCCTCGCCGAGGTCGGCCCGAGGCTGCGGCGGATCCGGAAGGAACGCGGGGCCACGCTGGCCGGGCTGTCCGAGGCGACCGGCATCTCGGTGAGCACGCTCTCCCGGCTGGAGTCGGGGCTGCGGAAGCCCAGCCTGGAGCTGCTGCTGCCGATCGCGCGGGCGCACGAGGTGGCGCTGGACGAACTGGTGGGAGCGCCCGCGGTGCGCGATCCCCGGGTGCGGGCCGAGCCGATCAGGCGGCACGGACGCACGTACTGGCCGCTCACCCGCCAGCCCGGCGGCCTGCAGGCCTTCAAGGTGCTGGTGCCGCAGCAGGAGAGCGAGCCCGAGCCACGGACCCATGAGGGCTACGAGTGGCTGTACGTGATGTCGGGGCGGCTGAGGATGGTGCTGGGCGATCACGACATCGTGCTGACCACGGGGGAGGCCGTCGAGTTCGACACCCGCGTGCCGCACTGGTTCGGGTCGACGGGGGAGGGGCCGGTCGAGTTCCTCAGCCTCTTCGGGCCGCAGGGCGAGCGGATGCACGTGCGGGCGCGGCCCAAGCGGTCGTGACGCGGTTTCGTGACGCATCCGACTGTTCCCTGATCGGCAAGCGACCGCTTAGTATGCGGGGGACCCCGGTCAGACGACACGTGAGCCGAAGGGGCGCGCCGGTGTGGGGAGGCCGAGCGCGCGGAGGCCCGAAGGGCTGAGCACGGTCGGTCTCCCGACACCGGCTGAGGCGCTCCTGAGGCGAACAAAACAAACACAGTCCCGTGGAGGCCCCGCATGCAGGCATGGCAAGTGCACGAGAACGGCGAGCCGGGCGAGGTGATGCGCCTCGCGGACGTGGCGCGGCCCACGCCAGGTGACGGCCAGGTCCTGCTGAAGGTGCGTGCCGCGAACATCAACTTCCCGGACGTGCTCATGGTCCGGGGCCACTACCAGGTCAGGCCGCCGCTGCCGTTCACCCCGGGTGTGGAGATCTGCGGCGAGACCGAGGACGGGCGGCGGGTCATCGCCAACCCCGCGCTGCCGTCCGGCGGTTTCGCCGAGTACGCCGTCGCGGACGCCGCCGCTCTGCTGGCCGCCCCCGACTCGCTGGACGACGCCGAGGCGGCCGCCCTGCACATCGGCTACCAGACGGGCTGGTTCGGTCTGCACCGGCGGGCACGGCTGGAAGCCGGCGAGACGCTGCTCGTCCACGCTGCCGCCGGAGGGGTCGGCAGCGCGGCCGTGCAGCTCGGGAAGGCGGCCGGCGCGACCGTGATCGGTGTCGTGGGAGGCGCCGACAAGGTCGCCGTCGCCCGGGAGCTGGGCTGTGACGTGGTGATCGACCGGCGGAGCGAGGACGTCATCGCCGCCGTGAAGGAGGCGACCGGAGGCCGGGGGGCCGACGTGATCTACGACCCCGTCGGCGGGGAGGCCTACACCCAGTCGGCCAAGGTCGTCGCCTTCGAGGGCCGGATCGTGGTCGTCGGCTTCGCGAGCGGGACGATCCCCAGCCCGTCGCTGAACCACGCCCTGGTGAAGAACTACTCGGTCCTCGGCCTGCACTGGGGCCTGTACAACACCAAGAACCCGAAGCTGGTCCAGCACTGCCACGAACGGCTCACCGAGCTGGCCGCCCGGGGCGCGATCAAGCCGCTGGTGAGCGAGCGCGTGCCGCTGGGCGGCGCCGCGGCCGCGGTCCAGCGGGTCGCCGACGGCGTCACCACCGGCCGGGTCGCCGTCGTCCCCGGCCGCACCGAAGGAGGCGCGGCATGACCGACGCAACCGAACTCAGGCGCCGCACCGCACAGTTGCTGGACGCGTACCCGCCCGCGACCACCGACCGGACGGACTTCCTGAGGGCCCGCTTCGACGCGGGGCTGGCGTGGGTGCACTACCCGGAGGGCCTCGGCGGCCTCGGTGCCCCGCGCTCCCTCCAGGCCGTCGTGGACACCGAGTTGGAGGCGGCGGGCGCCCCCGACAACGACCCGCGCCGGATCGGCATCGGCCTCGGGATGGCCGCGCCGACGATCCTCGGATTCGGCACGGAGGAGCAGAAGCAGCGGTACCTGCGGCCCCTGTGGGTGGGGGAGGAGGTCTGGTGCCAGCTGTTCAGCGAGCCCGGCGCCGGATCCGACCTCGCGGCGCTCGGGACCCGGGCCGTACGGGAGGGCGACGAATGGGTCGTCAACGGGCAGAAGGTGTGGACGTCCAGCGCCCACCTCGCCCGCTGGGCCATCCTCATCGCCCGTACCGACCCGGACGTGCCCAAGCACCGGGGCATCACGTACTTCATCTGCGACATGACCGACCCGGGTGTCGAGGTCCGGCCGTTGCGCCAGATCACCGGCGAGGCCGAGTTCAACGAGGTCTTCCTCACCGACGTCCGTATCCCCGACTCCCGCCGCCTCGGCGAGGTCGGCGACGGCTGGCGGGTCGCGCAGACCACGCTGAACAACGAACGGGTCGCCATCGGCGGCATGCGGCTGCCCCGCGAGGGCGGCATGATCGGCCCGATCACAGAGACCTGGCGCGAACGCCCCGGACTGCGCACCCACGACCTCCACCAGCGTCTGCTCAAGCTGTGGGTCGAGGCCGAGGTCGCCCGCCTCACCGGCGAGCGGCTGCGCCAGCAGATGGTCGTCGGCCAGCCCGGCCCCGAGGGCTCCGGCATGAAGCTCGCGTTCGCCCGCCTCAACCAGGAGATCAGCGGCCTGGAGGTCGAACTCCTCGGCGAGGAGGGCCTGTTGTACGAAGACTGGACCATGCGCCGACCGGAACTCGTCGACTTCACCGGCCGCGACGCCGGCTACCGCTACCTCCGTTCCAAGGGCAACAGCATCGAGGGCGGGACCACCGAGGTCCTGCTGAACATCGTCGCCGAGCGCGTCCTGGGCCTGCCCACCGAGCCGCGCACCGACAAGGACGTCGCCTGGAAGGACCTGTCCCGATGAGCGCACAGCCCGACCTGTTGTACTCGGAGGAGGAAGACGCGCTGCGCGCCGCCGTCCGCGACCTGCTCACGGACCACTGCGACGCGGCGGGTGTGATCGCGCGCACCGAGTCCGACGCGCCGCACGACCGCTCGCTGTGGAAGGCGCTCTCCGACGGCATGGGCCTCGCCGGGCTCCTGGTGCCCGAGGCCCAGGGCGGCCAGGGCGCCACGCATCGCGAAGTCGCCGTCGTCCTGGAGGAGTTGGGGCGCGCGGTCGCCCCCGTGCCTTACCTCACCAGTGCCGTCGTCGCCACCGAGGCGCTGCTGGCCTGCGAGGCCGGCGACCTGCTCGCCGACCTGGCGTCCGGGCGGCGGATCGGCGCCCTCGCCGTCGCCCTGAACGTCGCTCCCGGCGGCGCCTACAAGGCCGTACGCCTGGAAGACGGAACCCTGCACGGCGAGCTGACCGGCATCGCGGACGCGGCGGCGGCCGATGTGCTGCTCGTGCCGGCCGAGGACGGCGGGCTGTACGCGGTCGACGCGGACGCAGTGACCGTCACGCCGCAGGTCTCGCTGGACCTGACCCGGCCGCTCGCGACCGTCACCCTCGACGGTGCTTCCGCCCGTCGCGTCGGGGACGCCGAGCCGGCCGTACGGCGGGCTCTGCGGGCCGGAGCCGGACTGCTCGCCTCCGAGCAACTCGGCCTCGCCGACTGGTCGTTGACGGAGACCGTCCGGTACCTCAAGGAGCGCAAGCAGTTCAACCGGTCCGTCGGCGGGTTCCAGGCGCTCAAGCACCGCCTCGCCCAGCTGTGGCTGGAGGTCGTCAACCTGCGTGCCGCCGCCCGCAACGCGGCGGACGCGCTCGCGACCGGCGAGGACGCCGACGTGGCGGTCGCCGTCGCCCAGGCGTACGCGGGCTCCGTCGCCGTGCACGCGGCCGAGGAAGCCGTCCAGTTGCACGGCGGGATCGGCATGACCTGGGAGCACCCGGCCCACCTGTACCTGAAGCGGTCGAAGGCCGACTCGATCGCGTACGGGACGGCCGGCGCGCACCGGGAGGCGGTGGCCGAACTCGTCGGCCTCCAGGCTCCCTGACGTACACCGGCTGAAGCCGACGAGAAGCCCGCCCGAGCAGGGGCGGGCTTCTTCGTGCGCCCCGCTCCGACGAAGTGAACGGACAGCGGCAGTCCGGCCAACTCCTCTCACGGCACTGCTCCTTGGGCCCTTCCGGAACGCATACTCTCTGCGGTCCCGTAAGGCCTACCAGGGAGGCAGAGCATGGCCCTCACCACCCGTCGCAGAGCCCTCACCACCCTCGGCGCCGCCCTCGCCGGCACGGTCGCCCTGCCCGCCGCCAGTGCGCTGGCCGGCGAACAGAGGCACGGCCCGCGGCCGTTGTGGCGCGCCCACGCCCACAACGACTACGAGCACCCGCGCCCTCTCCTCGACGCCCTCGACCACCGGTTCGGCAGCGTCGAGGCCGACATCTACCTCGTCGACGACCAGCTCCTCGTCGCCCACGACCCGGTCGACCTCGACCCGGCCCGCACCCTCGAATCCCTCTACCTCGCCCCCCTCGCCGCCCGCGTCCGGGCCAACCACGGATCCGTGTACCGGGGTTACCGCAAGCCCCTGCAACTGCTCATCGACATCAAGACCGAGGGCTCGTCGACGTACCTCGCACTCGACCGGCATCTCAGGCGCTACAAGCACCTGTTCACGGCGTACGCCCACGGCCGCGTCCTGCCCGGCCCGGTCACCGCCGTGATCTCCGGAGACCGCGCCGCCCGTACGCCCATGGAGGCGCAGACCGTCCGGCGCGCCTTCTACGACGGCCGGCTCGCCGACCTCGGCACCTCGGCGCCCGCCTCATTCGTCCCGTTGATCAGCGACAACTGGACGCTCAACTTCACCTGGCTGGGAGTGGGAGCCTTCCCGGACGCCGAACGGCACAAGCTGCGGACCATCGTGCGGACAGCGCACGCCCGCGGGCAGAAGGTCCGGTTCTGGGCCACCCCGGACGTGGCAGGCCCCGCCCGGGACGCCCTGTGGGCCGAACTGCTCGCCGCCGACGTCGACTACCTCAACACCGACGACCTCGCCGGGCTGGAAGCCTTCCTGGACGCCCACCGGTAGGCACGGACATCACACGTTCGGAGGACAGGTCAGCTGCCCGGACGAAGCCTCCACTACGCCACACTTGCGGCCGAACGCCGCGAACCGGGCGTGGTGGAGGAGGTTGACGATGGCGATTTCCATCTCTGTGGTGGTGCTGCTGCTGATCCTGGCGGTGATCTTCCTGCGCAACGGCGGGCTGAAGGTCTCGCACGCGCTGGTGTGCCTGCTGCTCGGCTTCTGTCTGGCCGGCACGAGCATCGCGCCCACGATCAGCAGCGGCCTCACGGCGACGGCGGGCATCGTCAGCAGCCTGAGACCTTGAGGCCCTCAGTCCCTGGGGCCTACGGCTTGGAGAAGATGCCGATGCCGTTCGGGACGGGGCGTTCCGCACCGCCGGAGGGGTTGTTCCGTACGGCGACGGCGGTGGCGCCCGGCTTGCGGGTGACCAGGGTCGTCGAGCCGCCGCCGTCCAGGCTGAAAGCGTGCGCCGCACCCAACTCGCGCAGGAAATCTGCCACTTCGGCGATCGTCAGGCCGGAGCGGTACTCGGGCCTCCCGTCCAGCGCGAGCAGCAGGAGGCGCCGTCCGCCGTCCGCGACACCCACGGCCGTGCGTACGGCCGAGGTGGTGTCGTCGAGGCCCGGCAGCGGCCGGCCGTACCGGAGGACCGGGTAGCCGCCGAGCGCGAAGCGGTACGGAATCCGCGACGAGGACGCCACCAGCCGGTGCCGCACCGTCACCGCCTCGCCCGCGGACAGCTTCCGCAGCTGCTGCGCGCCCGCCTCGCGTCCGACGAGCACGGTGGTACCCGCGGCGATGGGCCCGCTGCCGGGGCGGGTCGCGGCCGACACGACCCGTCCGCCGCGGAGCGTCACCTCGTGGGTGTCCGTACTGCACGGGGCGGCTCGGTCCGTGTCCGTGCCGCAGGTCGCCCGGACCCGGGAGGCGCTGCCCCAGTCCGCGGTGAACGCCCCGACGGACCCGACCGGCAGCGCGTACTGGTTCAGCCCGCGGAGCGGCAGCCGTCCCTCCGCTGTGCGGACCGAGCCGTCGAGGGCCAGCGCGCCGATCCGGACCCGGCGGTCGATGCCGACGCCGATCACGTCCTCGGTGCTCGTACCGGGTGGCAGCGCCGGACCGAACCGCTGGCCGTCCGGGACCGCCGCCTTGAGGGTGTGGCCCCGGGCGATCGCCGGTCCCACGCTCGCGCCGGTGGCCTCGACGCCCGGGTGCTGGGTCTCGGTGATGTTGAAGAAGTCGCCGTTGACGCCCGCCACGGCGCCCCTCGCGTCGGCCAATCGGGAGACGGTGGCCCGCGCGGCCACCGCCCCCGGGTGCAGCAGGTCCACGCGCACGCGCGGGTTGCGCAGGTCGACGGTCAGCACATGGGCCTTCGCGAGCCCCTTGGCCGCTCGGATGTCGAACTGCTCGTACCCGACACCCGACGCGATCCGGGTGCGCGTCTGCCCGGCGTCGGCCGGCGCCGCCCCCACCAGGGCCGCACCGGCCAGCGTGCCGAGTGCCGTGAGCAATGTCAGTGCCGATCTGCCCGCGCCGAACCACCCTTGACGATGCGTCACAGTTCCCCCTGAGGTCTCGTCAACTGTCCCAGGACTCAGAGGAAGTGCACCAGACGGCGAGGGCCGTCCGGGTGGCTAGGCGCCGACGACCCGCGAACGGGTGAGAAAACGCACCCCCTCGGGGGCCTCCAGCGAGAACCCGCTGCCCCGGCCCGCGACGACGTCCACGATCAGCCGGGTGTGGCTCCACACCTCGTACTGGCTCCGTGACATCCAGAACGTCACCGGCTCCTCGACCCCGGCCACGTCCAGCTCCGCGAGCAGCACGTCCGAGCCGCCGGTGCGGAACTCGCCGGCCGGGTAGCACATGGGGGCGCTGCCGTCGCAGCAGCCGCCGGACTGATGGAACATCAGCGGACCGTGCGTCTCGCGCAGTCGGCGCAGCAGGTCGGCGGCCGCGGGGGTGAGCTGGACGCGGGGGGCGTCGTCGTGGACGGGGGGCGCGGATTCTTCGGGCATGGTCACCGAGTGCAGCACGGGAAAGGTTGCGAGCGGGTTGCGGGTCAGCCGCCGTACGGGGTGAAGTGGGCCGGCGTGTGGTCGATCGGCAGGTCCGGGCGCCAGGCGGTGAGGCCCTGGGCGCTGCACACGAACAGGTTCTCCGGCAGCCGGTCCAGGGGGAACCAGCGCCAGTCGCCGACGCGTTCGCCGGGCTGGTCGCCCGCCTCTCCGTGCCACGCCGTCACTCGGGTGGCCACGGTGAGCCGTACGACACCGTCGACGTGGTCGAGGAGTGTGCCGAGGAGCCGTACGTCGTCCGGGTGGGCGTCGATCCCGGTCTCCTCACGTAGCTCCCGCACGACCGTCTCCGGGAACGACTCGCCGGGTTCCACCGTGCCGCCGGGCAGCTCCCAGGTGCCCCTGTGGTGCCGGCCCAGCAGCAGCCCGCGAGGGCCGTGCAGGATGGCGCCCACACCGATCGCCGCGTGCGGGACCGGCGGCCGGGAGGTGCGTGGGCGCGACGAGACGCGGGCGGGGCGGGTCGCCCGGAAGACCCGGTAGGAGGCGTTGTTGCCCTCGTCCGGAGAGTCGAGCACATCGACCCGCTCGACCCGCAGTCCGTGCTCGGCGAGCAGGTCGGACCAGAGCTCGGGGGCGAGGACCCACATCCGCACGCTCGTCTCGCCGCCGCCGGCGAGCGGCAGGATCTCGGGCCGCGCCGTGACGACGGACGAGGGCCCGTCGCCCCGCGAGTTGGTGTGGAGCACGGTGAAACACAGCGTGCCGCCGGGCCTGAGTGCGTCGGCCAGGGCGGGCAGCAACCGACGGGGATCGATGTACGGCACGGCGTTGACGGAGTAGATGACGTCGTACGGCTCGGCCGCACGCAGGTGCTCGACGGCGTCGGCCTGGACGAGTCGCAGGCCGGGCAGCGAGCCGTAGCGGGCGCGGGCCCGTTCACATTGACTCGGTGAGGAGTCGACCGCGTCCACGCGGGCGCCGTGGGCGCGGACGAGGTGCGCGGCGTGCCGGGCGGGACCGCAGCCGAGGTCGAGGACCCGCCGGTCCGACAGCTCGCCCAGGATCTCGTCCCCCGGCCCGGTACTCCAAAAGCCCCAGTCGATCCGCTCCACCTCCGGCAACACGGTGCCGCGGCGCAGGTGATGGGTTCCGTACGCGTTCCACGCGTCGGCGTTGACCGACTCGGCCCCGTCCGGGTCGAAGGAGTGCGGGCCCGTCACGCGGCGGCCGTGGCGGTGAGGATGGGTACGTCCAGATCGGTCACGGAGGCGGCGGCGAGGCGGGCCGTGAACTCCGTGCGCAGCCTCTCGGCGGCGGCGGGGTCGAGGCCGTGCAGCAGGGCGCGGGTGCCGCTGCCCACGACCAGGTCCCACGCCGTGTCGGGTGTCAGGGGAACGGCGAGCCGCCGGCGTTCGACCCGCACGGCGGTGAGGCCGAGGCCCTGCAGCCAGGCGCCGAGGGTTTCGGGGGTGTCGATGCGGGCGTGCTGGGCCGTCTGTGGAGAGTCCGGCCAGGCCCGCTGGGTCTCCACCGCACCCCTGAGCGCCTGCCACCAGCCGGCGAGGGCCCCCTTCTCCCACACCGTCACGGCGAGTCGCCCGCCGGGACGCAGCAGACGGGTCAGGGCCGCGGTGTCCCGGTCCATGTCGGGGAAGAAGAACACCCCGAGCGCGCACTGCACCAGGTCGTAGCCGCCGTCGGGAGCGGGCCAGGTGGTGATGTCGTGCCGGTGGAAGCGGACGTTCCGCAGCCCTTCCCGCCGGGCCCGGTCGGTGCCGATGTCCAGCAGTGCGCCGGACAGGTCGACGCCGTCGACCGCTCCGGCCGGGCCGACGGCACGCGCGGCGGGCAGTGCCGACGCCCCGGCCCCGCAGCAGGCGTCCAGCACCCGCTCCCCGGGACCGGGCGCGGCCGTGGCGGCCGTCGCCTCCCCGACCGGATCCCACAGCAGCGGCGACCAGCGGTGGAACTCCTCGGACCCCGCGCTGAACACGTCTCCGATGGTCGTCCCGGTCTGCTGCTGCGGTCCGGTCATGAGGGCGTCCTCCCCTGGTCGGCTTACCGGCGGCGGCCTTCGACGGTGACGACGCCGATGGCCTTCGCCCCCGTGGTGTTGTCGTACACCACGGCACCGGTGGACTTCTTCCAGATCTCGATGCGGAAGGTGTCCGGGCCGTCCGTGGCGGTGACACGGAAACCGTAGCCAGCCGTGCCGCCCACCGTGCCGGATCCCTGGTAAACGGCTCGGGTTCCGGTGACCACCAGCCAGTCGGAGCCGGTGGAGCGGAACTTCAGCCGGGCCGCGCCGAAGTCGAAGGTCGCCGTCCCGGACGGGACGGTGGCGCCCTTCTTGTAGTCGGCGGCGAAGGAGAAGGCGGCAAGGCCGGTCAGAGCGGGTTCGGTGGGGTAGGCGCCCGCCGGCGAAGTGATGACACCGACTCCGGACGCGGGGCCGGCGCTCCGGTCGTAGACGACCAGCTCGGGCAGGGTCGTACGGTCCGAGCCGCCGTCGTCGTCGGTCACCGTGACCACGGGCCGGCGGATACCTGCCGAGGCGTAGGTGTGGGCGGCCGTGCAACCGGAGGCGGTGACGGTGCCTGCCGTCGGCTCGGTGCCGTCCTTCCAGTCGACCGTGCAGGTGTGGGTGTCACCCGTGCCGGGGTCTGCGAACGTGGTGGTGACGGCCGTACGGCTGCCCGCCGCGACGGGTGACTTCGGGCCCTCGGCGGAGGTGATCGCCGGAGCCGCGTTGGCGACGGCGACGGTGGTCTTGTCGCTGCTGCGGCCGCCGGTGAGGGTGACCTCGTAGCTGCCGTTGTCCGTGCAGGTGATCGTGGTCCGGGCCGCCGCGGCGTCCGCGAACGTGCAGGGCGCATCCTGTGCGACCGTCCACTTCGGGCCGCCGGCACCCGAGACGGTGCCGTCGATCCGGATCGCGTCACCCTCGGTGCCTTCGGCGTCGGGGCCCGCGTGGACGACGGTCACCGGGTCGATGCTCGTCAGGGTCGGGACGACCTTCTTGATCAGGCCGTCCGCGTCGAACTCCAGCTTGTCGACGGTGGTTTCGCGGTGGGTGCCGTCGCCGCCGGGGATCGCGAAGCGGTGGTAGGCGATGTACCAGTCGTCGGTGTTCGGGACGTCGACCACCGAGTGGTGGCCGGGCCCCTTGATGCCGAGCGAGAGGTCCTTCTCCAGGATGATGCCGCGCTTGGTCCACGGGCCGGTGGGGGACGAGCCGGTGGCGTAGGCGACGCGGTAGTTCTCGTCGCGGGTGTCGTTCTCCGACCACATGAAGTAGTAGGTGCCCTTGCGCTTGATGACGAAGGAGCCCTCGTTGTAGCCGCTCGGGGTGATGTCCTTGACCTTCGTGGCGTCGAAGGACGTCATGTCGTCGTTCAGCGGGACGACGTAGGCGCGGCCGTTGCCGAAGTAGAGGTACGACGTGCCGTCGTCGTCCGTGAAGACCGCCGGGTCGATCATCTGGCCGGTCAGCTGGCCCGCCTTGAGCAGCGGTCGGCCGAGAGGATCCTTGAACGGGCCGGTGGGCGAGTCGGAGACCGCGACGCCGATGTTGGCGTCGGCGCTGAAGTAGAAGTAGTACTTCCCGTTCTTCTCGGCGATCGTCGGCGCCCAGGCCCGGCTGTCGGCCCAGCTGACGTCCGGCCCCAGGTCGAGGATGACGCCGTGGTCCTTCCAGTGGACCAGGTCGGTGGAGGAGTACGCCTTGAACTGCGTGCCGCTCCAGCCCGGGAAGCCGTCGGTGGTCGGGTAGAGGTAGAAGGTGTCGCCGAACCTGACGATGTTCGGGTCGGCGTTGAGCCCCGGCAGGACCGGGCTCTTCATCTCCAGCGCCGTGACCGTCCAGGTGCGCTTGGCGCCGTCCGAGCCGGTCACCTCGTACGTCACCGGCTCGGTGAAGTCGTGCAGCGTGCCGGAGGCGGGGCTGATGGACGCGCCGTGGGCGAGGGCGAACTCCGGCGCCAGGGCCGTGAGATCGCTGCCCTCGGCCAGCGGGAGGGTGATCCGGCTGCCCGCGTCGTCGATGATCGCGTCGGTCTTCAGCGCGGGGTGGGTCGCCGCGGCGATGCCCGTGGTGTTGCCGCTGAGCTCCAGGACCTCGGTGGGCGACAGCGCCCGGTTGTAGATCCGGAAGTCGTCGACCTCGCCGCCGAAGTACGGGTCCGGGGAGTACAGGGACTTGCCGATGTAGCCGGAGTAGCCCTTGGAGGAGTCGTAGAGCTCGGACGGCTTGATGGTGACCCCGGTGGCCCGGGCCGCCTCGATGCCGTTGACGTAGAGGACCGCGGTCTCGGTCGCGCTGTCCACGGTGACGGTGACGTGCTGCCACTTGCCGGGGGTGAGCGGGGAGCCCGCCGTCATCTGCTTCTCACCCGACCAGGTGGCCTTCGTGATCGCGGAGAAGAGCTTGCCGCCGCCGTTGGAGGGAGAGGCGAAGAGGTACTTGTTGCTGTCGGGACCCAGGCCGAAGAGCCACTGGAAGTTGTCCCCGCCCTTCCACTTGACGTGGGTGGAGACGGTGACGCTGTCGGCGTTCTTCAGGACGCCGTTGGGGATTCTGACGTACGGCGAGGTGGTGGAGCTGCTCGTACCGCCGGACATCTTGAACGAACCGCCGTCCACGCCGGTCCCGAAGTCGGGCGTCCGCACATACGTGCCGTGGTAGCCGTGGCCGCTGGAGTCGCGGGCGATGTTGCCGCCGGTCTCGTCGAAGCCGTAGTCCAGGAGCAGGTCGGCGGGTACGTCGGGGCCTTCGGCGGAGACCGTGACCTCGGCGTTCAGGGTGGCCCCCTCGGGGAGGGTGCCCGTCACCGTGAAGGTGCCGGCCTGGGCGTACGCGGATTCCGGTACGTCCGCCCAGTCGACGGAGACGGGACGCTCGACGCCGTCGGCGTACTTCGCGATCACGGTGGCCGGCAGGACCGGGGCTTCGCCGGTCCGCGTCTTCACCGCGATGTCCTCGACGCTCTCGACGAGCTGGTCGGGCTGGTAGGCGCGCAGCAGGCGGTCGTACTCGGCCTGGGTGACCGGGAGGACGGTGCCGTGACGCGGCTTGGCGGGCAGGTCGTAGCCGGTGGAGGGGGTCCAGACGCCGGAGCCGAGGTCCGTCGTCTCGAAGGGCAGGTAGCCGCGGCCGCCGAACTCGTCGAGGAAGGCGTACCACTTCTCCTCGGTGTTGGACTTGAACACCAGCGGGCCCTCGGCGGCGTTCATCGCGCCCTTGCCGATGCCCTCCGCGACCGCGGTCCAGGACGTGTTCAGGAGCGAGTCGCTCTTCTCCTCGAAGATGAACTTGCTGTTGGGCGTCGAGGAGGTGTTGTTCCGCTCGTCCTTCGACAGACGGAAGTACGTTCCGTCGTGCTGGATCACCGTGGAGTCGATGACCGAGTAGCCGCGGTCGATCCACACCTTGGGCTCGCTGAAGGTGTGGAAGTCGCGGGTCGTCGCGTACATCATGCGGTTGTACGTGTCGCCGGAGTGCGCCTCGTTGTCGTACAGCTTCGAGGCCCAGAAGACGACGTACTCGCCGCGCTGCGCGTCGTAGAACGCCTCGGGCGCCCAGGTGTTGCCGGCGCTGTCGGGGGAGACCTTCACCAGGCGCTGGTCGGTCCAGTGCACGAGGTCGGTGGACTCCCAGACCATGATCGACTTGCTGCCGGTGCGCTGGGAGGCGTCCCAGTCGCCGTTGCCGTAGATCCTTAGGTCAGTGGCGATCTGGTAGAACTTGTCGCCCTCGGGAGAGCGGATGATGAACGGGTCGCGCAGGCCCTTCTCGCCGAGCGTGGAGGTCAGGACGGGCTTGCCGTCGTTCAACTCCCGCCACTTGAGCGGGTCGTTGCCCTTGCTGAGGGCGGCGTAGAGCTGCTCGCCGTCGGAGGTGCCCTCGCCGGTGAAGTAGCTGAACATGTAGCCCTTGAGGGCCTGCTTCGCGGGGAGTTCGGGGACCGTGGCGGTGAGGGTGCGGGTGGTCTTGGCCTCGCCCTTGGTGACGGTCGCGGTCAGGTCGACGGTGGTGGCGCCGTCGCCGTGCGCGGGGCGGTGGACCGTGCCGTCGGCGGCGACCACGTCCGGCTGCGCGGAGGCCCAGGTGACCTGGGTGCCGTAGATACCGTCCGCGGGGAGGGTGAGGTTGCCGCGTACGTCGTCGAGGTTGTGGACGGTCAGCGCCTCGGCGGCCTGCCGGGTGGCGGTCTCGTCGTCGAAGGCGGCGAGCACCGTGACGTCGAAGGACCTGGTGTCGGTGACGGTGCCCTTCTTGAGGGTCGCCGTGAGGGTGGCGTGGCCGTCCGGCTGCCCGGCGGCGGGGCGGGTCACCTTGCCGGTCTCGGACACCACGGCGGGGTTGTCGCTCGCCCAGCCGACCGCGGAGCCGCCGACGGGGCCGGTCTTCGGCAGGTCGAGGTCGGTGGTGACCGCGCTGGTGTCGCCGAGGGTCAGGGCGGCCTTGTCGTCGGCGACGCCCTGAGTGGCGACGGGGAGGGCGAGTTGCTCGACCTCGGTACCGGCGAGCGCCCGGTCGTACATCCGGAAGTCGCGGATCCGGCCCTTGAACAGCTTGTCGCCGGAGTACACGGACTTGCCGATGTAGTTGGTGGTGGTGCTGCCGGAGCCGATGGCGCCGGGGGTGATCGTGACCGAGGTGTTGCGGGCCACCTCGACGCCGTCCTCGTAGAGGACGCCGGTGCTGCCGGTCTGCGTGTAGGTGACGTGCTTCCACGCGGCGCGGGTCAGGTTGTGGGAGTCGGCGGGCCTGGTGGTCTGCTCGGTCGACCAGTTGCCGGTGGCGATGGAGGTGCGGAAGGAGTTGCCGGTGGTGAACAGGTAGCCGTTGCCGTTGCCACCGCTGGAGTTGCCGAAGCCGTAGAGGAAGTACGGGGTGCTCTGGGCGGAGTCGATCAGTACGTCCATCGAGACGGTGACCGCGTTCATGCCCTTCATGACGTCGTCCGGCACTTTGATGTAGGTGTCGGACCCGTTGAAGGCGAGCCCTTGACCGGAGGGCGACCAGCCGGCGGTGCCGTTGACCGTGCCCGTCCGGCCGTTGCCGGAGGCGTCGGTCGCGGTGGCGCCCGAGGCGGCGTCGAGGGGGTACCAGAGGGCGAGGCCGTCGGTGATCTCCGCGGTGTCCGCGGTCGGTTCCGCCTGGGCGGGGGCGGCGGGACCGGCGAGGCCCAGCAAGAGTGACGCGGCGGTGAGTCCGGCGAGAGGGCCCGCCCAGCGTCTCGCGCGGGCGCGCAGTCGTGCGATGTGCGTCATGTGGAGTTCCCCTGCTGAGACACGGTTGACGAAGGGGCCTCGGCCAGGGGCGCCCCGCTGTTTCGGCTGTGTGACGTCGTGTTGCGAGAGTGTCAATCGGGGTGTGGTGCAGCGTCAAGAGGTTTCGAACGATGTCCGACAGGTCGAACGTTGTGAGGGGGTGGACCGTGGGTGCTCTGGGCCGGAACCGGATCGGTGTCAGGCCGGCCGCACCAGGCCGGACTCGTAGGCGAACACCACGGCCTGGACCCGGGCGCGGACGCCGATCTTGCCGAGGATGTTGCTGACGTGGGACTTCACCGTGGTCGGGGCGATCGACAACCGCGTGGCGATCTCCGTGTTGGACCAGCCGGAGGCGACGGCGATCAGCACGTCGCGTTCGCGTCCGGTGAGGCGGTCGAGTCCGGCCTCCCGCTCGGTGGGACGGGAGGGGCGTTGTTGGCGTACGGCGTCGATGAGCGCGCGGGTCAGACCGGGGGTGATGACGGCGTCCCCGGTGGCGACGATGCGGACGGCCGCGGTCAGTTCGTCCGGGGTGGCGTCCTCGAGGAGGAACCCGCGGGCTCCGGCGCGCAGGGCGGCCTGGGTGTGCCCGTCGAGGCCCGCACTGGTCAGAGCCAGGACCTGAGGCGGGGTCCGCACGGCTCCGGCGGCACCGGAGGAGTGGGGGAGGGTGGAGGGTCGGGTGATGCGGCGGATGGCCTCGATGCCGCCGCTGTCGGGAACGCGGACGTCCATCAGGACGACGTCGGGACGCAGTTCGGCGCTCAAACGGACCGCCTCGAATCCGCCGGACGCCTCGCCGACGACCGTCAGGTCGGGCTGCGCCGCGAGGAGCATCCGGAAGCCGAGACGCTGCAGTGCCTGATCGTTGACCACGAGTACGGAAGTCATGCCGGGCATACCCCTCTCACCGCCTGAACGAAACTGTTTCGTTCACATGGGAAGGCTAGCCCCGACGGCTATCGAAACGGTGCCGTTTCTGTTGTGGTGTGGATCACATTCTGAGTGCTTCAGGCGCATGACGGGGCACTCCGGAAGGCGTCAGTGGTAGGCGTGGACGACCGCGTGGCCCTTGCCGCGGCCGATCATCCACTTGTTGACCGGTGTGGTGATCAGGAAGGCGACCGCGAAACCGCCGAGCAGGGCCGACCAGAACAGTCCGTCGGACAACTCGGCGTCCATCGCGCCGGGGGTCAGGGCGATGATGCCGTTGTCGACCAACTCCATCACGGCGATGGAGACGGTGTCGGCGGCGAGCGCGACCTTGATCGCCGTCTTGAGGTCCAGGCCGGCCCGGCGAACGGCGAACAGCGTGAAGGAGTAGCCGAAGAGGAACGCGAGCGTGATCGCCAGGACCATGGTGGGCGCGTTGCCCCACGCCAGGGCGGTGCCGATGGCCATGCCGAGGATCTCGCCGATGGCGCAGCCGGTCAGGCAGTGCAGCGTCGCCTTGACGGCCGTTCCCCAGGAGGCTCCGCCCGGTGTGCCGTGGTCGTGATGGCTCTCGTGGGCGGCGTGGTGGTGCGCGGTGCCGGTGTCGTGAGCGGTGTGGTCCATGTCCATGACCTTCATCCTCATTCCTGTCCGGTGCGGTCCTGTTGTCCGAGCTTCACGGTCACCAACCATATACCCCCCGGGGGTATTTCCTCAAGGGTGTGACGCCGGCTCGGTGGCTGATTCGGTGCACGTGCGGGCGCCGCTCGTCCGCCGCTCGCCGCCGCGACGGCACCGAGCGCGAAGGCGTGCCCAGCGCGATCGCCATGGCGGTGACGACGACCGCGCCGAGGACCAACTGGCGGTGGACCGGGCTGGGCAGTCGGCGGCCTTCTCGCGGTCGTCGTGCTGAAGGTCGCGCTCCTGGGCGGGGTCGCCATGCGTCACGGCCGAGCTCGAAAGGCCGCTGAACCGCCGGCCGTGGTGGCGAGGTCGGGGTCGGGGTCGGGGTTTGCGGGCTGACCGCGGCCGGGCGTGAAGTGGGGGACAAGCCGTCGTCCGGGGGGGCGCGCGGAGGGGGCGGGGGGCCCCCCCCCTCGCCCCCCCGCACGACCGGGGTGGCGGCGCGAGCCGGGAGCTCGGCTCGCGCGGCCGTGCTCAGAGCCGGTCGAGAATGCCCTGCAGCTGCTTGACCTCGGCGGACTGGCCCTTGACGATGTCGCCCGCCATCTTCACGGCGTCGGCGTTCTTGCCGTTCTTCTGCTCGTCCTCGGCCATGCTGATCGCACCGTCATGGTGCTCGATCATCATCTCGGCGAACATCTTGTCGAACTCGGCGCCCTTCATGGACTTGAGGTGCCCCATGTCCGCGTCGGACATCATGCCGTCGCCGCTGCCGTGGTCCATTTCCGGCACGGACCCCGCGGAGGTCGGCTTGTTCCACGACTCCAGCCAGCCCGTCATCGTCTTGATCTCCGGGTCCTGAGCCTTCTCGATCTTCGCTGCGACGTCCTTGAGCTCCGCGCCCAAGACTCGGCCGTCGGCGAGCCCGGCCATCTCCAGGGCCTGCTCGTGGTGCGGGATCATCATCTGCGCGAAGGTGACGTCCGCGGCGTTGAAGCTCGCGGAGCCGGCCTCGGTTGTCGCCGACGCGGACGCCGAGCTGTTGCCGCTGCCGTGGTCCATGCCGTTCATGTCGCCGCCGTCGTCGCTGCAGGCGGAGAGGAACAGCGCGCCGGCTGCGACGACGCCTACGGCGGCGGCGCGGCGGACCAACTTGCGGCGCGGGGCATGCGTGAAGGCAGTCATGGTCGATTCACCTCGTGTGGTCGGTTCTTCGGCTGATTCGGCGTACGCGAAGTCGCGGGCTCGCACCTGGTGCGCGCCCGCGAGAGCGGTTCGGCCTACAGCCGCAGAACTGACAAACGGGTGAGATCGGGTCCGCGTGGCGGGGGGTTGGGCCGCAGCATCGCGGTGATCTGGGAGAGATGCTCCACCGACCGGCCCTGGTGACGGGCGAACGCCGACCTGAGGAGCGCGATGAGCGCCCACGCGCCGAACAGGACCGCCACGCACAGTGAGCCCATGTCCATGGCCATGGCGGGTTCGTGCGAGGACGACGGGTCCGCCGTATTCGCGGCGTGACCGCCCGCGCCCCGGTCGGTGGGGGCGCTCAGCAGGCCGTGGCCCGAAGCGGCCGCATCCATCGCTGTCGAGTGGGACGTGCCGCTCATGGTGGAGTGGGCCGACTCGCCGGGGTGTCCCATGCTGTGCATCGCGAAGATGCCGAGGGCGAGCACGACGACGAGCAGGAGGTGCCCGAGGGCGCCTCCTGTGCGTACGTACCGGCTGACCTTCACACGGACTCCGTCACTGGCCGTTCTTGATCTGCTCCACCGACAGTACCCAAGGGATGCCGCTCGCGCTGTGGGAGGGTGCTCCACACGACGGGGCGGGCGCCGTACGGCGCCCGCCCCGGCCCGCTACTGGACGAGCTCCCAGTCCTGCGAGCTGTCCGCGACCGCGTTCTGCAAGGTCAGCGGCGCGCCATCGGACGCACCGGTCAGGTACAGGTTCGTGTTCTTGACTGCCTGCAACCTGTAGAACCCGTCAGCGGTTTTGACGAGGTTCCAGCTGCCGGTGGAGCTGTTGTCGACCCACTGGCCGATCCTCTGGCCGACCGTGGCGTTCCCCGTCCAGATGGCTGCCGCGCGGCCACCCGACTTGTTCAGCAGGGTCGTTCCGCCCTTCGGCTCGGTCACCAGGTGCCAGAACTGGGTGTCGGCGTCGGCCGCCGAGCCTGACTCCTCCAGGACGACGTCGGGTACGTCGGCGTTGCCGATGTTCGCGTCGTTGGTCTTGTTCCCGGTGCCGATCACCTGGTCGGTCTTGCGGTTGACCAGCTGGTAGTAGGCGCCGTCCGAGTGGCCGAGGTCGACCTCGGCGTAAGCGAGCGTCGAGGTGCCCTGGTTGTTGAGTATCGCGATGCGGCCGGTGCCCTCGACGTACTGCAGGTTGCGGCTGTAGCCGGCCGGCGAGGTCGTCTGGTACTCCTTCCACGCGCCGTCGCTGCGTCCGCTCTCGTTGACCCAGACGTTGCCGCTGCCGGCCGCGTTGTACACCAGCCGCCCACCGGGGAGCCTGATGATGACCGGACTGCCGCCTCTCGTGAGCGGACGGGAGCCGGCGTCGACCGGCAGAGAAGCGACGTCCGTGCCGGTGGCTGAGCCCCGGTAGAACTCCAACGGGTTGTCCGCGATCACGTACCTGGTGTTGGCTCCGCCGGCCCAGTACTCGAACGGGAGCATCCACTTGCCGTCCGTCGTCCGTACGACGTTCGTCATGCCCGGCCGACCGCCGCCGATCTCCGTCTTGCCGCCTCCCATGCTCTGGGTCAGCCCCGCGAGGTCGACGACGGGGGAGCTCCACTGGGCGCTGCGGCCGTCCCAGGTCTTGTGGACGAGGATCTGGCCGTGTGAGTCGGGGGCGGTGTCGTTCGCGGGGTCCGGCGTCGGGACTCCGGTGTTCGGATCGAAGCCGATGTAGTCGTTCTCGTCCGAGTAGTAGCAGACCAGCTTGCCCTTGTAGACCATCAGGTACGGCTCCCAGAGGGGATCCACCTGCTTGTTCGTGTTCGCAGCGGCTATGTTCTGCCCGACCGCACCCGCGCTGCCGCCCTGCCAGCCGCCGGTCGCGACGACGTTGACGACGTTCCACGTCACGCCTTCGTCGGTGCTGGAGTACAGGGCGATCGCCAGGTCCTTGCGGTCCCCGTCGTTGGACGGCGTCCAGTTGGGGTCGGCTGCCTTGTGCTCGCGGTAGTAGTAGTCGTCGCCCGAGACGACGCTCGCGAGGAGCAGCGTGCCCTGCTTCAGGTTCCCGATGTCCTGCGGAAGCGTGTAGAGGTACGGGTTCGTCCAGTTGCTCGTGTACTTCGCGTACTTGGGGTCGCTGGAGAGGTAGGCCGGAGCCTTGACCTGCGACAGGGCCTGCCATGTCGTTCCGTGGTCGTCGCTCTTGTAGACGGGGAGCGTCTGTTTGTCGGCGCTTCCCGTCTCCGGCACCACCGTGGACTTCTCGAACGACGCGACCAGCCGTCCGCTCGGCAGCTGCGCCGACTTCGGGTAGACCGCGCAGTTGGCCCGCCCCTTCAGACACGGCTCGTTTCCGAGCTGGTAGAGGATCCCGCCCGTCGGGTCGTACGCCTGCGCGGCCATGGGGATCGCCAGCATCGCCGATGTCGCGACGACGGTTCCCAGTGCTCGGCCAAGTCTTCTTCTCTGCATAGCCCCTCCTCGGGGGATGACCACGGTGATGCCCGCAGACGTGGGTTCAGGAGACGAGTACGCGTACGTCCCAGGCGCCGAGGTCCAACGCCGTGCCGGCGGGGACGGAGGTGCCGTTCAGGGCGTCGGAGAGGTCCACCGGGGCGGGGACGCTGACCGGCTCCCAGCTCCAGTTGTGGACGATGTGGACGCGGCGACCGTCGGGGGACGTGCCGGTCGTGGCCGTGACGGATGCCGGGAGGTCCCGCCACGCGCTGCGGGAGGCGGGTGCCATCCACGCGGCCAGGGCCCGGGCGAGGTCGCGTCCGGGGACGGTGCCGACGCAGGTGACGCGGCCCTCGCCGTGGCCGCGGGTGGTGACCGCGGGCCAGCGGCCGAAGTGCGGGTGGTCGTACGTGACGAGTACGTCGGCGTCCGTGACGGTCAGGCCGTCCGCCCAGCGCGTCGCCGTCGCGCCCGCGGGCAGGTCGAGCGGTCCGTCGGCCGCGTTCCGCACGGGGACCTCCCGCACGAGGTTGCTGAACTCGTCGTAGCTGACGCCCGCGGCGTCGGTGAGGCGGCCGGGAGCCGGTTCGTGCCGGGCGCGGGCCTCGTGGTCGGCGTAGCCGGTGCGCGGGCCGAGGACCAGGTGGCCGCCGGCCCGGGCGTAGGCGGACAGCCAGTCGAGGGTCGTGTCGGCGGCGAGGTACAACGCCGGGACGATCAGGACGGGGTGGCGGCTGACGGCCTCCTCGGGCGTCAGGCCCTCCCGTTCCCCGGTCGGGTCGTGCAACTGGCGGGCGTGGACGATGCGGACCTGGCGGCCGGCGTCGAAGGCGCCGCGGTAGAAGGGGTCGAAGATGCGGTGGTAGGACTCCGGGTCCGGCTCGCCGTCCGGCTTGGCCAGCGGCGGGTACTTCTGCATGAGCCACTTGCTCGGCGTCGAGTAGACCATCGTGATGTCGGCGTCCGGGTCCAGCCCGGCGACGAGCGGGCCCGCGGCGTCGAACTCCGTGCCCAGACGGGCGAGTTCGGCATAGGTGCGGCCGGGCTGTCCGGTGTGCGGCAGGATGCCGCCCCAGTAGGTCTCCGCGCCGAAGTGCAGCGTGTGCCAGTGCCAGTACTCGATCATCCGCGCCCCGCGCGCGACGAGCGCCCAGGCGGCCTGCCGCCACTGCCCGTCGAAAGCGGGCCGGTTGTCCCACGGCATGCCGATGGAGCCGGCGTTGGTCTCGGTGACGAGGAACGGCTCCTGGCGGGAGGAGAACATCCAGTCCGCGGTCTGGTACAGCGACCACACGCCGGTGGTCTTCCAGCCCTGCTCGTGGTCGTCGGGCGTCGGGTCGGGGAGCGCGAGGCCGTCCTGCATGTCGTAGTAGGCGTTGCCCGTGGCGATGTCGAGGCGGTCGGTCAGCTCGTCGTCCTCCACCGCGGGCCGCTTGTAGGAGATGCACGTGGTGACGAACTGCTCGGGGTCGGCGTACTCGCGCACGATGTCGGCCTGCCAGCCGATGAACTCGGTGACCTGGCGGGCCTGGAACGCCCGCCAGGCGACGTCGTACTGGGGTTGGGCGTTGCCGTCAGGGGTCCACAGGTCGGCCCAGGTGGAGAGGCGGTGCGACCAGTAGACGAGGCCCCACTCGCGGTTGAGGGTCTCGACGTCGCCGTACGTGTCGCGCAGGTGGTCGACGAAGCGCTGGAAGACGCCGTGGTTGTGGAAGAGCTGCAATCCCGGTTCGTTGTCGACCTGGAAGCCGATGACCGCCGGGTGGTCGGCGTAGCGGGCGATGACCTTGCGGATCACGCGCTCGGCGTGGAAGCGGAAGGCGGGGTGCGTGAAGTCGACCTCCTGGCGGGCGCCCCAGCCGATGCGCTCGCCGGTGCGCCGCTCGCCCGTGATCTCCGGGTACTGGCGGGCCAGCCACGGCGGTACGGCGTAGGTCGGGGTGCCGAGGACGACGGAGATGCCGCGTTCGTGGGCGCCGTCGAGGACGGGCTGGAGCCAGTCGAGGTCGAAGCGCCCGCTCGTAGGTTCCCAGGTCGACCAGACCGACTCGCCGACCCGGATGACGGACAGATGGGCGTCGGCCATCAGGTCGAGGTCGGTCTTGAGGCGTTCGTCGGGGCGTTCGTAAGGCTGGTACTCGTGGTAGTACGCGGCGCCGAAGAGGACGCGGGCAGGCAGGGCCGCCATGAAGGAAACCTCCGGGAAGGGGGAGTGACAACGAGGGCTGCGTGCCCTACTGCTTGACGCCGCCGGCGGCCAGGCCGCTCTGCCAGTACCGCTGGAGCAGGAGGAAGGCCGCGACGAGGGGCAGGATCGAGATCAGGGAGCCGGTCACGACGAGCGAGAGCATGTCGCTGCTGGAGCCCGCCCCGCCGTTCTGGGCCTGGGCGGCCCAGGAGGAGAGGCCGACCGTGATCGGGTACAGGTCCGGGTCGTTGAGCATGATCAGCGGCAGGAAGTAGTTGTTCCAGGTCGCCACGAGCGTGAACAGCAGGACCGTCACCAGGCCCGGTGCGAGCAGGCGCAGGGCGATCGTGAAGAAGATCCGGGCTTCCCCGGCGCCGTCGATGCGGGCGGCTTCCAAGATGCTGTCGGGTACGGCGTCCTGCGCGTAGACGCGCATGAGGTAGAGGCCGAACGGGTTGACCAGGGACGGCAGGATGATCGCCCAGGGGGTGTTGACCAGGCCCGCCTCGGCGAAGAGCAGGTAGGTCGGGATCGCCAGGGCGGTGGTCGGGACCATGACGGCGCCGAGGACGAGGTTGAAGCCGGCCCGGTCGCCGCGGAAGCGGAACTTGGCGAAGCCGTATCCGGCCGCGGCCGCGAGCAGGGCGGCACCGAGGGAGCTCACGACGGCGTACATCACCGTGTTGAGCAGCCAGCGCACGAAGACCCCGTCGTCCTGGGTGAAGGTCGACCTGATGTTCGCCAGCAACTGCGGGGCGTCGGAGAACCACAGGCCGAAGCTGTTGAACAGGTCCTGGGTGCTCTTGGTCGAGGCGATCAGCAGCCAGAACAACGGGAGGAGGAAGTAGGCCAGGGCGGCCAGCATGGCGATGGTCAGCGGGGTGCTGCGGCGCCCGTAGGAGGGCGCGCGCCGGACGCGGGTCGCGGGCTTGCGGCTCTTCGACGAACTGCTCGCGGTCGCCGGGGGCACGGCGGTGGTGGTCACGGGGTCCTCCTGCGGTTCGCGGTGAGCAGGATGGCGTAGGAGGCGATCACGATGACGAGGCCGAGGAGGAAGGACACCGTGGCCGCGTAGTTGACCTGCTGGCCGGTGAAGGCGAGGGAGTAGGCGTAGAGGTTGGCGGTGTAGGAACTGCTGATGACGTCCGGGGCGACCTTCATCAGCAGGTTCGGTTCGTTGAACAGCTGGAAACTGCCGATGACGGAGAACAGCAGGGTGAGCAGCAACGCCGGTTTGAGCGCCGGGAGTTTGACGGAATAGGCGATCCGCCAGGCGCCGGCCCCGTCCATCGCGGCCGCCTCGTACAGTTCCTGGGGGATCGTGCGCAGGGCGGCGTACAGGATGATCATGTTGTAGCCGACGAACTCCCAGGTCACGATGTTCGCCAGGCTGCCGAGCATCCAGCCCTCGCTGAGGAAGTCGGGGATGGGCAGGTCCAGATTCCGGCTCAGCTGGGCGAACGGGCCGAAGTCCGGGCCGTACAGATAGCCCCACATGAGCGCGGCGACCACGCTCGGGACGGCGTACGGCACGAAGATGCCCAGCCGGATCACCCGGGCGAGCCGCAGCAGACCGCTGTCGAGCGCGAGGGCGAACAGCAGCGCCAGCAGCAGCATCACCGGGACCTGGATCACGAAGAACAGCGCGACCCGTCCTACGCCGTGGATGAGCAGCGGGTCCTTGACGGCCTTGACGTAGTTGTCCAGCCCGACGAACGCCGTTCCGCCGATGAGGCGTTCCTGGAACAGGCTGAGGTACGCGGCGTAGCCGAGCGGGGCGAGGAAGAGCAGGAGGAACAGCACCATGAAGGGTGCGACGAACAGCGGCCCCGCCGCACGGCGCTTCCCCTTGGCGGAGGTCGGGGTGGCGACGGCCATCTCAGCCCCCCTTGACGGTGAAGCCCTGGCCCTTGGCGTACGTGGTCAGCCGCGACTGCCACGTGCCGAGCGCGCGGACGGTGTCGGTCTTGTCGGCGAGTGACTTGCCGACCGTCTCGGTCCAGTCCGTCGCCGCCTGGTCGAGGAACGGCGGCCACTGGAAGGAGGAGTTGACCGTGGAACTGATGTCGGCGAACAGCTCGTTGACCTTCTGGCCGCCGTAGAACGACGACTCCTGGCCCACGAACTCGGCGTCCGTCAGCAGGGCCTTGGTCGCCGGGAAGAAGAACTGCTCGGTGGCGAACATCCGCGCGCTGGCCGGGTCGGTGTTGAGGAACTGCGCGAACATCGCCGCCGCGATCGGGTTCTTGGTCGAGCGGATGACGGCGGTCGTCGAGCCGCCCCAGTTGCCCGAACTCGGCTTGGCCGCGTCCCACTGCGGGAGCGGGGCCGCCCGCCACTTGCCCGCGGTGGCCTTGGCCGAACCGGACAGGAAGACCGGCCCCCAGGCCGCGGTGAGCCAGGTGGCGTACTTGCCCTTGTTGAGCGCGGCGTACCAGGCGTCGGTGAAGTCCGGCTCGACGCCGATGACCCCCTCCTTCGCGAGCCCGCCCCAGTACTCGCCGAGCTTCCTGGAGACGGCGTCGTCGACGCTGATGCTGATGTCGCTGTCGCCGGAGGTCACATAGGGCTTGGCGCCCGCCTGCCACTGCAGGCCGTGCCAGGCGGCGGGCTGGTTCGCCGCGAGGTTGGTGAGGTACACGTCGGGGTCGGCCTTGTGGAGCTTGCGCGCCGCTGCGGCGAACTCGTCCCAGGTCCCGGGCACTTCGATGCCGTGCTTGTCGAAGATGTCCTGCCGGTACAGCATGCCCATCGGGCCGGTGTCCTGCGGGATCGCCCAGACCTCGCCGTCGCTGCCGCTGACCTGGCTCCAGGTCCAGTCGACGAACTGCTCCTTGAGCGCGGAGGCGCCGTACGGGCGCAGGTCCAGCAGGCTGTCGGTGATCGTGAAGGTCGGGATGGCCTGGTACTCGACCTGCACCATGTCAGGGGCGCCACTGCCAGCCTTCAGCGCAGTGCGCAGCTTGGTGTACTGCGGGGTGCCCTGGCCGGCGTTGACGATCTTTATCTTGACGGCCGGGTACTTCTTCTCGAAGAGGGCGACCTCCTGCGCGATGTTCGGGACCCAGGTCCAGAACGTCAGCTCGGTCGGTGTCTTCATCGCCTTGTCGATGTCGGCCTGGCCGACCGGCTTGGCGGAGGCGGTGGAACCACCGGAGTCACCGCCGCCGCAAGCGGTGAGCGCGGCGCCGAGCGACACGGCGCCCGTCGCGGTGAGGAAGAGCCGACGGCTCATCGGGGAAGGGCTGGACGTGGATGTGGACATGAATGAGGGCATGGTGGACTCCCGCCGTGGCGAAGGTGACACACGCCTGGCGAGGGCGTGCGGAGGCGTGGTGGACAAAGGCGCGGACGTGACGACCGGGGCTGGAGCGCCGATGCGGTCGCAGGTACGTCGTCGTGGCCGGGACCGGCCTGCGTTCCGGCAGTTGCGGAGGGCGAGGTCGAGGCCGAAGGGGAGGGACGGGGTGGAGCGGAGGCAGGTGCGGACACCTGGCTCATGGCCCGCTGGGTTCCGGGCCGGCTCTGCGGCGCCCGTGCCTGAAGGTTGTCCGGAGGGACGCGGGCGTGACCGGTGGTGCGGCTCTTCTCGGGATCACATGCCCAGGCCCGGTGGGTGCCGGCTGGGCTGAGGGGTCTCAGTCGCGGGTGGTCGGGCCTCCGTTCGGGAGCGGCGGACCGGGCGTACCCCCGCCCGAACGGGAGGCCGTACGCCGTCCGCGCGCCGGTGTCGTCCGGCTGGGGGGCGGCGCGGTCGAGGTGCGGATGATGAGGTCGACCGGTGGGTCGCTGGACGGCAGGGGGTCGGCGTCCGGGTTCTCGATGGAGTGCACCAGACGCTTGAGTCCTTCCTGCGCCACGGCGTCGAACGGCTGCCGCACCGTGGTGAGGGGTGGAGTCACGTAGGCGGCGACCGGGATGTCGTCGAAGCCGACGACGCTGACGTCCTCGGGCACTCGTCGCCCCGCCTCCGTCAGCGCACGGATCAGGCCGATGGCCATGTCGTCGTTGGCGGCGAACACCGCGGTGACGTCACCGTCCTCGGCCAGTTCGCGTCCCGCCCGGTACCCGGACGCGGCCGACCAGTCGCCCTCGACGACCGGAGGCACGTCCCTGCCGTGTGCGGTCAGCGTGGCTCGCCATCCCTCCAGGCGGTCCCGGGCGGCGAACCACCGCTGCGGGCCGGCCAGGTGATGGACCGTCGCATGGCCGAGGTCCAGCAGGTGCTCGGTGGCCGTACGGGCCATCAGGTCGGCACCGTCCCCCGCCGTGAGCACGGTCGTCGCGGTGCCTGTCGGTGGCGCACCGAGGACGAGGACCGGTACGTCCGCGCGCAGGGAGACGTCCTTGTCCGCTCCGCCTTCGTCTATGGGTTCGGAGATGACGATGCCGTCCACGCCCTGGTCGAGGAGCGAGTCCACGGCGCCGGCGATGCCCGCCGGATCACCTTCCATGGTGTTGACCACGCGGAGCGCGTAGCCGGTGTCCCGGACACTTCGCTCGACACCCATGAGCAGCGAGGCGGGCCCGTACAGGGCCGTGCCCAGCGTGATCACGCCGATCGAGCGGGTCCGCCCGGAAGCCAGCGCCCGGGCGGCGTTGTTGCGCCGGTAGCCGAGCTGTTCGGCGGCTTCGATCACGCGCCGGCGCACCTCGGCCGAGACGTACGGCTCGTCGTTGAAGACCCTCGACACGGTTTTCTGCGAGACCCCGGCCAGACGCGCCACGTCCACGCTCCGTGGCGTCGGCGCGGCGGCACTGCCGCCCCGCCCTGCTCCCCGCGTCATGGTGTCTCCCGGTGACCGCAGCTCGAACCCGAATGATGTCAGACGCCTGACTGACTGCGCAGTCATGTCTGCGCGGTCATGTCTACGCAGTCATAAGGCTGTCGTCAAGAGTTGGGAACGCATCCGTAACACGGCGGTGGGCGCCACGCGGCCGGACGGCGTGGGAGTGAGGGGCGAGGGGAGCGGGGCGGCGGATTGCGCGCCGAGTCGATGTCTTCCTGGGACCACCCGGGAGCAGCCCCCGCCCATGGTTGTGCAAAACGTTTTGGATATCTAGCTTGTGCGCCATGAGCCACAGAACGCCTCCGCCGACCGACCGCCTCCTGGTGAGCGGCTGCGATGTGCTGCGCGTCCCGCCGCAGGGCGAGTGCGAGGTTCTGCGGGCGCACGACATCGTTGTGGCGGACGGAATCATCGAGGACGTACGACCGACCGGCGGCCCCTCCGGTCCGGGCGCCGCGGCCGACGTGATCGACGGGCGCGGCCTGCTGGCCGTTCCCGGCCTGGTCAACGCGCACACGCACAGCCCCATGGTGCTGATGCGCGGCGCGGCCGAGGACGTGACGGTCGAGGGCTGGTTCAACGACCGCGTCTGGCCGATGGAGTCCAACCTCACCCCCGCCGACGTACGGGCCGGGGCCAGGCTCGCCTGCGCCGAGATGATCCGCTCCGGCGTCACCGCCTTCGCCGACCACTACTTCTTCCCCGAGCAGATCGCCGAGGCGGTCGCCGAGACCGGCCTGCGGGCCGACATCGCGCCGACGTACTTCAGCAGCCGGGGCGAGGCAGCCCTGGAGGCGACGGTGAGGTTCGCGGAGGCCTGGCACGGCCGTGCCGACGGCCGGGTCACCGTCTCGCTCGGGCCGCACGCCCCGTACACGGTCGACGACGGCGACCTGCGGACCCTCGCCGGGCACGCCCGGCGGCTCGGCCTGCGGATGCACATCCACGCCGCCGAGCACCTGGAGCAGACGCGGTCCAGCCTGGAGCGGCGCGGCATCACCCCGATCCGGGTGCTGCACGAGACCGGCGTACTGGAGGCCGGCGCCCTGATCGCGCACGGCTGCGGGATCGTCGAGGACGACGTGCCGCTGCTGGCCGAGTACGCCGGCACGACCGCCGTGGCCTGCTGCCCGAAGGTGTACCTCAAGCACGCCCTGTCCCCGCTCACCCCGGTACGCGACCTGCTCGCCGCCGGAGTCACGGTCGCCGTCGGCACGGACGGCGCCGCCGGTCACAACACGCTCGACGTGTGGGAAGCGCTGCGGCTGGTCGCCCTCACCCAGAAGCAGGCGGTGCGGGACGCCACCTGGATGACCGTCTCCGACACCCTGCGCATGGCCACGCGCGGAGGGGCCCGAGCCCTCGGCCTGCAGAACGAGATCGGGGCGCTGGAGCCGGGCATGCGCGCGGACATCGCCCTGACCGACCTGTCGGGGCTGCACTGCCGTCCGCTGCACGATCCGCGCGCAGCGCTGGTCTACAGCGCCCGCGCCAGCGACGTACGGACGGTCGTCGTGGACGGCCGGATCCTGATGCGCGACGGCCGGCTGCTCACCGTGGACGAGCCGGCGCTGCTGGCCGAGGCCGACGCCCGGGTGGCGCGGATCCTCGACACCTCCCACGGGAGGGCGGTGCAGCACTATGACCCCTGAGCCGTACCAGCGGGCGGCGGTCCGGCGCCCCGCCTCCATCAAGGACGTGGCCGCCGCGGCAGGCGTCAGCGCCACCACCGTCTCCCACGTCCTCAGCGGCAACCGGCCGGTCAACGAGCACACCGCCGCCCGCGTCCGCAGCGTCGTCAACCGGCTCGGCTACGTCCCGGCGTCCCTGGCCCGCAGCCTCCAGGCCGGTTCCACCTCGGTGATCGGTCTGCTGATCCCCGACATCAGCAACACCTTCTTCGCCGAACTCGCCAAGGGCGCCGAGGACGCCGCCCACGACCTCGGCTACGGCCTGATCCTGTGCAACACGGAGTTCGACGCCGACCGCGAGGACCGCTACCTCGGCATGATCCGCAGCCGGTTCATCGACGGCATGGTGTACGCCTCGGGGTCCGCGCCGTCCCGGCGGCGACTGGAGGCCCTCATGGGCAAGTTCCCCATCGCCCTCGCCGACGAGGAGGTCGAGGGCCTCGAAGGCGCCCTCATCGCCACCGCCGACCACGAGGCGGGCGGGCGGCTGGTGGGGGAGCACCTGCGGTCGCTCGGCCACCGCCGGGCCCTGATGCTGACCGGCCCGCGCGCCCTGAAGAGCAGCAACGCCCGCGCGAACGGTTTCGTACGGGCCTTCCGGGGCGAGGTCGTCGAACGCGTCGGCGACTTCAAGGAGACCTCCGGATACGGCCTCGTCGCCAAGCTCCTCCAGGAGGGCGGGCTTCCCGAGGACTGCACGGCCGTCTTCGCCGCCAACGACCTGATGGCCTTCGGTGCCCTCCTGGCGCTGAGGGAGGCGGGACTGTCGGTGCCGGAGGACGTCTCGGTGGTCGGCTTCGACGACATCCGGGCGGCCTCGCTGGCGCATCCGCCCCTGACCACCGTCCATCAGCCGGCCTACGACGTGGGCCGCACCGCCACCGCGCAACTCCTCCAGTACGTCACCCGGGGCGAGGTCCCGCCCGCCTCCCGGCACACCCTTCCCGTCGAACTCAAGGTCCGCGGCAGCACGGCACCCGCCGCCCGCTGATCCTCACCCGACTTCAACTGCCGTCGCTCCGCACGGAGTTCCCGTGCCGATGCCCCCTGCCCCGAAAGGCGGTTCGCCATGCCCAGAGTGCTCGTTGTCGGCGAGTCCTGGTTCACCTACACGGTCCACCAGAAAGGCTTCGACGCCTTCCACACCTCCGAGTACACCGAGGGCGGAGGCGCCTTCCTCGACGCGCTCCGCTCGCGCGGCCACGACGTCACCTACGTGCCCTCGCACGAGATCCCGACCCGGGTCCCGGCCACCGCCGACGGCTTCGACGCGTACGACGTCGTCGTCATCAGCGACGTGGGCGCCAACAGCTTCCAGCTCCCGCCCGAGACGTTCAACGACTCCGTCCCCGCGCCCGACCGCTCCGAGCTGGTGCGCGGCTTCGTGGAACGGGGCGGCGGAGTGCTGATGATCGGCGGCTATCTGACCTTCAGCGGCATCGACGCCCGCGCGCGCTGGGGACGCTCCCCGCTCGCCGCCGCCCTGCCGGTGACGATCCTGGACCGCGACGACCGGGTCGAGCTTCCGGCCGGTGCCGTCCCCGAGGTGGTGGGCGAGCACGCGGTCGTACGAGGGCTGGAGCGGTCCTGGCCCGCGCTGCTCGGCCTCAACGAGGTCACCGTACGGCCGGAGGCGTCGCTGCTGGCCGAGTGCGCCGGGCACCCCCTGCTCGTCGTCGCCGACCACGGCGCGGGCAGGTCAGCGGCGTTCACCTCCGACGTGGCACCGCACTGGGCACCGCCGCCGTTCCTGGCCTGGGACGGATACGCCGAGCTGTGGGACCGGCTGGTGCGCTGGCTCGCCGGGGCGGAACTGTGACTCCCGGACAGGCGAGTACGTCCGTCACCGGAACACCCCATATCGCGGCTCGGCCGGGTGACTTCGCGCCGCTGGTGCTCATGCCGGGGGATCCGCGCCGCGCCCGGCGCATCGCCGAGACCTTCCTTCAGGACGCGCGGCAGGTCACCGACGTACGCGGCATCCTCGGCTACACCGGCAGCCACCAGGGCGTACCGATGTCGGTGCTCGCCTCCGGCATGGGCATCCCGTCCGTGACGATCTACGCGACGGAGCTGTTCCGGCACTACGGCGTGCGCAGGATCGTCCGGGTCGGAACAGCCGGCGCCATCCCCGCCTCGGTGTCCCTGCGGGACGTGGTGATCGCTTCCGCCGCGCACACCGACTCCAGCCTCAGCCGCGTTCTGGTCGACGGCCTGACCCTCTCCCTCGCCCCCTCCTACCGACTGCTGCGCGCCGCCGCGGACGCCGCCGGGCGGGAGCTCTCCGGGGCCGAGGCCGTGCACATCGGACCGGTCTTCAGCAGCGACCACTTCTACCTCGACCGCCCCGCCCTCTTCGACGCCCTGGAGCGCCGGGCCACGCTCGCGGTCGAGATGGAGGCGGCGGGACTGTACGCCGTGGCCTGCGCGGAGGGCGGCGAGGCCCTCGCCGTGCTGACCGTGTCCGACCATCTCCGCACCGGTGAGGCCCTCACGGCCGAGGAACGCGAGACGGACTTCGACCGGACGCTGCGCATCGCCGCGACCGCGCTGCTCACCGATGACTGAAATTCCCACACCGGAAATGAAACAGAAACCGGGCAGCGTAGCCAAAACGTTTTGCACTTTCTACTGTCGACGCAGCCGCCCACTCAGCAACGAAATGATCAGGAGATCGATGATGAGATACGGAAGAAGCGCCGCCATCGTGGTGACGGTGACCGGGATGCTCGCACTGAGCGCCTGCGGAGGATCGGGCGACGGAGATGATTCCGGAGCGGCCTCGTCCGGCAAGCCGCGCATCAAATTGGTGATCAATGGCGGGCTGGGCGACAAGTCGTTCTTCGACTCCGCCTACGCGGGCCTGCAGCGGGCCTCGAAGGACCTCGGCTACCAGCTCAAGGTCGTGGAGCTCGGCTCCGACCGCACCAAGTGGGAGCCCGGCTTCGAGGACGCCGCCTCGGCCGACGACTACGACATCCTGGCCGCCGGCACCTTCGACGTCACCGACTACATCGGCAAACTCGCCCCGGAATTCCCGGACAAGAAGTTCTGGGTCTTCGACGCACCGGTCGACTACAGCGGCAAGAACGGCGCCTGTTCCAACAAGTGCGAGAACGTCTACTCCGTCACGTTCAAGCAGAACGAGGGCGCTTATCTCGCGGGATTCCTGGCCGAGAAGCTGGTGGCCGCGAAAGCCCTCAAGGGAACCGAATCGCAGAAGAAGGCCGGCGTCATGGGCGGCGTGAAGATCCCGTTGATCGAGGACTTCGTCGTCGGTTTCAAGGCGGGCTTCCAGGCCGCCGGCGGAAAGAACTCCGACGTCCTCGTCCAATACGTGGGCGGCGACAAGCCGTTCGGCGACCCGGCCAAGGGCAAGGAGATCAGCACCGCCATGTACGGCCAGGGCGCCGCGCTGGTGTGGCCGGTCGCCGGGCTCTCCGGGCTCGGCACCTTCGAGTCGGCCGTCAGCGCCAAGCGGTACGCGTTCGGCGTCGACTCCGACCAGTACCAGACCCTCGCCGACCAGGCGCAGAAGAACACCGTCGTCACCTCCATCCTCAAGAACGTCGGCAACGCCCTGTACAAGGCCGCGCAGGAGGACCAGAAGGACTCCCTGAAGTACGGCGCCGTCTCCACCGTCGGCCTCGCCGAGGACGCCGTCGGTTATGTGAACGACGCCCACTTCAAGGAGTTGGTGCCGGAGAAGATCCGCACCGAGGTCCAGGAAGCCGCCGACAAGGTCAAGTCCGGCTCCGTCACGGTGCCCAGCGCCCTCTAGTCGAACGGCCTTGATGATGAACGAGCCATGGGGCAAGGACGGACCGGCCGTCGCCGCCCGCCAGGTCACCAAGACCTACGCCAACGGGGTGCGCGCGGTCCGCGCCGTGGACCTGGAGGTCCCGCCGGGCGAGATCCGGGCCGTCGTCGGGGAGAACGGCGCGGGCAAGTCCACGCTGATGAAGCTGTTCTACGGCCTGGAACAGCCCAGTGCGGGCGAGATCCTGGTCGGCGGACGGCCCCGGCTGCTGCGGGGCCCGGCCTCGGCGATCGCGCTGGGCGTGGGCATGGTGCACCAGAACCTCATGCTGGTGCCGTCCTTCACCGTCGCCCAGAACGTCGTCCTCGGTGTGGAGCCGGGCCGTCGCGGTCTGGTCGACCCGAAGGCGGCCGTGGAGACGACCGCCCGGCTCGCCGAGGAGTCCGGACTCGTCGTCGACCCCAGGGCCCGTGTCGACGAGGTGTCGGTCGGCATGCGTCAGCGCACCGAGATCCTCAAGGCACTCCACCGGCAGGCCCGCGTACTGATCCTCGACGAGCCGACCGCCGTGCTCACCCCGCAGGAGACGGAGGACCTGTTCGCCGCCGTACGCAGGCTGCGCGACGGCGGGATGACCGTGCTGTTCATCTCGCACAAGCTGCGCGAGGTACGGGAGATCAGCGACCAGGTGAGCGTGATGCGCGCCGGCTCCCTGGTGGGCACGGTCGCCACCGCCGACGCCACCGAGCGCTCGCTCGCCTCCATGATGGTCGGCCGCGACATGTCCCTGGACGTGAACCGCACCCCTGCCCGTCCCACGGACACCACCCTGCGGGTACGGAGCCTCGGCTACGAGGCCGTGACCGGCCAGTCCCTGCACGGCCTCGACTTCGACGTCGCCGCCGGGGAGATCGTCGGCGTGGCCGGCATCGAGGGCAACGGCCAGAGCGAACTCGCCGAGATCCTCGCCGGGTTGCGCCGCCCCACCGCGGGCACGGTCCACATCGACGGCACCGACACGGCCGGTCTCGACGTGGCAGGCCATCGCAGGGCTGGCATCGGCTACGTACCGGAGGACCGGCTGCACAACGGTGCCGCCCTCGACGCGTCCATCGCCGACAACCTCGTCGTCGACCGCCACGACCGACCGCCCCTCGCCCGCCGAGGAGTTCTGCACCCGGGTGCCGTACGCGCCCACGCCGAGCAGCTGATCGAGCAGTACGCGATCCGCACCCCCGACCCGTCGGTCCCGGTGCGGGCGCTGTCCGGCGGCAACATGCAGAAGGTGATCGTCGCCCGCGAACTCTCCGCCGGACCACGCCTGTTGATCGCCTCCCAGGTCACCCGTGGAGTCGACATCGGCGCGATGCGGTTCATGTACGAGCGTCTCGTCGACGCGCGCGACACGGGCGCCGCCGTCCTGCTGATCTCCGCCGACCTCACCGAACTCCTCGCCCTCTCCGACCGGTTGCTCGTCCTCAAGGACGGCCGCCTGGTCGCCCGGTTCGACGACACGACCGGCCTCACCGAGAAGCGGGTCGGGCTCCACATGCTCGGCGTCGAGGAGCACGACCGCGGCCGGCTCACGGCCGGTCTGGACAACATGGGGGAGGAGGCCCCGTGACCGCCACCCCGATGACGGCGATCGAGACCGAGGACCGCCGCCAGTACCGGGCCACCCGGCGCCGCGACTTCGCCGTCGACCTCAGCATGGCCCTGGCCACCATCCTGGCCGCCCTGGCCATCGGCTTCCTCGTCATGCTCGCCACCGGCAACGACCCGGTACGGGCCTACGAGGTGATGCTCACCGGCCCGCTCGAACGCTCCTTCCGCGTCGGCCGCTGGCTGGAGGACGCCACCACGCTCACCCTGCTCGGGCTGTCGGTCGCGATCCCCTTCCGCGCCCGGCAGATCAGTCTCGGCGCCGAGAGCCAGGTGTACGCCGGTGCGCTGGCGGCCGCGACCGTAGCGATCTTCCTGCCGCTGCCGCCTGTCGTCGCCGTGATCGTGCCGATGGCCGCGGCCGCCGCCGCGGGCGCCGGAATGGGCCTGGTGCCGGGTGCGATGAAGGCACGGCTCGGCGCCAACGAGATCGTGGCGACGCTGATGCTCAACGCCATCGCCGTCCGCGTCTACGACTACCTGGTCAACGGCCCGCTGAAGGAGTCCGGCAGCAGCGCCGTGCACTCGAAGTCCATCCAGCAGGACTCCGCGTTCACCCCGCTGAGCGACTGGTTCGGCGTCCCACTGGGCCGGGCCAACATCGGCTTCGGAGTGATGCTGCTGACCGCCGTCGCCCTGTGGCTGCTCATCACCCGCACCCCGCTCGGGTACCGCATCCGGATGACCGGCGCCAACCCCGCCTTCGCGGCGTACGGCGGCATCCGCGTGCCCCGCGTCATCGAGTGGAGCTTCGTCATCGGCGGCGCCGTCGCCGGCCTCGCCGGAGCCCATCTCGTCCAGGGCGTCTACGGACGACTGGAACCCGGGCTCGCCGGAAGCCTCGCCTTCGAAGGGATCGTGGTCGCCCTGCTCGCCAGGAACAACCCACTGGTCGTCGTGATCGCCGGACTCTTCTACTCCTACCTGCGCGCCGGGGGCGACATCATGGAACAGCAGACCGACGTCGGCACCGAGATCGTGGTGGTCATCCAGGCGGTCATCGTGCTGCTGGTCACCGCCCAGGCGCTGCCCAACCTGCTCAAGCGGCGGATCGCGCGGAGGCAGGTGGGCGTCCGATGAGTTCCGTGCTCGACGTCGTCCTCAGCAGCGCCTTCCTGGCGGCCGCGCTGCGGATCGCCACGCCGTACCTGCTCGCCGCGTTCGGCGGACTGGTCGCCGAACGCGCCGGCATCAGCAACATCGCCCTGGAAGGCCAGATGCTGAGCGCGGCCTGCACCGGTGCGCTCGTCGCCGGATACAGCGGCTCCGTCGCCGTGGGCGCGCTGTGCGGAGTCGCGGTGGCGACACTCCTGGGCGTACTGCTCGCCGCCCTCCGCCTGGAACTGGGCGCCGACGCGATCATCGCGGGCATCGGCCTCAACCTCCTCGCCTCCGGCGGCACCGCCTACGCCGTCTACAGCCTCCTCGACGACAAGGGCGGCACCTCCGGCCTGAAGAGCGGCAGCCTGCCGACGGTCACCCTGCCGGGCGTCGAGAACGTGCCCGTGCTCGGCGATGTGCTGAGCGGCCAGAACCTGATCACCTGGCTGGCCTTCCTGGCCGCGCCGTTCGTCGCCTGGCTGTTCTACCGCACCCGCTTCGGCTTCCACCTGCGGGCGGTCGGCGAGATGCCGGACGCGGCGGCCTCGGTCGGCATCGCCGTCCGGCGCGTCCAGTACACCGGACTCGCCCTCAGCGGGGCCCTCGCCGGACTCGCCGGGGTCTTCCTCAGCATGGGCTATGTCTCCTTCTTCGTACGGGACATGACGGCCGGCCGCGGCTTCATCGCCCTCGCGGCCGTGTTCCTCGGCGGCCTGCGGCCCTGGGGTGTCTTCCTCGCCGCGCTCGGCTTCGGAGCGGCGGAGGCCCTGGCCGTGCAGCTCGGTTCGCTCGACGTACCGCCGCAGCTGGTGTCGACGATCCCGTACGCGATGACGCTGGTCGCCCTCGCCCTGTACGCGTGGCGCCGCAAACGCCGGGGCCGTGCCGTGCCGGCCGCCGCATCACTCTGACGCCTCGTCACCCCCCTCTCACCGGGCTTTCCCACCCGTCCGCACCTTGCCGAGCGTGCGGGTCGGCGAGCCATGCCCGCACGCCCACGTGATGCCCCCCTTTGGAAGGAATCACCCATGCGACACAGACCCCCCTCGCGCCGCCGCAGACGCGCCCTCCTCGCCTCCCTCGCCGCGGCCGGCCTCCTCGGCAGCCTGGCCCTCACGAACGGCTTCGCGGCGGAACCGGAGGCGGATGCCTCCAGGAAGACGCAGGACGTCCGGCTCCTCGACACCCTCACGGTGCCCGCCGGGACGACGGAGTTCGGCATGCCGTTCGGCGGCTTGTCCGGGATCGACTACGACCCGCGGTCCGGCGAGTACGTCGCCGTCAGCGACGACCGCTCGGAGAACGGCAAGGCCCGCTTCTACACCCTCCGACTGCCGCTCGACGGGGCGGCCTTCGCCGGTGACAAGCCCGCCCTCGACGGCCTCACCGTGCTCGTTGACACCACCGGAGAACCCTTCGCCCCCAAGGCGGTCGACCCCGAGGCGATCCGCTGGACGCCGGGCGGCAAGAGCCTGCTGTGGACCAGCGAGGGCGCTTCTTCCGCCGGGCAGCCCGCCTTCGTCCGCGAGGCGGCCACCTCCGGCGGGTACGTCCGCGAACTGCCACTGCCCCAGGCGTACGCCCCCGTCCGCTCGGCCTCGGGCACCCTCACCGCCGGGGTGCGCAACAACCAGGCGCTGGAAGGGCTCACCCTCTCCCCGGACGGGCGCAAGGTGGTCACCATCACTGAGAACGCCCTCGTGCAGGACGGCCCCGCGGCCGGGCTGACGGTCAGGAGCCCGTCCCGGCTGCTGCAGATGGACCGTCGGACGGGGAAGCCGGAGGCCGAGCACGTCTACGAGGTCGACCCGATCTCCGACGCGCCCACCGCGCCCCTGCCGGCCCCGGTCGGCACGTACTCGGCGGACCGGGGAGTCTCCGAGATCCTCGCGATCAACGACACCGACTACCTCACCGTCGAGCGGTCCTTCGCCTCCGGTGTCGGCTTCTCCATCCGCCTCTACTGGACCAGCACCATCGGCGCGACGGACGTGGGCGGCAAGGAAGCCCTGTCCGGCACCGAGAAGCCCATGCCGAAGAAGCTGCTGTACGACTTCACGACCTCCGGCACCGACGCCGACAACGTCGAGGGCATCACCTGGGGGCCGAAGCTGCCCGACGGCTCCCGCTCGCTCGTCCTCGTCGCCGACGACAACTTCGGCTTCAACGGCAGCGTCACCAAGTTCCACCTGCTGTCCGTCCGGCCGGATCTCCTCGCCACCCGCACCCCGGACGTCAACGGTGACGGCGACGTCAACGCCAAGGATCTGGCGGCCGTCCCGACCGCCGGCGCGGCCGGAGACCTCGACGGCAACGGCCGTACGGACGCCGCCGACGTCCGGCTGTGGCTCTCGTACACCCGCGCCTTCCCCACGACGCAGAAGCCGCCGTCCACCGTCGACGTCCAACTGCTGTCCTTCAACGATTTCCACGGCAACCTGGAGCCGCCCACCGGACGCGACGCCAACCTCGGCTCCAAGCTCGACCCCAAGTCCACGCCCGTCGGCGGGGCGGAGTACCTCGCGGCCCGGCTGGGCCAGCTCCGGCAGGGCACCGACACCTCGCTGACCGTCGCCGCGGGCGACATCATCGGCGCCAGCCCCTTCCTGTCCGGCCTCTTCCACGACGAACCCACCGTCGAATCCATGGAGAAGCTGCACCTGGACGTCACCAGCGTCGGCAACCACGAGTTCGACGAGGGCACCGAGGAACTGCTGCGCATGCAGAACGGAGGCTGCCACCCCGAGGACGGCTGTTTCATCAAGAACGAGCCGTACGACGGCGCCCAGTTCCCCTGGCTGGCCGCCAACGTCATCGACCGCGCCTCCGGCAAGCCCCTCCTGGCGCCCACCTGGGTGAAGAAGGCGGACGGGGTGAAGGTCGGCTTCATCGGCATGACCCTGGAGGGCACGCCCGAGGTCACCGGCCAGTCCGGCATCAGGTCCGTACGCTTCCTCGACGAGGCCGAGACCGCCAACGCCTCCGCACGCGCACTGCGCCGCCAGGGCGTGGAGGCGATCGTCGTCCTGCTGCACGAGGGCGGCGTGCAGGCCGGATCGTACGGTCAGTGCGACGGCATCTCCGGCCCGATCGTGGAGATCGCCAAGAACCTCGACCCGGCGATCGACACCGTGGTGACCGGCCACACCCACCAGCCCTACATCTGCTCCCTGCCCGACCCGGCCGGCAATCCCCGCATGGTCACCTCGGCCTCCTCGTTCGGCCGGGTGGTCACCGAGACCCGGCTGCCGGTGGACCGCCGTACCGGCGACGTCGTACGGGACCAGGTCGCCGCGATGAACCACCTCGTCACCCGCACCGGCGCCAAGGACGCCGACCAGAGTGCCGTCATCGACAAGTGGAAGGCCCTGTCGGCGCCGCTGGCCAACCGGGTCGTCGGCAGCGTCACCGCCGACATCACCCGCTCCGAGACCCGCGACGCCGAGTCCGACCTGGCGAACCTCGTCGCCGACGCCCAACTCGCCGCCACCTCGGCACCGGAGCGTGGCGGGGCCCAGATCGCTCTGATGAACCCGGGCGGGGTACGGGCGGACCTGGTGCACGCGTCGTCGACGGGCGGTGAGGCGCCCGGCGAGATCACCTACGCGGAGGCCTTCGCCGTACAGCCCTTCGCCGGGTCCCTGGTCTCCGTGAACCTGACGGGCGCGCAGATCGAGAAGATCCTGGAGGAGCAGTTCAACGACTCCGGCACCCGGGCGCCCACCCTCATGCTCGGCGTCTCCAAAGGCCTGAAGTACTCCTTCTCACGCGGCGCCCCGGTCGGCGACCGCATCGACCCGGCGTCGATCTCGCTCAACGGCGAACCACTGAAGCCGGACGCCACCTACCGGGTGACCGCGAACACCTTCCTCGCCGCGGGCGGCGACGGCTTCACCACCTTCGCCGAGGGCACCGACACCGTCGGCGGCGGGGACGACATCGCGGCCCTCACCGACCACCTCACCGCCCACAGCCCGGTCGCCCCGCCCGGCACCGACCGTGTGAACGAGTTGCCCTGACGACGGCCCCGGCCGGAGACGTGCAGCGGCTCGGCCGGGTGGTTCCGTTACGCTGACGGTTCGTCCAATGATTGGGGTCGTCATGTCGGAGCAGTCGACGCCGGGCCCGCTGGGTACGGCGATGCGCGCGGTGACGTTTCCGGACGGGTCCCGGGGAATCATCCTGGTCAGGGCTGGTACGCCACAGGCCGAAGCGGAACTGATGGCGGCACAGGTGTGGCGGGAGACGCCCGGCAAGTAGCCACCGGCGTGGGGAGATCCTGCCCGGCATGCGGGCCGGATCCTCCGCCGTTCCCGGCAGCGGCCGTTTCCGGCCGGGCCGGGCGCGCGACGGCGCGGGTGCGCGTGGTGCGGGATCATGAGTGCGGGGTTCTCAGTGGTCCAGCGGCTTGCCCGGTGGAGGTGTGATCGTGGTGGACGAGGCGGATCGCATAAAGAACCCGTGGGGCACGCGCACCCCCTACGGCCCGGGCGCTCCGTGGCCCACACGCACCGACGCCCATCTGGCGGCCGGCGTCGCCGAGGACGAGGTGGAGCGGTGGGTGCCGTCCGCCTCGTTGCTGCACTCCAACGGTGACGCCATGGACATCGCCGTGCGGCACGGGCGGATCGTGGGTGTGCGCGGCCGTGCCGGCGACCGGGTCAACCGCGGCCGGCTCGGCCCGAAAGACCTCTACGGATGGCAGGCGAACGCCTCACCGGACCGGCTGACCCGGCCGCTGGTGCGTGAAGGCGGCCGGCTGGTCGATTCCGACTGGGACACCGCGATGGGCCGGATCGTGGCCCGCTCGAAGGATCTGCTGGAAAGGCGCGGACCGGGCTCGATCGGCTTCTACACCACCGGGCAGCTGTTCCTGGAGGAGTACTACACCCTCGCGGTGCTCGCCCGGGCCGGCATCGGCACCAACCACCTGGACGGCAACACCCGCCTGTGCACGGCCACCGCCGCCGAAGCGCTCAAACAGACGTTCGGCTGTGACGGGCAGCCCGGCTCCTACGAGGACATCGACCACGCCGACGTGATCGCCCTGTTCGGGCACAACATGGCCGAGACCCAGACGGTGCTGTGGACCCGCGTCCTGGACCGGCTGGCGGGCACCGAGCCGCCCCGCCTGGTCTGCGTGGACCCGCGGTACACGCCCGTGGCCCGCAAGACGGCCGTCCACCTGGCCCCGCGGGCCGGGACGAACGTGGCCCTGCTCAACGCGCTGCTGCACGAGGTCATCCGCACCGACCGGATCGACCGCGACCACCTCGACACGCACACTGTCGGCTTCGCGGAACTGGCCGCCCAGGTCGAGCAGTGCACCCCGCGTTGGGCGGCCCGGATCTGCGACGTGCCCGCCGCGTCGATCGAGCACGCGGCCGAGATCATCGGCGGCGCCGAGCGGCTGCTGTCCACGGTGCTTCAGGGCGTCTACCAGTCCCACCAGGCCACCGCGGCCGCCGTTCAGGTCAACAACCTGCACCTCGTCCGGGGCATGCTGGGCCGCCCCGAGACCGGCCTGCTCCTCCTGTACGACCTGCGCGAACTGCACCTGGCCGCCACGCGGAACTCACTGCACTGGGAGATGCTCGCCCAGGTCGCACAGGCCACCTCGGACGACCGGCTCCTCGGACTGGCCGGCTCCTGCCACCCCCGCACGCTGCGTCAGATGCGCTGGACCAACACGATGATCAAGGAACTTTCACCGCAGCTGCTCGCCGGTGCGTGAGCGTGGGATTCAGGATCCGTCGCCGGTGTCTTCCGCGTCATCGCGGTCGCCCTCGGCCTGAGACGGCGTCGGGTGGTCCGGAGCCGGGCCGTCGGCCGTCCTCCGGGTGTCGGTCTCGTCGGGCTCGCCTTCGGCCTGGGAGGGGGTGTGGTCGTTCATGAGCGTGCCCCCTGGGGGACGGGGCGGACGCCGGACGGATCGTCGGCCTGCCGGAAGGTCGTCGTGACCTGTCGCAGGCGCAGCCGTTCCAGCGTGTCCAGCTGGCGCCGGGCGCGTTCGAGCAGGTCGTCGAGGTGCACGGGATCGAGGCGGTCGTCGGCGTCGGCCAGTCGGCGCAACGTCCGCCAGGCCGCGGCCTTCCCCTCCACGCCCAGGCGCAGCAGCTCCACCTCCACCATCGGGGTGAGCGGAGAACGCCGGACGAGCCGGCCGTTGGTCTTGAGCCGGCCCGCCCTCTCGGCCAGTCGGCCCGCGACGATCTTGTAGCGGCGTACGGGGACGTCGAGCCCTCGCATGATCTTCAGCAGGTCCGCCCGGTCCTCGGCGATCTCGTCGCGGATCGGCCGCACCGCGTGGGCGAGCTCGGGGTCCCGCTCGGACTCGGCGTCGGCCAGCAGTCGGGCCCGGTCCACGCCGAGGGTGGCTCCGGCGAGGTGATCGTTGAGGTAGATACCGAGCAGGTCCGTGTCGGTCAGGTTGGGGCGGTCGTCCATCAGGCCCCTCCCTTCGTGATCGGCGGCGCCTCGGCGACGTCGACGCGGTGCCGAGTACCCCGAGGGACCCGGGCACACGCCGTGCCCCGAGCGGACGGTGGGGCACCCCGCGGCGGTCCGGGAAGGTTCCCTGCGATGCCGGAGGTTGCTGGTGTGGGTGGGCAGCCAGGAGGAGACGGCCCGCTCCTATCGCGCGGGCCCGCTCTACCGGCTCACCCACCTGGCCGCCGGGCTGACCGAAGTCGTCGGAGTCCAGGACGTCATCGACCTGGTCGCCGACCAGATCACAGGTGCGTGCGACCGAGCAGCGCACCGACGACGTGGCACTCCTGGTGCTGCAGTACGGAACGGGCAGCTGACAGCCGAGATGACTCGGCGGTGACGGGTACCCGGTCCGCTGCGGAGGCGGACACGAGGCGTCCGGCTCGGGCAGATGTGAGGAGGTACGGGATGCGGTTGCGAAATCACGTGGTGGTGGTGACCGGAGCGTCCGGCGGGATCGGACAGGCCACGGCCGAGGCGTTCGCGCGCAGGGGATGCGCCGTGGTGCTGGCCGCGCGCCGCGAGGAGGCGCTGGAGGCGACCGCCCAGGAGTGCGCGAAGCATCGCGGGGCACGGACGCTGGTCGTGCCGACCGACACGACGGACGTCAAGGCCGTCGAGGACCTGGCACGGCGTGCCGTGGAGGAGTTCGGCCGGATCGACGTGTGGGTCAACAACGCGGCGGTCAACGCCTTCGGCCGTTTCGAGGACGTGCCGCTGGAGGACTTCCGCAAGGTCCTGGACGTCAATGTGATGGGCTACGTGCACGGGGCCCGAGCGGCTCTGCGGGTGATGCGGCAGCAGGGGACGGGCACGCTGATCAACATCTCGTCCATCGTGGGTGCCGTCGCACAGCCGTACAGCCACCCCTACAGCATGTCGAAGCACGCCGTCCAGGGGCTCGGATCGAGTCTTCGGCAGCAACTGCTGGTGGAGGGGGTGAAGGGCATCCACGTGTGCACGGTGATGCCCGCGACCATCGACACCCCGCACTTCGAGCAGGCCGCCAACTTCACCGGGCGCAAGGTGGTCGCCATGCCCCCGGTCTACACCCCCGAACGGGTCGCCCGAGCCGTCGTGGACCTTGTCCGGCACCCGCACCGCGAAGTGGTGGTCGGGCCCGCGGGCCGGGCTCTGGTGCGTCAGTCCCGGATGGCACCGGGACGCGCTGAGCGGGCCATGGCGCGGCAGACGGACAAGACCCATCTGTCCCGTGACGAGGAAGCTCCGGCCACGCACGGAGCGCTGCACGTACCGGCTCCCGGCGAGGGAGCCGTGCACGGCGGCTGGGGCGGGCGACGGCGCACCGCGATGCGCAGGACGGCCGTCGCCGCCGCGGTGGCGGGAGCGGCCGTGACCGCCGGCCGCCGGGTGAGTCGGAGCCATTCGGGCTGACCGGCACCCGGCCGTGAGCGGTTCGCCTCGGGCTGACCGGCACCCGGTCGCGGGGGGGGGGGGGCGCGGGGACGGCGCCACCCCCCCGGGGGGGGGGGGGCACCACCCCCCGCAGCCCACCCCACCACGCGGGGGGGGCCCGCCCCCCCCCCGGGCGGGGGGGCGGCCCCACCAATCGGTGCGCCCGCCCACCGGCCGTCGGCGGGTCCCCCGCGGGCGGCCCCCCCCCGGGGCGCGCTGGGTTCCCCGTCGCCCCGCGCCCAACCGCTCCGTGAGCGTCGTCCTCAGCCGCCCTGCTCCCTCACGGTCGCATCGAGGGCGGCCGCCAGCGCATCGGGGTCGTCGGCCGCCGACGGGTCGGCGCGCAGGCGTTCCCCGAGATCCCGGCCGGCCACCACCCGCATCGCGCCGCGACAGCGCTCCGAGTCCAGGTCCGGCGCCGGAACCACCTCGGGCCGGCCGCGGAGCAGCACCAGCACGGCGTCGTCCTCACGGTTCAGTAGCTCGCGGACATGCCCGCCGGTGATCATCCGATGGTTCCCTCCTCCTGGTTCAGCCCCCGGGTCCAGCTCCTGGTTCAGCCCGCCGCCCCCACGGCCAGGTGAGCGGGTGCCGGTACACGAACCGCCTCGTCGCGCCGGGGCGGCCGCTCGGTGACGTCCTCGACCAGGTCGGCGACCGCTTCCGGACCGGTGAGCAGGGACAGGAACATCTCCTTGCGCACGCGGTGGGCCCGCCCGTCCAGGGTGTGCACGGCTCCGTGGCCGAACAGTGTGCTCAGCACCGGACCGGGAAGCGCCGTCCGGCGCTCCACATGCCGCTCGTCGTAGAAGAACCGCACCGCTTCAGGCCCGTGCAGGGCCACGGCGTGCCGGCCCATCAGCCGGGTCCGCACGACGGGACCGGCGGCACGGCGCCGGCGATCGGGCAGCCAGGCGTACCCCTTGGCGAGGAGGGCGAGTGAGCTGTCGGCGATCGGGGGGCGACGACTTTGATCAATGGCTCGCCGAGTGCCCGTCGGCCTCGACCGGAAACGGGACCGGATCGCCGCCGGTCACGGCGGTGCCGCACTCACGGCCGGGGATCGGTGCGCTGCCACCGTGGGCGTGCGTCACCGCCTCGGCGTCCGGCGACGGAGGCGCAGCGCGGGCACTGGCGCCGTACCCGGTGCGCGGCTCCGCCGGATTCCGGGAAGGTGTCCAGCCAGACGACGTGCGGGAAGCGGATCAGCCGCGAGCGGCTGAGGGAGAGACGGCAGACGGTCTGGTTCATGCCCGGCTCCCAGGCGTGGACCTCACCCGCGGGCAACCGGCGTCGGCCCTCCTCCTCGTCGGTCCACTGTCCGGAGGCGGCCACGGCGTACTGCTTGACGCGTCCCATGGCGTGCGCGGGTACCCTGCGGCCCGATCCGTGAATCGGCAGCCCGCGCTCAGGCCGATCAGGGGTGGTGGCGGTGCTCGAGGTAGGCGAGTACCGCCTGGACCCGGCGGTGACCGCTGCCGGCGGCGGCCAGGCCGAGCTTCGCGAAGATGCGTCCGATGTGCTTGTGGACGGCGTTGTCCGTGACGGCCAGTCGGTCGGCGATGGCGGTGTTGTCGTGCCCTTCGGCCATGAGGGCGAGCACCTGGTGTTCACGCGGGGTCAGGTGGGACAGGGGGTCGTTGTCATGGCGGAGCAGGAGTTGGGAGATGACCTCGGGATCCATCGCGGTGCCGCCGGCGGCGACGCGGCGCAGCCCGTCGGTGAACTCCGCGACCCGGCTCACCCTGTCTTTCAGCAGGTAGCCGATGCCCCCTTGGCCGTCGGAGAGCAACTCCCGGGCGTACTCCCGCTCGACGTACTGCGACAGCACCAGCACCGGCAGGCCCTCGTGCACCCGGCGTACCCGCAGGGCGGCGTGGATCCCCTCGTCCTTGAACGAGGGCGGCAGCCGTACGTCGACGATCGTCACGTCGGGCCGGTGCTCGGCGACGGCGGCCAGGAAGGCGGGGCCGTCGCGGGCGACCGCGGCGACCTCGAAACCCTTGGCGGCCAGGAGCAGCTCCAGACCGCTGGACAGCAGCACGTTGTCCTCGGCGATCACGACCCGCACGGCACCTCCACGGCGATCCTGGTCGGGCCGCCCTGCGGGCTGGTGATCCGGACGGTGCCGTCGAGGGCCAGCACACGGCGACGGATCCCGGCGATGCCGGTGCCCAGCGTCTCGTCCGCGCCGCCGATCCCGTCGTCGCCGACCTCGATCGACAGCCAGGCGCCCGTACGTCGGACGTGTACCTCGGCGTGGGTGGCGCGGCCGTGCTTGGCCGTGTTGGTGAGCGCCTCGGCGACCACGAAGTAGGCCACGGACTCCGCCGCGGCCGGGACCGCGTCCAGCGTCCCGACGTGGAGCCGGGTCGGCACGACGGAGTCGGCGGCCAGCGCCGCCAGCGCTCCGCCCAGGCCGCGGTCGGCCAAAATCGGCGGATACGTGGTGCGGACCACGGTCCGCAGCTCCGTCATGGCCTCCTCGATTCCCTCGTGCGCCTCTCTGAGCAGCCTGGTCACGCTCTCGGGAGCGTCGGTGAGCGACTCGCGGGTCACCCCGAGCCGCACCGCGACCGCCACCAGCCGGGCCTGGACGCCGTCGTGCAGATCACGCTCGATCCTCCGCAGCTCGGCGGCGTGGGCGTCCAGGGCCCCTGCCCGCGTCCGGGTCAGTACCTCCACCCGCCGCGCGAGCCTTTCGGTGGCCGAGGGCAACAGCAGCGCCAGGCAGACCCGGGCGTGCGCACGCGCCAGCAGCGGGCCGCCCCACCAGGCCGTCGTGGCGAGAAAGCCGGCCTGCAACGGTGCCGCGGTCAGCGCGAGCGGCCAGCCGGTCACCGGCACGTCGCCGATCAGATGCGGCCCCGCACCGGCGGGAAACACCCACCACAGCGTCATGGCCACCACAGCCGTGAAAAGGTTGCCCACGCACAACAGGACGGCCAGGCCGAACGGCAGCCCCGTGATCACGTGCGCCACCGGCCACAGCAGACCTCGGCGCGCGCCCGGATCGGTGCGCATCCGACGCCACCAGACGCGGGGTCCCCCGGGCGGGGCCGCCGGCCGGGCCGGAACCGCGACGCCGAGCAGCCGCCCGGCGCGCCGCCGGTGCCAGTCCCCCCAGGCGCGCGCCGGAGCCGGCAGCAGGAGCAGCGGCAAGGCGACGACGGTGGCGAGGGAGGTCAGCAGACAACCGAACAGGTAGGCCGTGCCGTGCAACGGCTGTGCCCATCGTCTCGGCACGCCCGCCCCCTTCCGCCCGCCGGCCGAGTACTCAGTATCGGGGCACAGCACCGGTGAGGGGAGTACAGCTGCCTGTACCTTCGGTCGGCGGTCAGCTGCATTCTCCGGGCGCCGAGGCGGACCTAGCGTCGCGGTCATGACGAAGAAGACACGACTCGGCACCCTGGCGCGACGGTTGGGTGCACCCGGCGCCGCGCTGGCCCTGGCGGCCTCGGGCACCGCCGCGCTCGCCACGGACGCCCCGGCCTCGGAGCTCGCCGGTTTCCACCGGCAACAGGTCGGCTGGGCGGACTGCCGGCAGGGACGGGACGACGAACTGGGCACCGACCTGGACCGGGCCGGGGCCCGATGCGCCCGGATCACCGTGCCACTGGACTACACCCGCCCGAAGGGCCGGACGATCAAGATCGCCATATCGCGGCTGCCGGCGACCGATCAGGCCCATCGGATCGGCACCATGGTGCTCAATCACGGCGGCCCCGGCGAGCCGACCCTCGGCATGCCTTTGGAGACCCGCGCGCACCTGGGCAAGGTCGGCGCACGCTACGACCTGATCGGGATGGACCCGCGCTTCGTGGGCCGCAGCACCCCACTGGACTGCGGGTGGCCCGTCGGCCTGTGGATACGCTCGGCCGGATCCGACCGGGCGGGATTCGACCGGCAGATCGCCTTGCAGAAGGACCTCGCCGAACGATGCGAGCGTCGGCACGGCGACGTACTGCCGCACGTCAACACCCGTAACACCGCCCGGGACATGGACATCGTCCGCAGCGTGCTGGGGGAGCGCCGGATCTCCTACCTCGGCTATTCCTACGGCGCCTATCTCGGTGCCGTCCACGCGCAGATGTTCCCCGGCCGGACCGACCGGATGGTCCTCGACAGCGCCGGTGATCCACGCCGGTGGGGCCCCAGGCCGCTGATCGGCACGGAACCCTCCTCGGAACGGGCCCTGCGGGCCTGGGCCTCGTGGACCGCGGCACGGCACCACGACTACGGCCTGGGCCGTACCCAGCGCGCCGTGCTCGCCACCGTGGAGCGGATCGTCCGGGTGTCCTCGACGCGTCCGCTGCGCGTCGGCTCCTACACCGTCGACGAGCAATTGATCCCGTATCTGGTCTACGGCGGCGTCGGCAGCGACCACGACCGGGCGCGTGCCGGGTTCGCGTCCACCGTGCGCGTGCTGGACGAGGCGGCGAGCGGGGCCACCGTCGCCCCGAACCCCGAACTCGAGGGGGCTTTGCGGTTCACCCTGGACGCCGCGACCTCGCCCCTGGTGAGCCCGGCGGCCGCGATCATGTGCGGTGACGGCGCCGCCCCAGGTGACCCCGAGGTCTACTGGAACGACATCCAGCAAAGCCGGACCAGCCACCCCCTCTTCGGGCCGATCACCAACAACATCGCCCCGTGCGCCTTCTGGCCCGCACCACCACGCGAGCAACCGACCAGGATCGCCAACCGGGCCGCGGCACTGATCGTCTCCGCCACCGGCGACACCGCCACCACCTACCGGGGCGCCAAAGCCCTGCACCGACAGATGACCGGCTCCCGCCTGCTCACCCTGCGCGGAGCCATCGCCCACGGCATCTACGGCGAGTACGGCAACGACTGCGTCGACCGGAAGGTCAACGCCTACCTGGAGTCCGGAACGCTCCCCACCAAGGGCCTGACTTGCCTCAAGCCGTGAACGAAGCCGCGAGCGGCCCGCCGTCCCGATCGCGCGGCGCGCGGACCGTCCCCGGCCCCCAACTGCGCCCCGGAACCGGGCTTGTCGCCGTCTCCCGGGTCTGGCACGATCGCTGCGCCCGTCATTCACCATTCCGGGGTGGCGGCCGTCAAGGAGGTCCGGTGTACAGGCGCTGGCTGTTCCTCTCGGCTGCCGCGGCGCTCATAGTCGCCTCCTTGGTAGTGGTGCTCCTCCCCGACGACGGCGAGGACACCCGGCACGCCGCGCCCACGCCCGTTGCCGGCACCTCGGCGGATCTCCCGACCGCGACAGGGTCTCCGCGTCCCTCCGCCGCCGCGACCACCGCGTCGGCCAAGCCCTCGGCCAAGGCCACTTCACGGACGCCGTCCGCCGCCGCGACCACCGCGTCCGCGAAGCCGTCGCCCCCGGACGCCCCGCAAGCGGCGTCCGCCGGCGCACCGTTGGCGGGACGCATACGGCCCGACGTCACCTACGAGGGAGTCGCCACCTTCTACGACTCGGACGGCGGAGGCGCCTGCCTGTACGACCCGAGCGACGACGTCATGACCGGGGCGATGAACTCCACCGACTACGAGTCGGCCAAGGCCTGCGGCGCGTACGTGTCCGTACGCGCCGCCAACGGGACCTCCATCACGGTCCGCATCACCAACGAATGCCCGGGGGAGTGTGCACCGGGGCAGATCGACCTCAGTGCGGAGGCCTTCGCCGCACTCGCCGACCCGACGCTCGGCCGGATCGCGATCACGTGGAAGCTGGTGAGTCCCGGCAGCTCCGGCACGATGTCGATCCGATACAAGACCGGGTCCAGCCGCTACTGGTGTGGCGTCCAGGCCATAGGCCACCGGAATCCGGTGGCCCGTCTCGAGGTCCGCGCCGGCGGCGGCTGGCGTCAGCTGTCCCGTACCGACTACAACTACTTCATCTCCGAAGACGGCACCGGGTGCGGCGGCGCGATCAGGGTCACCGACATCTTCGGAGAACGACTCACAGTCGACGGGCTCGCGATCCGTCCGAACGTCGTACAGCCCACCAGGGTCCAGTTCGCCGCGCACTGACCCAGCCGCCCGGTCGTGCTCCCTTGTCACCTCGTGTCGTCGGGGCAGCCCGGGTCGCCGCCCTCCGCCCGTAAACGGTGAGGCGCCGCACGCAGTGCGTCCAGCCCTCCGAGTGCGCGACGCGGGCGCCTGCCCCCGGGCTCGGCCCTGCTCCACTGCGCGGCGGCCCGTCGGGGTGTGTGCGGCACTCCTAGGAGGATCCCGGCCTTCTCCCGCTGTCCAAAGCACGGCAAGTTCGCAGGTGAACGATCCGTTGGCGGGGCTTCTGCCCCGACTGAGCAAGGAGGACGCGGTGACCCGGACAACCTCGGAGATCACGGAGATCACGGAGATCACGGAGCAGGACAGCCGGAAGGTCGTACTCGTCACGGGTGCCACGAGTGGAATCGGCGAAGGCATCGCCAGGCGGCTTGCTGCGGAAGGGCACCACGTCGTCGCCGGCGGGCGTCGGGAGGATCGGCTGACCAGCCTGGCCAAGAGCGTCCGCGCTGACGGCGGCAGCATCGACGTACGACGTCTCGATGTCACCGACCGGGCCGACATGGCCAGGTTCGTCGACGAGACCGTCACCGCTCGGGGGCACATCGATGTGATGGTCAACAACGCCGGTGTCATGCCGCTGTCGCGGCTCGACTCACTGCTGGTGGACGAGTGGGACCGGATGGTGGATGTCAACGTCAAGGGGCTGCTGTACGGCATCGCTGCGGCCATGCCGCATTTCCAGCGCCGGAGCAGTGGGCACATCATCACCATCGCGTCTATCGGTGCCTACTCCGTGGTTCCCACGGCAGCCGTGTACTGCGCCACCAAGTACGCGGCCTGGGCGATCACCGAAGGCCTGCGGCAGGAGGCTGACCCCTTCATCCGGGTCACCACCGTCTCGCCGGGCGTCGTTGAGTCCGAACTGGCCGGAACCATCACCGAACCCGGCGCCGCGGCGGCGATGAAGGCTTACCGCTCGGCTGCCATCCCGCCCGATGCCATTGCGCGAGCTATCTCCTATGCGATCAGCCAGCCCGCCGATGTCGACGTCAACGAGTTGGTCATCCGGCCGGTGCGGCAGCGCCCGTAGCGTTCTCGGCCGCCCGGCCGCCCGGCCGCCCGGCCGCCCGGCCGCCCGGCCGCCCGGCCGCCCGGTCGCATGGCCTCCGGTGCGGGGTCGGGGGGCGTTCCTCTCGGACGGTGGTGCGGTCCTCGGGGTGATCGGCGCTGGGCGTGACATCGCGCCCCGCGGTGAAGTGGGCTCGCGGGTGTCGAGCGCGTGCGGTCTCCGGGGAGGGAACGGCCCGGAGAGATTCAGTCGCCGGTGGCGAGGTCCTGCTGCAAAGGATCCGAGGCTTGTGCCGTCTCGGTCGCGGTGAGGCTGCCGAGCAGTGACAGCGCGTGGGCGGAGGGGCTACCGGACTCGGCCTGGTAGACGACGAGTTGTTGACCGGGCGCGCTGTTGATGGTCAAGGACTCGTAGTGCAGGGTGAGTTCCCCGACGACCGGGTGCCGGAAGCGTTTGGTCTCATGCCTCTTCTGGCGGATGTCATGACGCGACCACAACGTGCGGAACGCTGCGCTCTTGAGCGACAACTCACCCACCAGCTCGATCATTTGCGGATCGTCGTAATCGGTTCCCGCTGCCTCGCGCAGACCGCCCACCGTGTTGGCGGCGACCCGGTCCCAGTCCGGGTAGAAGTCCCGGGCGTCGGGGTCGAGGAAGACGAGCCGCATCAGGTCCCCGCTGAAGGTGTGGCCGGCGAACAGGGCACCGCCGAGCGGGTTGTGCGCGAGCACGTCCATACAGCGCCCCAGAATCACGGCAGGCGTCCCGGTCCAGGTGTTCATCATCTGCAGCAGAACGGGACTCACCCGCTGACGCCGGACGTTCTTGCGGACACGTCCCGGGACGGGCCGGGCCAGTTGGTGCAGATGGGCCGTCGCGTCGTCGTCCAGCAACAGTGCCCGGGCCAGCGCGTCGACCACCTGTACCGAGGGGTTCCGCTCGCGGCCCTGCTCCAGGCGTATGTAGTAGTCGGTGCTCAGCCCGGCCAGCGCCGCCACTTCCTCCCGGCGCAGACCCGCCACACGGCGGTGGCCGGTCACGGGCACGCCCTGCTCCTCGGGCTGCACAAGACCGCGTCGGGCTCGCAGGAACTGTCCCAGCAGGTTGTCGCTGTCCATGCCGTCGACAGTAGCCCCGCACCCCGTCCCATGCGGCCGCGCGAGGGTGGCCGCGATACTCCTACGCTCGTCGGACTCAGGCCTGTGGCCGGCCGAGTTCGTTCGCGCCGGCGGTCATGTCCTGGGTGCCGATGACGGAGAGAAGTCGCAGCTGGGCGGCGCCTTCGGTGCCCGGTGGGGCGCTGAACCAGAGCAGGCGCCGGCGACCGTCCTCGCTGCACAGGCTGTCGCACCTGCGGCCGTCAGCCGACGCGCACAGGTGCCTGCAGGACCTGGTCGTGCCCGGTCCGGCGGATCGGGCCGGTCAGGTTGAGGGTGCCCGTGAGGCGGATGTCGGTGCGGGATGCGCCGAGTATGACGGTGCTGTCACCGGGTTCGACGATGTGGTGCGGTCGGGCCCTGTGCAGGCGAGGCGGTCGGCGCGCACGCGGAAGGTGACCTTGCGCTGTTCGCCGGCCGGACGCGGGCCTGTGCGGTCAACTGCACCGTGACGACAGGGGAGTTGGGGCGCCGGGTCCTCCCGCAGAGTCGCCGTGCTGCGTCGTTCAGTCGGGGGGCTCTGTGGAGTCGGCCGGTGCGGGGTCGTCGGCCGGTGCGGGTCGCTCGATGTCGTCGTTGGTGGCGGCCCAGCTGGCCAGCAGGTTCAGGGCGTCCTGTGAGGGTGAGGCGGGGTCGGGGGTGTAGGTGAGGAGGAACTGGCTGGGGTCGGTGCCGAGGGGGAAGGTTTCGAAGGGCAGGTCGAGGTCGCCGACGAGTGGGTGGTGCAGGCGTTTGACGCCGGTGGTGTGGATCCGGACGTTGTGGGCGGCCCAGCGGTGGCGGAAGTCGTCGCTGCGGGTGGACAGTTCGCCGATCAGGTCGGTCAGGCGCCGGTCGTAGAGATCGCGGCCGGCCTCGGCGCGCAGCATGGCGACGGTGTCGTTCGCGACCTGGTCCCAGTCACGGAAGAACTGGGGTGCGTGGGGGCTGAGGAAGATGAACCGGGCGTTGTTGGGTGGTCGCGCGGGGTCGGCGTAGACCGGGGAGAACAGGGCACGCCCCAGGGGGTTGGCGGCCAGGATGTCGCCGCGTCCGCTGAGGACGAAGGCGGGTGTGCCGGTCATGGAGTCCAGGACGCGTTGCACCGCGGGCCGTACGCGCTGCTGGGCGGGCCGGCGGCGTGGTGGGCGGGTGGTGCCGGCGCCGCGCAGGAGGTCGAGCAGGTGGATGCGTTCGGCTTCGTCGAGCTGGAGTGCTTGCGCGATGCTTTCGATGACGCTCTCGGAGACGCCGGTGGCGTTGCCGCGCTCCAGGCGGGTGTAGTACTCGCTGGAGATGCCGGCGAGGAGGGCGACCTCCTCGCGGCGCAGCCCGGTGACCCGTCGGCGTTCTCCGCCGTAGGCGGGCAGTCCGGCCTGCTCGGGGGTGACCCTGGCCCGTCGCGTGCCCAGGAATTCGCGGATCTCCGCGCGGAAGTCGTCACGGATGTCGCGGTTGATGCCATGTGGGTCGTTTCTGCCTGCCATGCGTTCCACTGTACGAGCGCTTCCCGCCGGGTTGGGGGTCCCTGTCAGTGACCCCCTCAGCAGGGACTCCCACACTGCCGCGACAACCGGTTCTGTTGGTGATGCACCGCCCCACGACGGTGTGACCGGCCCGGATACGGCGGCGCTCCAGCCGCCCGCCGCCAGCCACCTCCGCGGCACCCCCGGCGCCGCACGCATCATCACCGCACACACCGGGTGCCGGATCACGGCTCCTGAAAGGAAAGCCCCATGAGCAAGGTCATTCTCGTCACCGGTGCCGGCCGCGGTCTGGGCACGGACATCGCCCGCGAGGCCCTCGCCGCCGGCCACCAGGTCGTCGCGACGGGCCGCCGCCCCGACGAGGTCGAGAAGACCTTGGGCGGACCACAGGACAACCTGCTGGTCACTACCCTGGACGTGACCAGCATCGAGGACGCCGAGGCCGCCGCGCAGGCCGCCGTCGACCGCTTCGGCCGCATCGACGTCCTGATCAACAACGCAGGTAACCTGTTCACCGGCTACTTCGAGGAGATCTCGCCCGCGCAGATGCGCCGGCAGTTCGAGACCAACCTCTTCGGCCCGATGAACGTCACCCGCGCCGTCCTGCCGATCATGCGAGCGCAGCGCGCGGGCCACGTCATCACGATCTCCTCAGCCGCCGGCCTGGTCGGCATGGAGTTCACCTCCGCCTATGCCGCCTCCAAGTTCGCGGTGGAGGGCTGGATGGAGTCCCTGCGCTACGACGTCGAGCCGTACAACATCCACACCACCGTCGTGGAGCCCGGCTACTTCCGCACCGAACTCCTCGTGGACGGCTCCACCACCTGGCCCGAGCTGTCCATCGACGACTACGCCCCGCGCACCGCCCCGAGGGTCGAGGGCATGAAGAGCATGAACGGCAAGCAGCCCGGAGACCCCGCCAAGCTCGCCCGCGCCTTGCTGGCCGTCGCAGGCCAGGAGGAGCCGCTGCAGCGCTTCGTCGCCGGCGCGGACGCCATCGAGGTTGCCGAGGCCAAGGCCCAGGAACTGCTGGCCCAGGCCGAGGCCTCCCGCGAACTGGGCGGCAGCCTGACGTACGACGACGTCCCCGCCTGAGCAACGCGACACAGCCGGGTGCACCACGGCAGTTGACCCGCTACCCGGCAGACAAACCGCGCCTGACGGCCGCTACTACACGGAGTACCTGATGAAGCACGTATCCCTGGGCGGGCTCGATGTCTCCCGCATCGGCCTGGGAGCCATGACCATGGCCGGCGTCTACACCACCGGCGGGGGACTCGACGACGCCGAGTCGATCCGCACCATCCACCGGGCGCTCGACCTCGGGGTCACCCACATCGACACCGCCGAGATCTACGGCCCCTTCCACAGCGAGGAACTCGTCGGCAAGGCCGTCAAGGGCCGGCGCGACGACGTCGTCATCGCGACGAAGTTCGGACTTGTCTCCCACGCCGGCGACGGCCCCGGCGTCATCGACAGCAGCCCCGGCAACGTGAAGACCGCCGTCGAAGGCTCCCTCCTGCGGCTCGGCACCGACCACATCGACCTCTACTACCAGCACCGCGTCGACCCGAACACGCCCATCGAGGAGACCATCGGCGCGCTGGCCGAGCTGGTCACCGAGGGCAAGGTCCGCCACATCGGGCTCTCCGAAGCCGGCACGGACACGATCCGCCGGGCACACGCAGTGCATCCGGTGGCCGCGCTGCAGACCGAATACTCGCTGTGGACCCGCGACGTGGAGGCCGAAATCCTTCCGCTGCTGCGCGAGTTGGGCATCGGCTTCGTGCCCTACTCCCCGCTCGGCCACGGCCTGCTGACCGGGCAGATCCGCACCGTCGACGACTTCGCCGACGACGACTGGCGCAAGACCAACCCGCGCTTCACCGGCGAGAACTTCCAGCGCAACCTCCGCATCGTCGACGAGGTGCGGGCCATCGGCGCCGAGATCGGAGCCACCCCCGCACAGACCGCCCTGGCCTGGCTGCTCACCCGCGGCGACGACATCGCCCCCATCCCCGGAACCCGCCGCGTCACCCGCGTCGAAGAGAACACCGCCGCCGACAGCATCGAACTCAGCGCCGCCCAGCTCGACCGCCTCAACAACCTCACACCCGCCGCCGGCGAACGCCACGACGAGGCCAACATGGCCAGCATCGACAGCTGACCTGACACCCGGCGATTCCTCACCCGTCACACCCGACCAACCTGCGTCCACTCACCCACTTCACTGATCGCTGAAAAGGTTCCTCTCCATGTCCAAGGTTCTCCTTGTCGTAGGCCACCCCGACCTGTCCCAGTCGAAGGCCAACGCGGCACTCGTGGACGCCGTCCGCGATCTGCCCCATGTCACCGTGCACGACCTCTACGCCACCTACCCCGACTTCCGGATCGACGTCGCCGCGGAGCAGGCGCTGCTGGCCGAGCACGATGTGATCGTCTTCCAGCACCCGGTGTTCTGGTACAACACGACCCCGTTGTTCAAGCAGTGGCAGGACAAGGTCTTCACCCTTGGCTGGGCCTTCACCATGGACGGCTCCGCCTCGCGGCTGGCCGGCAAGAAGGCCGTCGTCGCCGTCACCACCGGTGTCCCCGCCGAGCACTACACCCCCGAAGGCTCGAACCAGGCCACCATCGAGACCCTCCTCAGCAACTGGCACGCGACCCTGCGGCTGTGCCAGTTCGACATCCAGCAGCCGATGGTCAAGGTGCACGGCACCGCCTTCGGCCTCTCCGACGAGGACCTGGCCACCTCCGCCAAGCAGTACAACGAACTGCTCGCCTCCTACGCCGCCGCCTGACCGCGCCCTCACGACCACCGCCCGGGAGGAGCCGTGAGCATCCCTACATCGGCTCCCCCGCCGGGTGACCCCTGCGCTGACGGTGGGACGCGTGGACGGTTGTCCTGGCCGCGGGTCCCCCTCACCCTCGGCCCTGTCTGACAATGCGGACGGCAGGGGGCCGACGGCACACCTACCGATCCCAGGTCGGGAAGACGTGGAGTTTCGCGATTGATGCGCCGGTTCGCATGCCCCGGGCCCAGAGCGGTCGGTGCTGTGATGATCTGTTGCCTCGCGTCGGCCGGCCGGATCGAAAGGGATGGCCGGCCCGACCCGAACCTGGGATCGGTAGGAGTCCCGGCAGCGACAGCCTCGCCGCATGGACCTGCAGAAGATGCTCGGGCTGTGGTGGACGGTGCCCGCGGGGCTGGCGTTGGTGGGTTATGCGTGTTCGCTTGCCGGGCTGACCCGGCCGCAGCAGGCGGTGTGGGTGACGGCTCGGGTCGTGGAGGTGGATCCGCCGGGACACGGTGGGTCGGGGAAGCACGGGATACCGGTGACGATCGTGTACCAGGACCCCGGCACCGGGCGGGAGTTCAGGCTGCGGCACGAGAACAAGCGTGGCGGCCGGGTGCAAGTGGCCTGGGTGGGGCAGGAGTTCCCGGTTCGGTTTCCGCGGCGGCGGCCGGAGCGGTTCTCTCTCTTGCTGGACAGCGAGGGGCGGACCTCCGGGGTCGGCGGGTCGAACTGCATGGTGATCCTGCTGGTGTTGGGACTGGTCGTCCAGTCGTTCTTCGCGTGGGGCTGGCAGTGGGGGCTGATCTGCGTCGGTGGCCTGCTGCTCCTCGTCGTCGCGCTGAGCCGGGACGGCGAGTACGCCCGCGCCCGCGCCGCTCAACTGGCCGAGGGCGTCACCGTCCAGGGCCGCGTGGTCGCCGTCACCAGGGACGTCCACTCCGACGCCGAAGGCGGCGAGAGCGTCAGCCACGCCTCCGTCGTCGCCTTCACCACCCACGAGGGCGTCGAGGTCACCGCGCTGTGCGCGCAGGGCATCCGGGACATCGCCAAGTCCCTCGGCCGTGACATCCCCCTCCGTTACGCGCCCGCCGACCCGTCCCTCCTCACCGCCGACCCCGACCACGAACGCCATGAGCGCACGTCGAACATCAGGTTCATCGCCACCCTGCTGGTCACCGGGATCGCCGCGATCGGGATGGGCGGTTACTGCCTCCACCACTCCTGGCCCTTCACCTGACGATGCAGGTCAGGGCCGCCCAGAGGAGGGGTGAGTGCTCGATCCGGCCGTCACCGCGCCACTGGTCGAGCTGCTGTCGCTGCCAGGCACCGAGATGGCGGACCGGGTCGTGGTCCTCGTGGGCCGCGTCCACGGCGACCACCGCCTCCGTGAGTGGCCGTACGGACTCCGGCAGACCGGCCAGGCGGTGGAAGGCGAAGCTGGTGGGGAGCACCCAGCGGGTGGCGGTGACCAGTTGGGCGCCGTTGTGGATCATCTCCGTCGCCAGGCCGAAGGACTCGGCGAAGCGGAGATCGCCCCCGCTCTCGCAGGCGATCAGCGCGACGCGCGGCGGTGCGGGCCAGAGTTGAGCACCCGGCACGCCGTCCGCGTGCAGCGGGAGCGTGCCCAGGAGAAGGTCCTTGGCGGACAACGGGCGGTGGGTGCGCACCGGTTCGGTCATCCCCGTGGTCTCCGGGCCGCAGCACAGGTGGAGGGTGACGTCCTCGCTCTGCCCGCCCTCGACGGGGGCGCCGCTGACGTGACCGACGTACATCAGGCGACTGGCACCCTTGCGCAGCGCCTCGCCCAGCCAGTCGCGGTCGAGGTCGGTGCGGCGGAAGGCCTCGGCGGGGGTGGCGACGGGGGCGCGGTACGGCCGCCCGTCTCCGCCGACATCACGATCTTCGGTGGCGGTGCGACCCGCAGGCCGACGGAGGCGGCGGCCTCGGCCGCGATGCCGCCCAGCGTCAGGGGAGCGTCGTCATAGGGGGCGTACGTCTTCATGGCGGCGTCCGGGAAGACCGCCGCCGCCTTGTCAGCGGTGGACGTACGACTCAGCGCCAGGGAGGCGCCCGCGCACCGGTGTTCCACCAGCTCGAAGATCAGCCCCTGGTCGTTGCTGCGGAGGGCCAGGCGGAAGACCAACTGCATTGCCTCGTCGGTCAGTTACTCTTCGAACGGCTCTTCACCGTGCTCCAGGCGCCGACCCACCGCGAGCAACTGCCGACCGTGCCGGAGCTCGTCCGGTGGGAGGTCGACCGCAGCTGCGCCCCGCTCGGCCTGTACGACGAGAGCCTGCGCGTCACCGTCGTGCTCGGCGGCCGACTCGCGGTGGGCCTCGATCCGCTGGGTGCCGGGACCTCCGTGGCGGGATCGACGGCGGCACACCGCATCGTCAACAGCCGCTGGCAGCGGGAGGCTTCGGTCCTCCGAGCCCGCAGGATGACCGTCTTCCCCCGCCCCGACCCGGACGGCGGTGTGCTGAACGCCCTCGCCCAGGACCTGCGCACCCCATGGGCCGCTTACATGCGGCGCCTTTGGGTACGGCTGCACGGGCGCGACGTGCCCGGACCATGGCGTCGAAGGCCGGCGAGTCAGCCCCCGCCGCAAGCACCGCTGGAAATACAGGTCCTGGGGGTTGCCCGCCACGATCCCCAGTGCCCGGCGGGTCTTCTTCAGCAGCGTGAACCACCGTGCCGTCCCTTCCAGAACCGCACCGGACTCCCGTATCAGCGCGTCGAGTTGCTCCGCCTCCCGCGCGTCGAGGAAGTCGGCGGCGAACTCAGGACGCAGCGCGGGCCGGACGATCAGTGGCAGCACGATCAGCTTGACCGTCCGGGTCAGCGGCGCGCCACCGGGCCCGCTCAGCGCCTGGGGACCCGGCCCGAGGCCGCGCCAAGCCCCGTCGATGACCATGGCGCGCGGACGGCGCTCGCCGGTCGACGGCTGGCTCGGGGACGGCATGGGCAGAGCGTACGTCCTGGGGGAACTGGCGGTCGAACCTGGGATCGGTAGGCGCTGCCCGCCTCCTAACGTCCACACCACCAGGCAGAACGGACCGGAAGGGCAGGCACAGCATGGGAATCTTCGGCAAGGGCAAGAGCCGCGAGGAGAAGGCAGCCAAGATCGCGGAGCAGGTGGCCGGCGGCAAGGGTTTCTACGGCCGTATGACGCGCGCGACGCTCGGCGGCGAGGACTACGCCAAGCTCCAGCAGTCGATCGGCGCGTACAACTCCGGTGCCACTGTGCGGCAGTTGCTCGCCATGGGCGTACCGACGATCCCCGCCGTCGTCGTGTCGATCACCGACACCGGCAAGCTGGTCAACTTCGACCCGGTCGTCGACCTGGTCCTCCAGCTGGCCGGGGTCACCGCCGACCCGTTCACGCTCCAGACCATCGTTTCGAAACTGCGCATCCCCCGCGCCGGTGATCAGGTACTACTGATCGCGGACCCCGCCAACCCCGGCGGTTACCTCTACGCGGGAGACGGAGCGAGGCCGTGACGACACCGCCGTACGAGGTGTTGGCGAACGACACCACCCTGCTCACCTTCGACGGCCGGGTGCTGGAGTTGTTCGGCTTTGGCGACGCGCACCGCCTGCACATCCGGCAGGAACCCCGGCTGGAGTTCGGCACCGGCCGCAAGCCCAGGTTGGAGACCGTCATCGGGCAGCCGGGAGTGCCCCGCCACTCCTTGCCCTACGACCCGGAGCGCCTCGACGCCCTGCGCGCCTGCGCGCCTGCGCGCCTTCGCGGCGCAGCCGGCGCGGGGCGTGGCCGAGAGACCGCGACTCTGAGGTGACCGACGGGGAGAACGGCCCCACGCCGACACAGGTGTCGAAGGTCGGTCCCTGGGCGGCCGCCTGGATATACCTCTTTCTCATGACACTTGGGCTGTTGGGACCGTTCCTGATGGTCCTCGGCGTCTTCGCCGGTCAGGGCCTGGTGATCACCGGCATGGTATGCACGGTGGTCCTCGTTCCCCTGGGCTTCGCGGTGGGGCTCACCGTCGCCGCCGAACGGAGGCACAACCGGCGGCTCGACGCCTTCGGGGTTCCGGCGACCGCGGAGATCACCGAGCTGACCGAATGGGACACCGGGGACGACGGCGGTGCCGTGGTCGTCCTGCGGGTCAGCGGGCTGGGCTTCCGGACGTTCGAGGCCACCTGGAAGCGCTCGCAGCATCCCGCCCTGCGTGTGGGGCTCCGCCTCGACGCCGTGGTCGACCCGTCCGGGAACCTGTTCCGTGTCGTGCTGTGACCAAGCCGACGGACACCACAAGGTGTCCCAACTCCTGTGGGAGGCCTACCGGATGGCCGATCTCCTCCAAGCCCCGTCACGGCTGGGGCGCTGTGTAGCACGTGGCCCCGTGGCCTGAGCCAGGTGTCACGCATGCCTTCATGTCGGGGCCCTGCCCGGGCACGGCGGCCAGGTCGGTGCAGATGAACGGGTCGGTGTTGTCGGGGTGCGCGACGGTGACGTGCTGGGTGGGCTGGCCCGGGACAGTGAAGGTGAGGGCGTCCCCGGGAGACGCGTTCTGTATCCGGGCTCCCCCTCCGCGCCTGATGTACGAGTAGCGCGGCTTGACCTCCCGACCGCACGGCACGTGCCGGCAGAGCCAAGGGGGTGTCGCCCCGGGATACGGCTCCAGCGGTTCCAGGCCTGCCGAGCGCATCAACGCCACCGCCTCCTCTGGAGGAATCGGCGCCGTGCCGGAGCAGTAGAGGCAGCCGCCCTGCCTGCCCGCAGCAATGTTGCCCAGCCGCGGTGTCACTTCTCTCCCACACGCTTCATGGCGGCAACGCCAGGGCTTATCACTTCCACATCGGGTGGCTATCGTGTCGGGTTGCCTGGAGCGCAACGATGCCTCCAGGCAACCGACTTCAGGCTCTAGAAGAACCCAAGTTTCTTCGGACTGTATGAAACAAGAACGTTCTTCGTCTGCTGGTAGTGATCCAGCATCATCTTGTGCGTCTCGCGTCCGATCCCGGACTGCTTGTAGCCGCCGAACGCGGCATGCGCCGGGTACGCGTGATAGCAGTTCGTCCAGACACGACCCGCCTGGATCGCCCGGCCGGCGCGGTACGCCGTGTTGATGTCCCGTGTCCATACGCCCGCACCGAGGCCGTACAGCGTGTCGTTGGCGATTTTCACCGCGTCGTCGAAGTCGTCGAAGGACGTCACCGAGGCCACCGGTCCGAAGATCTCCTCCTGGAAGATCCGCATGCGGTTGTCGCCCTCGAAGATCGTCGGCTGGACGTAGTAACCGCCCTTCAACTCGCCGTCGTACTCGACGCGTTCCCCACCCGTGAGGACCCTCGCACCCTCCTGCCGGCCGATGTCCAGATAGGAAAGGATCTTCTCCAGCTGGTCGTTGGACGCCTGGGCGCCGATCATCGTGTCCGTGTCGAGGGGATGGCCCGGCTTGATCAGCTCGGTGCGGGCGACGGCCGCCTCCAGGAACTCGGCGTAGTGGCCGCGCTGGACGAGGGCCCTTGACGGGCAGGTGCACACCTCGCCCTGGTTGAGGGCGAACATCGTGAAGCCTTCGAGCGCCTTGTCGCGGAAGTCGTCGTCCTTCGCCCAGACGTCGTCGAAGAAGATGTTGGGCGACTTGCCGCCGAGCTCCAGGGTGACCGGTTTGATGTTCTCCGAGGCGTACTGCATGATCAGCCGCCCCGTCGTGGTCTCGCCCGTGAACGCCACCTTCGCGACCCGCGGACTGGACGCGAGCGGCTTGCCCGCCTCGGCGCCGAAGCCGTTGACGATGTTCACCACGCCCGGCGGAAGAAGGTCGGCGATCAGGCTCATCCAGTAGTGGAGGGAGGCCGGGGTCTGCTCGGCGGGTTTGATGACGACCGCGTTGCCCGCCGCGAGGGCGGGCGCCAGCTTCCACGTCGCCATCAGGATGGGGAAGTTCCACGGGATGATCTGCGCGACGACGCCGAGCGGCTCATGGAAGTGGTACGCCACGGTGTCGTCGTCGAGCTCGCCCAGCGAACCCTCCTGGGCCCGGATCGCGCCCGCGAAGTAGCGGAAGTGGTCGATGGCGAGCGGGATGTCGGCCGCCAGCGTCTCCCGCACCGGCTTGCCGTTCTCCCAGCTCTCGGCGACGGCCAGGGGTTCGAGGTGGGCTTCCATTCGGTCGGCGATCTTCAGCAGGATGCCGGAACGCTCGGTCACCGAGGTGCGACCCCAGCCGGGCGCCGCCGCGTGCGCCGCGTCCAAGGCCCGTTCCACGTCCTCCGCCGTGCCGCGGGCGACCTCCGTGAACGGCTGCCCGTTCACCGGCGACGGGTTCTCGAAGTACTGTCCGCGGGCCGGCGGCACGTACTCGCCCCCGATGAAGTGGTCGTAGCGCGCCTGGTAGGAGACGATCGCGCCCTCGGTCCCGGGCGCCGCGTAACGGGTCATGCTGCCGGCCTCCTTCAGAAGCGCTGCCCGCCGTTGGGCAGCTCTCGGCGCGAGGCTAGGAAGCGGGAGGTTGCAGGTACGTTGCGTGAACCAGGGGCCGGGTACGCGGGGCACGGCCGGCCCCGGCACCGGCAGCCGAAGCACCCTCGGTCAACGCCCGGACGAACGTGCCCATCCCGTGGGCGCCGCCAGCTCCGACTCCAGCCCGATGAGGCGGGCCCGGATCGTCGCCGTCGGTCGTACCGCGGCGAGTGCCCGCCATACGTCGACGTCGTCCTCGCCCCAGGGCGCGTGCGCCCAGTCCGTCAGCAGGTCGGGATCGCGGCGGGCGACCAGCGCCGTACGCAGTCCGTCGGCGAGGCGGCGCCTGAGCCTGACCACCGACGGGGCCCGGGAGCCCGGCAGCAGCGGACCCGCGTACGCGGTCGCCGCCGCCGCGACGGCGCCGGTCTCCAACCGCCGCTCCACGGCCGCGACATCGGACTCGACCGGCACGGTGAGCCGGTACGGGCGTGACGCGAGCAGACCGGGGCCGAGCACCCGGCGCAGCCGCGCCAGCTCGGCGCGCAGCGTCACCGGTGTCACCGACTCGTCCTCGTACAGCGCGCACAGCAGCTCGTCGCCGGTCAGACCCTCCGGACGGCGGGCCAGCAGCACCACGATCTCGCTGTGCCGACGGCTGAGCCTGATCCGGCGGCCGGCGGTGAGCAACAGCGCCTCGTCGCGGCCCAGCGCGGTCAGCTCGGCCGTGCCGGTGGCGGGCCCCTCGGGTGCGAGCAGCGCCAGGTGGGACTCGGCGGCCCGCGCGACGGCCTGCACGAACCCCAGGCTGTGCGGATGCGCGAGCCCGTCCCCGCCCGTGATGTCCACCGCACCGAGCACCCGCCCGGAACGCGGATCGTGCACCGGTGCCGCCGCGCACGTCCAGGGCTGCACCCGACGGATGAAGTGCTCGGCCGCGAACACCTGCACCGGCCGGTCGAGGGCGACCGCCGTACCCGGCGCGTTCGTGCCGACCGCCGTCTCCGCCCACCGCGCACCCGGCACGAAGTTCATCCGCCCCGCCTGTGCGCGAGTGGCCGGATGACCCTCCACCCACAGCAGCCTGCCGTGCGCGTCGCACACCGCGAGCAGGTGCTCGCCGTCGGAGGCGAACGTGCCCAGCAACTCACGGAACAGCGGCATCACCCGCGCCAGCGGATGGTCCGCACGGTAGGCACCGAGGTCACCGTCCATCAATTCCACGCTCGCGGTGCCCTCGGGCCCGACGCCGGCCCGCGCGGAACGCCGCCACGAGTCGGCCACCACCGGTCGCACCGGCCGCGGCACCGTGCCGGCCTCGGTGAACGTCTCATGCGCGCGACGCAGCATCCGCACGCGCTCGGCGGGGTCGGCCCCCGGCTCGAGGGCCACCCAGGGATCGGACAACTCGGCCTCCCTGAAGGGCGATGCGCTCGGGGACATCGTCACTCCGGGTGCGCGCCCGGACAACCGTTTCGACCGTGCTTCCCCGAAAGGCAGCCCCGCCGCTCCCAGCAGGCGAAGTCGACCAGCCGTATGCGGCGCGTCCAGTCCGGGTCGGGCCCGGACCGGTGCAAGCGCACACCATGCCTCGGTGGACGAGGCCGCGACTGGGGAGAACTCGCTCACCCGCCGCCTGAAGTCGGCCCGGAATCAGGCCCGTTCGGCCACGGCCGCCGGGTCGTCGAGGACGCCCCGCACCACCGAGTGCGCGGCCCCCAGCAACGGTCCCTCGGAACCCAGCCGCGACACGGACACCGGACACGCCGGTCCCGCCGTGCGCCGGGCCAGCTCCTCCCGCAGGGACGGCAGCAGCCACGGCGCGAGGCCGGCCAGCGCACCGCCGAGCACGACACTCACCGGGTCCAGCAGGTTGACCGCCCCGGTCAGCGCGATACCGAGTGCCTCTCCCGCGTCCCGCAGCGCACGCCGTACGTTCTCGTCACCGTCCGCCGCGCGCCCCGCGAGCAGCCCGACGCGATCCTCGCCCGGCTCCAGACCGGCCGCCCGCAGGACCGCCTCCTCGCCGGCGTACTGCTCCAGACACCCTCGTCCGCCGCACGGACAGTCCGGGCCGTCCGGCCGGACCGGCACATGCCCGAGCTCGCCCGCGAAACCGCGCGTTCCGTGCAACAGCCGCCCGTCCACCACGACCGCCGCGCCGATACCGATCTCCGCCGACACGTGCAGGAAGTCGTGCGGAGTGCCGTCGCCGAGCCAGAGTTCGGCCAGCGCGCCGAAGTTGGCCTCATTGCCCACGGCCAGCGGGAACTCGGACGGCAGCAGGGCGCCGAGGTCCGTGTCGTGCCAGTCGAGGTTCGGGGCGCGTACGACGGTGCGGGCGTCGCGCGCCACCAGCCCGGGCACGGCCACGGCTAGCCCCGCGGGCCACAGACCCTCGCGCTCCGCCTCGCCGACCACCGCGCGGACCAGCCCGGCGAGCTCCTCGACCACCGGACCGGGGGCGCGGCCCCGGTTCGCGCCGTACCGCACGGCCCTGGACCGCACCTCCCCGCGCAGGTCGACCGCGCAGACCGCGAGGTGGTCGACGCCGATCTCGGCCCCGATCCCGGCGGGCCCGCGTCCGCTGACGGCGAGCGCCGATCCCGGTCGGCCCACCCGGCCGGGCCGCTCGGGGCCCAGTTCCTCCAGCAGTCCGGAGCGTATGAGCTCGTCGACGAGGGTCGACACCGCGGCGCGGGTCAGGCGGATGCGCGAGGCGACGCCGGCACGGGACAGGGGCCCCTCGGCACGGACGGTGTGCATCACCCGGGCGAGGTTGCGGCGGCGCATGCCCTGCTGGGTGTCGGGCAGGGCACGGCCGGGACCGGCCGGGTGGGCCTCGTGCGGCGGTGCGGTCATGCCTCCGTCCGTCCTTGGTCGGTGTCTTCGACGGTCACCCGCGGGTGGGGCGGCCGATGGCCACGAGAAGGGCGCCTGCCCGTCACAAGGGCGCCCTCAGTGGTCTCCCGTCCCCCGCTCCAGCAGCGGCGCCGCGTCGGAGAGTACCCCGGCGATCCTGGCCAGTGCCGCCTCGTCCCGCTCGACGGCGTCCAGCACCGGCCCGGCGGCCGTGTTCCAGCGCCGGGCGACCGCGGCCGGGTCCTCGCCGGTCAGCAGGCCGGCCGCCTGAGCCGCCGCGCCGAGCGCCACCAGCTCCTTGGCCTCGGGCACCTGCACCGGGCGCCCGGACAGTCGCCGTACGGTGTCCTGCCAGGCCTTGCCCCGGGCGCCGCCGCCGATCAGCAGCAGCGGGGCCGAGCGGTCCGCGTCCTCGTCGAGGACCAGGTCGAGTGCGCCGAGCAACGAGTGCACGGCACCGTCGTACGCGGCCTGCAGGAGCTGTCCGCCGGTCGTGTCGTGGCGCAGCCCGTGCAGCAGCCCCGAGGCGTTGGGCAAGGCGGGCGTGCGCTCGCCGTCCAGGTAGGGGAGGAGGGTGACGCCGGTGGTGGGTTCGACGGCCTCGCGGTCGAGGCCCAGCAGGGTCGCGACACGGTCCACGGCGAGGGTGCAGTTCAGGGTGCAGGCCAGCGGCAGCCAGTCCCCGTGGGCGTCGGCGAAGCCCGCCACGGTGCCGGTCGGGTCCGCGGGGCGGCGCTTCGACACGGCGTACACCGTGCCCGAGGTGCCGAGGCTCATCACCGGCGTACCGGGCCGCAGGCCCAGGCCCAGCGCGGCCGCCGCGTTGTCGCCGGTGCCGGGAGCAACCAGGGTGCCCTTGGAGAACGGCAGGTCGTGGCCGTCGCGCAGGGTGCCGGCCACCTCACCGGGCCGGACCACCCGGGGCAGCAGGGCGGCATCGAGCCCCACGTGGGCGAGGATCTCCTGGTCGTACGACTCCGTACCCGACGCCCACCAGCCGGTCCCGGAGGCGTCGCCGCGGTCGGTGGTGCCCTGCCCCGTGAGGCGCTCGGTGAGGTAGTCGTGGGGGAGACGTACGGCCTTGGTCGCCCGGACGGCCTCCGGCTCGTGCTCGGCCAGCCACGCCCACTTCGTCACCGTGAAGGAGGCGGCCGGCACGGACCCGGTGCGCTCGGCCCAGAACTTCGCGCCGCCCAGCTCCTCGGTCAGCCGCCGGGCCTGGGGCGCCGAGCGCACGTCGTTCCACAGCAGGGCCGGGCGGACCGGCTCGCCCCGCGCGTCCAGTGTGACGAGCCCGTGCTGCTGCCCGCCGATGGACACCGCGGCCGCCTCGCGGGCCGCGTCCCCGCACTGGCGCAGGGCCTCGCACAGGGCGTCCCACCACTGGCGCGGGTCGCTCTCGCGCCCCGCCCCGGAGGACACGGTGTGCGGTGCCTGGCCGCTCGCGACGACCTGGCCGGTCGCCGCGTCGACGACCAGCGCCTTCGTGGACTGCGTGGACGTGTCCACGCCGACGACGAGCGGACCCTCGGCTGCTGACATCGGGCTCTCCCTAAATTTTTCCGCGGCTCTGCGGGGTCTGTCTTCCCAGAGATGCGTTCGCATACTAATTTGTAAACGGCCATGACGAAATAGTCTCAGCACGCAAGGAGCCGCGGCATGAACTACCAGCCCACCCCCGAGGACAGGTTCACCTTCGGCCTGTGGACCGTCGGCTGGCAGGGAAGGGACCCGTTCGGCGACGCCACGCGGCGTGCCCTCGACCCGGTCGAGACGGTGCAGCGCCTGGCCGAGCTCGGCGCCCACGGCGTGACCTTCCACGACGACGACCTGATTCCCTTCGGGTCCTCGGACACCGAGCGCGAGGCGCACATCAAGCGCTTCCGGGAGGCCCTCGACGCGACCGGCATGAAGGTGCCGATGGCCACCACCAACCTCTTCACGCACCCCGTCTTCAAGGACGGCGCGTTCACCGCGAACGACCGCGACGTGCGCCGCTACGCCCTGCGCAAGACGATCCGCAACATCGACCTGGCGGCCGAGCTGGGCGCCAAGACCTACGTCGCCTGGGGCGGACGCGAGGGCGCCGAGTCCGGTGCCGCCAAGGACGTGCGCGTCGCTCTCGACCGCATGAAGGAGGGCTTCGACCTCCTCGGCGAGTACGTGACCGAGCAGGGGTACGACCTGCGCTTCGCCATCGAGCCCAAGCCGAACGAGCCGCGCGGCGACATCCTGCTGCCCACGGTCGGCCACGCGCTGGCGTTCATCGAGCGCCTGGAGCGCCCCGAGCTGTACGGCGTCAACCCGGAGGTGGGCCACGAGCAGATGGCCGGCCTGAACTTCCCGCACGGCATCGCGCAGGCCCTGTGGGCGGGCAAGCTCTTCCACATCGACCTCAACGGCCAGTCCGGCATCAAGTACGACCAGGACCTGCGCTTCGGCGGCGGCGACCTGCGCGCGGCCTTCTGGCTGGTCGACCTTCTGGAGAGCGCCGGTTACGACGGCCCCCTGCACTTCGACTTCAAGCCGCCGCGGACCGAGGACCTCGACGGCGTGTGGGCGTCGGCCGCGGGCTGCATGCGCAACTACCTCATCCTCAAGGAGCGCACGGCCGCCTTCCGCGCCGACCCGGAGGTCCAGGAGGCCCTGCGCGCCTCGCGTCTGGACGAGCTGGCACAGCCCACCGCGGCTGACGGCCTGAAGTCCCTCCTCGCCGACCGCGGCGCCTTCGAGGACTTCGACGTGGAGTCGGCCGCCGCGCGTGGGATGGGCTTCGAGCGGCTCGACCAGCTGGCGATGGACCACCTGCTGGGGGCACGTGGCTGAACGCACGCGCGCGTGCCGTCGGCTTCTGAGAGACCTCGGCTCCTGAGGGACTTCGGTCCCTGCGGACCTCGGATTCTGAGTGACCTCGGCTCCTGAGGGACCTCGGCTCCTGAGGGACCTCGGATTCTGAGGGACCTCGGATTCTGAGCGATCCCGCGCGGAATGTTCCGGAATCATGCGGTCCAAGGCATGAGGCCGTATCAACTTCCGTGCGGGGGTCGCGCCGTGACGGGTTCGAAGCGACTCTGGACGGTATGGCCATGCCGCCCGTACCGCCTCAGCCGCCCGGGCCGCCGGGTGACACGCCGCCCCCGGGCGACGGTTTCGGACCGCCTCCCGAAGGCTTCGGCCACCACGGACCGACCCCGTACGGTGGCTCGGCTTCCTATGAGGGCTCCTCACACGGTGGTTTCTCGTCGACCCAGCCGATGACTCCCACGGGCGAACCGGTGGGGCCGCCCGGTGGCCCGGCAAGGCGCCGAAACCCGTTGTTCGCCATTCTGGCCGTGATCGCGGTCGCGGTGGCCGTCGCCGCGGTGGTCCTCATGGCGTCGGGCAACGACGACTCGCCGGACGAGAAGGCGCCCCCCGGGAGCGGCGCGAGCACGAGCGGCTCCGCCTCGCCGTCCTTCAGCCTTCCGACCGAGCTGCCCAGCCGTCTGCCGACCGAGCTGCCGTCGCAGTTCCCCACCGAACTGCCGAGCGACTTCCCGAGCGACTTCCCCAGCGATCTCGAATCGCTGTTCCCGTCACTCGGCGACGTCCTCCGCTAGCCGCAGTCCGACGTCAGCCGCAGTCCGACGTCAGCCGCAGTCCGACGTCGGACGCCGTGTGGCGGCCGCACGTACGGCATCCGACCGGAGGGTGAGCTCGTCGTGGCCCACGCGCGCGGCGGCATCGAGGGACGGCGCCCTCCATCCCTTCAGGAGGTCTCCTCCTCGTGACCGGTCTCCGCCGAAGCCAGCGCGGTCGCGGGATCCTGGGCCGGCCCACCGGCGGGCACCCAGCGACCGCCCTCCTTCCGATACGGCCACCAACGGCCGTCCCGCCCCAGACGCACCTGGCTGGGCGCGTCGACGACCGTCCACCGGTTGGCCCTCGCCCGCAGCGTCGGCCGTTCGTCCTCGTCCCAGGCCGAGTCCAGGACGGCCCGCACGCGTGCGAGGGTTTCGCCTTCCACGGTCCACTCCTCCTCGCACACCGCCAGCGCGGCAGCGCCCCCGTGCCGCCAGGCCCGCACGGCCAGGGCCAGTTGCTCCCGGCCGCGCCCGGACCCGTCGGCGAGCCGGTCCAGAACGGCCTTCGCGGGGGTGCCCGCGGCCAGGCGGACCGCGTCCTGAGCCGCCGTCAGCGCCGCTTCCACGACAGGCGATCCGGGGCCGGTCCGAAGGGCCTCGCCGAGCAGGCGGTGGGCCTCCACCGCCGTCCGGGCGGCCAGGAACTCCAGGGCTGCCGGATCGATGCCGGGTGCGGGCGCGGCCTCGGTGTCCAGGGCCGACGGCACGCCTGCCTCCTCGGGCAGTTCGGGTGGAGCGGGCAGCGGGGGCAGGACGTCTCCGGCCGCGTACGCCTCCGCCGCGTCCACGCCCGCCGGTTCGGCGACCGTCGCGGTGGGCGTGGCGCTGCGTTGCTGCAGGTCGTCCAGCAGGGCGCGTTCGGCACGGCCCCGCATCAGGAGCAGCACGAAGGGGTCCTGGTCCAGCAGCCGCGCCACCTGGTGGCACAGAGCCGCGGTGTGTCCGCAGTGGTCCCAGGCGTCGCAGTCGCACTCCGGCTCCAGATCGCCGATGCCCGGCAGCAGTTCGATGCCGGCCGCGGCCGCGTCCTCGACCAGGTGTGGCGGCATGTCGCGGTCCAGCAGCGCCGCCACGTGCCCGGCACGCTCGACGGTCATGTCGAGGAAGCCGTCCCACTGCTCGTCCGACAGTTCCGCCAGCAGCACGTCGGCACGGTGGGCGGTACCGTCGCGGTCCTGCACGACCGCGGTGATGCGTCCCGGGCGCACCGACACCGCGCCGACGGCTCCCGCGCGCGCGAGTCTGCGCCCCGCCTTCACCTGCTGCGAGTCCAGTGCCGTGTCTTCCAGTGCCTTCAGCCAGGCCCGGCCCCACCACGTCTGCGCGAAGCCCCTCCCGTGCGCGGGAGGCAGCGCGGCGAACGTGCGCTCCGTGTCACCGTCGTACTCGCTCATCGTGCGTCCCCTCGCAGTCGGACCAGATCGGCCAGCTCCTTGTCCGTCAGTTCCGTGAGCGCCGCCTCGCCCGCGCCGAGTACCGCGTCGGCCAACTGGCGCTTGCGGTCGAGCATGTCGGCGATGCGGTCCTCGATGGTCCCCTCGGTGATCAGCCGGTGCACCTGCACGGGACGGGTCTGGCCGATGCGGTACGCGCGGTCGGTGGCCTGCGCCTCGACCGCGGGGTTCCACCAGCGGTCGTAGTGCACGACGTGCTCGGCCCGGGTGAGGTTCAGACCCGTGCCCGCAGCCTTCAACGACAGCAGGAAGACGGGGACCTCACCGTCCTGGAAGCGCCGCACCATCGTCTCCCGCTGGTGAACGGGTGTGCCGCCGTGCAGGAACTGGGACGGCGTGCCACGGGCCGCCAGGTGTCGCTCGACGATCCGCGCCATCTGCACGTACTGCGTGAAGACGAGGACACTCGCCCCTTCGGAGAGGATGGTGTCGAGGAGTTCGTCCAGCAGCTCCAGCTTCCCGGACCGCCCGGAGATCGTCGGCCGCTCCTCCTTGAGGAACTGCGCCGGGTGGTTGCAGATCTGCTTCAGGCTGGTCAGCAGCTTCACGATCAGCCCGCGCCGGGCCATGTCGTCGGCGCCGGCGATCTCCGCCAGGGTCTCGCGCACCACCGCCTCGTACAGGCCTGTCTGTTCCCGGGTGAGCGACACGGCACGGTCGGTCTCGGTCTTCGGAGGCAGCTCCGGGGCGATCCCCGGATCGGACTTGCGTCGACGCAGCAGGAAGGGGCGTACGAGCCGGGCGAGCCGCTCCGCGGCTGCCGGGTCCTGACGGCCCTCGACGGGCTGCGCGTATCGCGTGCGGAAGGTGCCGAGCCGGCCCAGCAGGCCCGGGGTCGTCCAGTCGAGGATCGCCCACAGCTCCGACAGGTTGTTCTCCACCGGCGTGCCGGTGAGCGCCACGCGTGCGCGTGCGCCGATCGAGCGCAGCTCCCGGGCGGTCGCCGAGTACGGGTTCTTCACGTGCTGGGCCTCGTCCGCCACGACCATGCCCCACGGCACCTCGCAGAGACGGTGGGCGTCCAGGCGCATCGTGCCGTACGTGGTGAGGACGAACTCCCCGTCGGCCAGATGGTCCAGGCTGCGGCGCGACCCGTGGAAACGGCGTACGGGGGTGCCGGGCGCGAACCTCTCGATCTCGCGCTGCCAGTTGCCCATCAGGGACGTCGGACACACCACGAGCGTGGGACCGGCGGAATCGGCGTCGGTCTGCCGGTGCAGATGCAGCGCGATCAGGGTGATGGTCTTGCCGAGTCCCATGTCGTCGGCCAGACAGCAGCCCAGCCCCAGGGAGGTCGTCCGGGCCAGCCAGCTCAGGCCCCGCCGCTGGTAGTCCCGCAGCGTGGCGGCGAGAGCGGCGGGCTGTGCGACCGGCTCCTGCGCCTCAGGGTCCGCGAGGCGCTCCCGCAGCGCCGCCAGCCAGCCCGTGGGGTGGACGTCGACCCGGCGGCCGTCGACCTCCGTGGAGCCCGTCAGGGCGGCGCTCAGGGCGTCGACGGGCGTCACCTTGCGGTCCTGCTGGGCGCGGGCGCGGCGCACCTCCTCGGGGTTCACCAGGACCCACTGGTCACGCAGGCGCACGACGGGACGGTCGGCCTCGGCGAGCCGGTCGAGTTCTTCCCGGGAGAGCCGCTGGTCGCCCAGCGCGAACCGCCAGTTGAAGGCGAGCAGCGCGTCCGCGGACAGGAACGAGGGAGTGTCCGCCGAGATCTTGACGGGCCCCGCCTCCTCGTCCGGCGGACCGACCACCGCGCGGGCCGTCAGCTTGCGGGCCAGTTCCTTCGGCCAGTGCACCTCGACTCCGGCGCCGAGGAGGCCGCGGGCTCCCTCTCCGAGGAGATCGGTGACCTCCTCTTCGGCGAGGTCGACGGCGTCGGGCACGGACGCCGAGAGCAGTGGCGCGAGCGGTGGCCAGGCGCGGGCAGCGCGGCGGAGCGCGAGCAGGGCGTCCATCCGCTCGTGCGCGCCGAACGCCTCGCCCGCCGTGCCGGTCCCCGTCCACACCTCGACGGCGTCCGCGACGAGCGTGGGGTCGCTCACGCTGTGCACCTGCAGCACGGCCCGGAACGGCAGCACCGCGTCGTCCTGAGCCTCGGACAGGCCGGGTACCTCGATCCGCAGCGAGAGCCGTACGCCCGCGTCGTGGCCCGCGGCGACATCGGCGGCCCACGGGCGCTGCTCGGGCAGGTGCTGCGGTTCCGGCGCCGCATAGGCGGGCCCGCCGGTCGCCAGAGGTGCCGCGGGGGAGCGGGGCAGTGTGTCGGCGACCGCGTCCAGGAAGGCGCGCAGCAGCCGCTCCGGGTCGGGCAGGCGCAGAGGCCCGGCGCCATCCAGGGGCACGGCGTGAGCCTCGGGCGGCATCGCGGCGGCGAGCCGGCGGATGAGCTCCACGTCCGCCGTCCTCAGGGGCCCTGTGCGCCAGGCGTCGTGGTCGCTCGGGGAGAGACCGGGCAACAGCAGTCCGCGTGCGGCGAGGTGCAGGGCCAGCACGGCCGCCGCGCCCCAGTACGCGGACGCGCGATGTGCGTGTTCGCAGGCACGCGCGCGCGTGAGTACCGGCAGTGCGGCGCGCACCGGCAGCAGGACGGCCGGCACGCTCACCCGTTCGACACCGTCGTCGCCGGGCAGGACGACGGCCAGGTCTTCGACGGTCCCCGCCGCCACGGCGGGAGGGGCGACGCCGTCGGTCCGCCAGAAGGCGACACGGCCGGTGCGAGCCGGGTCGCCGGGCACGAACAGGGCGCAGCAGCCAGCCAGTTCGGAGATCTGGGTCGGTGGTGCCGGTGAAATCATCTGCACGGAGATGCCGAATTCCTCAAATTTGACTACTGGGTCGGCCGCCGAGGATACAGCATTGCTGCCGCTCACTCGGCATGCTCGGAAGGTGATCTGAGTCACTTATCGCGGAGGTGTCGTCAACCCCACTGCCAGCGCGGTGCTGTCCCCCGGCCGTACACGGGGGGTTGCCTCATGGTCGCGGCGGGTCACCGATCCGTACGTTTCGTCAGGTCAGCCCATTCCTCAGAGCCCCGGAGTCCAGCCATGTCTCTGACCGCCGTCGAAGCCGACCCCCGGGAGGCCCTCCTTTCCTCCTCGGGCCGCAGCGAGTTCACGCCCCTCCTGCGCACGGTCAAGAGCCAGAACCTCCTGGAACGCCGGTACGGCTGGTACGCGCGGGTCATCGCCGTCAACGCGCTCGCCCTCGCCGGCGTACTCACGGGTGTCGTCCTGATCGGTGACTCCTGGTGGACGTTGCTTCTCGCGCCCCTGCTCGCCGTGTTCTCGGCACGTACGGCCTTCATCGGCCACGACGCCGGTCACTCACAGATCACCGGCCACAAGGCGGCCGCCCGGCTCATCGGCCTCGTCCACGGCAACCTGCTGCTGGGAATGAGCTACTCGTGGTGGAACCACAAGCACAACCGCCACCACGCCAACCCCAACCACATCGACAAGGACCCCGACGTCGCCGCCGACGTCCTCGTCTTCACCGGTGAGCAGGCGGCGGTCCGCACGGGCTTCAGCCGCTGGCTCACCCGCAACCAGGCATGGCTGTTCTTCCCGCTCACCCTCCTCGAAGGCGTGGCCCTGAAGGTCCAGGGCTTCAGGGACCTGCGCCGCCAGTCGCCCGCGGAGCGGTCCGTGGAGGCCGTGCTCCTGGTGAGCCATCTCCTCGGCTACGCGACGCTGCTGCTCACGTCCATGTCGCCCGGCAAGGCGCTCGCGTTCGCGGCCCTCCACCAGGCCCTCTTCGGCCTGCACCTGGGGCTGTCCTTCGCGCCCAACCACAAGGGCATGGAGATGCCGGACCCGAGCGGCGAACCGTGGGGCCACCTGCGCCGGCAGGTCCTCACCTCGCGCAACATCCGCGGCGGCGCGGTGACCGACTGGTTCCTCGGCGGCCTCAACTACCAGATCGAGCACCACCTCTTCCCCAGCATGTCCCGCCCCCATCTGCGGCTCGTCCGGCCCCTGGTGCGCGCACACTGCCGGGAGTTGGATATCCCTTACGCGGAGACCGGGCTCGTCGACTCCTACCGACAGGCTCTGCGCCACATGCACCGGGTGGGCGAGCCCCTGCGGACGGAGTAGGGGCGCGCGTCGGGGATGTCTCAGGGACGTCTCAGGGTCGCGGTTCGGAACCGCGGGAGGCGCGGACCCGTTTTTCTGGACAGAGAGCGGCACTGGCCGCGGAGGAGGCGAGGCACATGTCGAAGAAGGCGAAGATCGCCGCAGGAGGTGTGGCGGTCGGGCTCATCCTGCTGATCTGGCTGCCCTGGTGGGCCGCGCTCCTGATCGTCCTGGGAGTCCCGGCGGCCGCGTACCTCACGCTGGACCCCTCACAGCGGCGCAGGCTGCGCCGCGTCACGCGAAAGGAGCTGGGCCGCTGACGCACCACCGCGTCGGCTCCGGCCGAGCCGACCAGTGCGCGGGACCCCACCGTGGAGCCGCTCGCGGACCTGCCGACCGGCATGGTCCGCGAGCGGACGGACGTCCCCATGGCACCCGGGAGACCAGCGCGAACCCGTCGTCGCCCGGCCGGACTCAGATCGGGCGTACGGCCATCTTGTCGAGCGCCTCCAGGAGGCCCGGCAACTCCGGACCCCGGCCCACCGGCAGGACCTCGCCGGGCTCGTCGTCGAGCAGGACGAACGCGATGTCGTCGGTCCTGGCCACGAGTGACCAGCCGGGACCGTCGGCCCGCAGCGTCCGCGCGTCCCCGGGAGCGAAGGACGACCGGACGCGACCGAGGGGAGGAGGCGCGTCCACGTAGGCGCGGGCCTCCGCGAGGACACGCCGGATGCCGCCGTGCCCTGTGCGTACGTCCGTCTCGGCTTCCTGTGATCCACCGGTGTCTTCGGACGGCTCGTCGTCTGCGGTCCCGGAGCCCACGGCGTCGCGGCTCCCGAAGGTGGCGTCGTCGATCTGCTCACGCCAGATCGCCCACTGGAGCGCGATCTCGTCGGCGCCCAGTCGCCGCTGGGCCGACCCCCAGACGGTGGTGTCCGGAGGCGTCAGCGGCGGACCGTCCGCGACCTCGGGGTCGGGGTCGTGCGGCTCCGGCACGCCCGGAGCCGCGACGGCGACCGCGAGCGGCCAGCCCGGCAGGGCGGCGACGACCGTGCGATCGTCGGGCGACAGATCGTGCTCCATGCCGCAGTCCCAGGACGCGATGGCGACGGCGACCAGCGACACGTCGTCGACGACGACCGTCCACCGGGCGCCCCCGCCGTCCTGGCCGAGCACCAGGCCGTACCCGTCGGCCAGCGGCGCGAGACCGAGCGCCGCGCAGGCCTCCGGATAGTCGTCGCCCAGCACGCTCGGGAACTTCGCCGGCGTCAGCAGCACCGCCGTCAGCACATAGAGCGCGTCGTCCGCGGCGGCGACGGTGGTCTCGTCCGTCCCGGCCATCCCAGCCTCCCCATCGGTTCGTCCAACGGCGCGCACCCTAGTGCGCCCGGAAGGCGCTTGTCACGACTCCCCGGCACACCGGAGCTGCAGTTTTCCGGCCGGACGGGGCGAAACGACCACCGGCGCCCGCGCGTCAGGCCACCGGAAGCCCCAGAAGTGCGCGCGCCACCGTCCGCGGCGACTCGTCGCGCTCCCGGGCGAGCGCGATGACCGCCCGGCATGCCAACTCGTTCACCCCGAAGGACAGCGCCTCCGGCGACACCCAGCCGGCGGCCTCGTCGATCCGCTCCTGGTCGTCCTCCGCGCAGGCCGACACGTACGCGGCTGCGGCTTCGAAGAGGTTGTGCGAGCGGGTGTCCCGGCCGGTGTCCGGCTCGGCGCGCAGTGCGTGGACGAATCTGGCACCGGACTTGCGGACCCTGTCGAACATGCTGACCACCTTCCCCCTGTGAGGTTGCCATGGCTGATCGTTCATCTTCCGCTACCCAACGTAGAGTTGGAGCTCCGGCGGCAGAAGGGGGACGGCGCGGTGAAGCGCTTCGAGCGGCTCGCGCGGATACGGACGATGGACCCGGAGAGGGAAGCCACGGAGGTCTACCGGCTCTCCGTGGCGTACGAGTTTCCCTGGGACTTCACCCGCGCCCTGGAACTGGCCCTGTATCGAACGTACGCCGTGCCGAGCATCGGGCGACTGCTCGCGGAGACGGCGGAGCTCACGGACCGGACGCAGAAGCGGTACGACGACACCGCGCTGCTTCTCGACGCCGTGGTCGAGCACGGTTTCGTCAGCGATGAGGGCCGAACGGCGATCCGTCGCATCAACCAGATGCATCGCAGCTACGACATCAGCGACGACGACATGCGGTACGTGCTCTGTACATTCGTCGTGATGCCCAAGCGCTGGATCGACGCCTACGGCTGGCGTCGGCTGTCGCGTCACGAGATCGTCGCCTCCACCGTCCACCACCGCACACTGGGACGGCACATGGGCATCAAGGACGTACCGGAGACCTACGAGCAGTTCGAGGCGTGCCTCGACGCCTACGAAGAGACCCACTTCGCCTGGGACCCGCAGGCACGACGGGTCTCCGACGCCACGCTCGACCTGATGGCCTCCTGGTATCCGCGCCCCCTCGCGCCGCTCCTGCGCACCACGACGCTCGCCCTGCTCGACGACTCGCTCCTGAAGGCCTTCCGCTACCCGCCTCCCAGCGCCGCCACCCGCGCCGGCGTCCGCCGCGCGGTCCGGCTCCGCGGCCGTGCCGTCCGGCTGCTGCCGCCCCGGCGCGCACCACACCACGCGCGACACAACTGGGAGATCAAGGGATACCCGAACGGCTACCGGCTGGAGGACCTGGGCACCCGCCCGGTTCCGGGAGTGCGGGGCTGCCCGGTACGCCACACCGGCCCGTCAGCGATCATCTCAGGGGAGTGAGCCGAGCGTGCCGCGCCGCCCGGGACGTGGCACGGGCAATGGTCAGCAGACCGCGTCGGTAGGGATCTTCAGCCCTCGGGGAGGAAGGCGAGCCTGCGCCGCGGCGATGTCGAAGGAGAGAGCAGTCCTATGAGGCAGGCCGAGTTCGACGGCAAAGGGAACTGCGTCCGGTGGACGGAGACCCCGGGGGAGGGACCCGCGCGCGTGTACGTGCACGGGCTGGGGGCGGTCTCGGCCGTGTACCACGCGCACATCGCGGCCCGGCCCGAACTGGCGGGACGACGCAGCCTGTTCGTGGACCTGCCCGGGCACGGCATCAGCGACCGGCCCGACGACTTCGGATACACGCTGGAGGACCACGCCGACGCCCTGGCGGCGGCACTGGACGCGGCCGACGTGACAGGCGCCGAGCTCATCGGGCACAGCATGGGCGGCTCGATCGCCCTCGTGCTCGCCCATCGGCGGCCGGACCTCGTCTCGCGACTGGTCCTCACGGAGGCCAACCTGGACGCCTCCCCGCCGCCCGCGGCCGGGAGCAGCGATATCGCCTCCTACGAGGAGGACGCGTTCGTCGACGGCGGGTACGCGCGCGTGCTGGAGAAGGTCGGCCCCCTGTGGGCGGCGACCATGCGACTGGCCCACCCGCGCGCCCTGCACCGCAGCGCCGTCGGGCTGCGGCGCGGATCGGACCCCGTCATGCGCACGATCCTGGAAGCGCTGTCCGTCGACCGCGTGTACCTGCAGGGCGAGTTCAGCGGTGACCTCGACGGGAGGAAAGGCCTGGAGGCCGCGGGTGTGCGCGTGGTGACCGTACCCGGCGCCGGGCACAACGTCATGTTCGACAACCCCGACGCCTTCGTGGCGGCGGTCGCCGGGCAGGGCTGACGGCGTCAGCCCTCGCGGACGGCCAGGGCCAGGAACCGGTCGTCCCGGTCGACGTACGAGGTCAGGCGCCAACCGGCCCCGGCCAGCAGCGGACGGAGGACGGGCTCCGCACGCAGATCGTCCGGGGTGATCCGCCGGCCCTGGCGTGCCGCGAGCGCCGCCCTGCCGATCGGGTGGAACAGGGCCAGCGTGCCGCCGGGGCGCACCACGCGCGCCAACTCCCTCAGGTTCCCGGCCGGATCGGGCAGGTGCGAGATGAGGCCCGCTCCGAACACCGCGTCCAGTGACCGCGCACGCAGCGGCAGCGCGGTCACGTCGGCGAGCAGCAACCGCCCGTCCCGGTCCCGTCCGGCCCGTACGGCGGCCTGCAGCATGTCCGGGGTCAGATCGGCCCCGACGACCACTCCCGAGGGCCCCACGGCCGCGCGCAGCGGCGTCAGGGCCCGTCCCGTGCCGCAGCCCGCGTCGAGCACGCGATCGCCCTCACGCAGTCCGAGGTCCGCGACCGCGGCGGCATAGACGGGACCGTCGTCGGGGAACCGGCTGTCCCAGTCGGCGGCACGGGCGGCGAAGAACTCCTGGACGTGTGTGTGGTGGTCGCTCATGTCCCGCATGATCCCTCACCGACAGGGATGGCGCCCGGGCGCACACGTTCGAGCGTGACGCGATCGTTCAGGTACAACTCTGCGCCATATTGCAACACCTTTCGAAATGCGCCCTCTTTGTACGCCCCTGCCCCGACTAGCGTCCCGGAGTCATGGGACACCTGGACCACGCCGCCCTGGGGTGGCTGACCCCCGTGCTGTCGTACGCGATGGCCTGCACAGGCGCCGCACTCGGGCTGCGCTGCACCGTCCGCGCGCTCGGCGCCACCGGGCGCTCGCGCCGCAACTGGCTCGTCACCGCCGCCTCCGCGATCGGCACCGGCATCTGGACCATGCACTTCGTGGCCATGCTCGGCTTCAGCGTCGGCGGCACCGACATCCGCTACGACGTGCCGCTCACGATCGCGAGCCTCCTCGTCGCCATGATCGTCGTCTGTGCCGGCGTCTTCGCCGTCGGCTACAGCCGTGACCGCACCCGCGCGCTCTTCCTCGGCGGACTCACCACCGGGCTCGGCGTCGCGAGCATGCACTATCTGGGCATGGCCGCGGTACGGCTGCACGGCGCCGTCACCTACGATCCGGTGCTCGTCGGCCTCTCCGTCCTGATCGCCGTCGTCGCGGCGACAGCGGCCCTGTGGGCGGCCCTCAACATCAAGTCGCCCGTCGCCGTCACCCTCGCCTCGCTCATCATGGGGGCGGCCGTGAGCAGCATGCACTACACCGGGATGTTCGCGGTGAGCGTGCGCGTCGAGCCCTCCGGGGCGGCCCTGCCCGGAGCCACGGCGATGCAGTTCATCTTCCCCCTCGCCGTGGGCCTCGGGTCCTACCTCTTCCTGACCTCGGCCTTCGTCGCGCTGTCGCCGACGTCGGGGGAGCGCCAGGCCACCGCCTCCGCCCAGCGGCCGATCGAGGGCGCGGCCCACTAGCGGCCCCGGATCCCGCACTGTCCGGACGGCACGTCCGAACCACTCCCGAGCGAGGAGGCCATGCGTACACCGCGTAGGACCCCCACAGCCGGCGCCGAGACGCCGCTCCAGCCCCCCGCGCGCGGCCGCCGCGCGCACGCCGGACCCCCGGCCGACGAAGGCCCGGCCGAACCCGGGGGCGCGATACCCGCGATACCGGAGGACGCGCCCGCGCGCGCGGGACGCCGGCTGATGCGCCCGCGGACCGTTCGCGCCAAGATCGTCTGCCTGCTCATGGTGCCGGTGGTCTCCCTGCTCGCCCTGTGGGCGTACGCCACCGTCACCACCGCCCAGGACGTCGCCCGCCTACGGCAGTTGCAGCGCGTGGACTCCGGAATCCGGACCCCCGTCGCCGCGGCCGTGGCCGCGCTCCAGACCGAACGGGCGGCCGCCGTCCGCTACGCGACCGACCCCTCGGCCGGGCAGCACGGCGATCTCAAGAAGCTCGCGGAACGCACCGACCGCGCGGTGGCCGAACTGCGGCTCGGGGACGCCAACACCATCGCCGACAGCGAGGAACTGCCCGCCGGAGTGGCCCGGCGGCTCGAAGCGTTCGTCACCGGCGCCGAACAACTGAGTTCCCTGCGCACGGCCGTGCTAGACCGCCGCGCGGGCTGGGACGAGACCTACGGCCGGTACACGAAGACCATCGGGAGCGCCTTCGCGGTGGGCGGCGCCCTCACCGGCATCCAGGACGCCGAACTCGGATCCGACGCGCGCGTGCTGCTCGAATTCTCCCGCGCGGGCGAGGCGCTGGCCCAGGAGGACGTGGTCCTCGCCAGTGCGCGCCTGACCGGGGGCCTTACCGGTGAGCGGCTGCGGCTGTTCACCGGAGCCGTCGACACACGCCGCGCCCTCACCGAGTCCGCGGTCGCCGACCTGCGGGGCTCCGAGCGCGCCGCCTGGCACAGGCTCGCCGACGGCGGCGCGTACGCCACCGTGGGCGCCACCGAGGACAAGATCCTCGCCGTCGGCGCGGGCGCCCGCGCGATCGACGCGGCACCGGAAGCCGCCTGGAGCGGGGCACACGCGCGTGTGCAGGACGGCATGCGGACCATCGAGGAGGACGCGGGACGTGGTGTCGCCGACCGGGCCGACCCGTTCACCCGAGGCCTGCTCACTCCCGCCGGTGCCGCCGTGCTCCTCGGCCTCGTCGCCGTAGCCGCCTCCCTCGTCATCTCCGTACGCATCGGCCGCGGCCTCGTCGTCGAGCTGGTGAGCCTGCGCAACAGCGCCCTGGAGATCGCCCGCCGCAAACTCCCCGACGCCATGGGGAAGCTGCGCGCGGGCGAGGAGATCGACGTCCAGGCCGAGGCCCCGCCCGGACCGCCCGCGGAGGACGAGACCGGCCAGGTCGCCGAGGCCCTGAGCACCGTGCACCGCGCCGCGTTGCGGGCCGCCGTGGAACGCGCGGAGCTCGCCAGCGGCATCTCGGGAGTCTTCGTCAACCTCGCTCGCCGCAGCCAGGTCCTCGTCCACCGCCAGCTGAGCCTGCTCGACAGCATGGAACGCCGGTCCGACGACCCGAACGAGCTCAGCGACCTGTTCCGGCTCGACCACCTCACCACCCGCATGCGGCGCCACGCCGAGAGCCTGATCATCCTCTCCGGCGCGGCCCCCGGCCGTGCGTGGCGCATGCCGGTCTCCCTGACGAACGTGGTGCGCGCGGCCGTCTCCGAAGTCGAGGACTACGCGCGCGTGGAGGTACGTCAGCTGCCCGACGCGTCCGTGGTCGGCGCGGCCGTCGCCGACCTCACCCACCTCCTGGCCGAGATCATCGAGAACGCCGCCCAGTTCTCGCCACCCCACACGCGCGTGCGCGTCACCGGCGAGCCCGTCGGCAACGGCTACGCCGTCGAGGTCGAGGACCGAGGACTGGGCATGGGCAAGGACACCCTCGCCGAGGCCAACCGGCGCATTGAGCAGTCCGAGACACTCGACCTGTTCGACAGCGACCGGCTCGGCCTCTTCGTGGTCAGCAGACTCGCCGCCCGACACGGCATCAAGGTGCACCTGCGCACCTCGCCCTACGGAGGCACCACCGCGGTCGTCCTGCTGCCCACAGCCCTGCTCCACGCCGGTGCGGGAGAACGTTCCCCCCGTCGGATGGAGGACGCGGGCCGGCCCGCGGAACACGAGTTCGCGCGCGTGGCCGCCACCGCCCAGCACCAGGAATCCGTCCCGGCACCGGCGGACCGCCCCGCACTCGTCCCGCCGGCACAGGCACAGGCACAGGCACCGGCACCGGTCGTGGGCCGGGGCCCGGCCCGCACCCCCCCCCCCCCGGGCCCCCCCGGGGCGCCGCCCCCGCCGCCCCCCCCACCCCCCGCGGACGCGCGGCCCCCACCCCGCCCGGGGCGGC